>DATEUP010000100.1:0-57906 GCA_035283065.1 Thermoplasmatota archaeon | reverse complement strand
CTCGCCTCGGACCTCCTTTCGCGCGCCGAACTTGAGAGGCGCCGCCGCACGCGCCACCGGAGGGATCCGCGATCATTCGCCCCAAAGAATTTATGACCCGACCGGGCTTGCGCGGCTCCGCGCCAGCAACCGGGCCTGGCGCCCCCACGTGCGGCTATAGTCTAGCGGTTAGGACTGGAGCTTCCCAAGCTCTAAACCCGGGTTCGAATCCCGGTGGCCGCATTTCCGCTCACCCCCTCGCCAGACCTTCGGCAAGTTGCGAAACCTATTTGCCCCGCGTGCCTTCTGGCGCGAGTACGCGTATGGCTCCCCGTCGTCGGCGATTGGCGACCCTGTCGGTCGCGTGGCTCATGCTGCCGGCTTTTGTGCTGCTCCCGGCGGCCGGGGCCGCACCCACGGCTCTTGCCGGCACGCCGGTCGACCTGTCCTTGTGGATCCACCGCGATGACACGCTTTCGATGGCGGGCAACGGGAATGAGGTGGGCGCGCCTCAGGTCTTCACCACAAGGGTGTGGCGTACGGCCGAAGGGCTACAGAAGGACCTCTGCATTGACGGCGTCGACATCGGCAGCGGTAGGCAGGGGTTTGCCGTGCAGCTCAGCTTGGGGTTCAACACATTTTCCGCCGGCGTCAACCTTACGATCCGGGTGCTGGACATCGACTTCGTCCTGGCCGAGGAGAGCTTTTCCATCGCACGTGGCGCGCCACCGTTCAACGGCCTCTGGAACCTGAATTTCAGCTCGGGTCGCGTGGGTTGCACCGTCTTGAAGGGGCACACGCTTGCGCTAGAGGTCACGAGCCCGAACCAGCTCTCGACCGGTGACTTCCGCAATGCACATATCGCTATCCGCGTGACCGACCCCGTCGCGCCCACCGCGCAGACCGCGAACTCCGCCGGCCCCACGAGCGCGTTCTACCCGAACGACCTCCCGGCCAACCGCACGGTGTTCTTCAGCGGCACACTCGGCAACGCCTTCACGGACGCCCTCATCTCCCGGGTGACCGTGCAGGTGCGCGACCCGCAGGGCGGCCTGGTGGCCGACGCGACCGGCGTGGTCGCGGCCGGCAATTGGACCTTCAACTGGAATTACCCACCCTCGACCGCCGGCGCCTACACGGCCCTCGTCCAGGTCAACGACACGCAAGGCCACTCGTACAACGCCACCGTGAGCTTCAGCTTCGTGAACTACGGCCTGCGGATCACGACGCAGGACCAAGTCGGCGACAGCGCGACGCGCTACACCACGCAGGGCGTGGCCGCCGACTACGAACTCACGGTCACGAATGTCGGGGGGTCGGCGACGGCCGTGCTCCTTGTAACCGAAACGGTCCCCGCCCTGTGGTCGGCGACCTTCACGAGCAACAACATCCCGCTCGACGCCGCCGCATCTGGCGCTACGACCTTGCGCATTACCCCTTCGGCATCCATCGGCCCGGGCAACTCGACGCAAATCGTCGTGATCGCGCAGGCAAGCTCCGACCCCTCGCCGCTGAAGGCCCGCGCGACCCTCACAACGACCACGATCATCCAGAGTGAGATCACGCTCGTGTTCGACCCGCCGCGCACGGACTCGAGCGTGAAGCTCGGGGGCACCGCTTCCTACTCTACGACCGTCCGCAACAACGGCGGCAAGGCGACGGACATCGTCTTCAACGCGACGGCACCCCCCTCGGGTTGGGACCGTGCCCTTGCCGGTGCCGGCCTCGTCGACGAAGGGGGGACATGGCGCTTCGCCTCCGTCGAGGCGGGCGGGGAACGGCAGCTCACGCTCGAGGGCTATGCGCCCGCCGAGTCCGGCAACGCCACGACCTTCGAGTGCACGGTCGCCGCGCGCGCGGTCGAAAACGCCTCCGCGACCGCAACGTTCGTCGCGACGACCCACCTCTTGCTCGGCATCGAGCTCACCCGGATCTCGCCCGACCCCAAGCCCGAGGTTCCGCCGGGCGGCTACGTGGACATCCAGGTCGAGATTGCCAACACGGACCCCCTCAACGAGCACGTGGTGACCGGGAGCGACATGGGGGTCACGGAGGCGCCCTTCAACCCCCAGACCATCCAGGGGAACGACGGCGGCGCGATCACGGTGCCCGCGCCGATCGGCTGTTGCCCGAAGGCGGCCTCGCCGGGCTCGTCCCAGGTGATCACGATCACCGTGCAGGCGCCCGCACACGCGCGCGCGGGCACGTACACGTTCACGCTCTTCGCGATGGTCGACCACAACCCCTCCGTGGTGGCCCAACTCAACCTCTCGATCCTCGTGGAGACCGTCACGTCCTACTCGCTCATCCTCGACGGGCGCCCGTCCAGGGTCTCTGCGCAGGGCGGCACGGTCACCCTTTCCGGGTACATCGTGAGCGCAGGCAACGCACAGGTCCTTGTGGACTACGAGGTCGCGCTCTACGACGGCGCGAAGGCTGACCCCTCATGGACGGTGGCCATCAAGGACGAGAACGGCACGGACCTCAACGGCCGCCTCACGCTTCGCCCCTACGAGTCCTTCCCCGTCAACATCACGGTAAGCGCTCCCTCCGGCGCCTTCAACGGGGACAAGCGGGACCTCAAGGTGACGCTTGCGCGCGCGATCACGCGCACGAATGTCTGGGAGCTCAACCCGCCGGTCACGGTCGTGGTCGAACTCGATTCGATGGCGATCCTCGGGCGCATGTGGCAGCTGGCGTTCCTGATCATCCTGCCCTTCGTCCTCTTGGCCCTCTTTGCGGCCGTGCTTGGAAGGCGGGCCCTCAAAGGCCCCCGGATCGCCGCGGCGCCCTCGCCCCGCCCCCCGGCCGCGGCGCCGCGGCCGGCCTCGAAAGCGCCCCCTCCCGTTAAGTGATGAGTTGCGCGCCCGACGCGGCCACGATGACCGTGTGCTCGTGCTGCGAGACGGGCCCCTCTGCCTTCTCCACGAGCACGGGGTACGCGTAGAGCACGCCCGCGCTCCGAAGCGCCTTCACGCTCTTCTTGGGGGAATCGCAGAGCGTCCGGCACCACCGCGCGGCAAACGGCAGCGAGGGGTGCTCGCGCGCGATCGCCTTCTGGAGGCGGTCCGCGTCCGGGTCCTTGACCTTCCTTACCCCTTGGAACCTGTAGATGTTCCCGGGCTCGCCGTTCACGACCTCCCCGTCCCCGCTCGTCGCGAAGGGCTCGATGGCGAAGACCTCGCCGACTCGCGCGAAGTCCCCCTTGTGGCCGCCGACGTTTGGCACCGACTTGCCGGCGTGGAGCTCGTTTCGCCGGATCAGGTGGCCCGTGAGGTTCGAAATCGGCCGCAGGCCGTAGGCCCTTACCGTGAGCTCGATCGCCTCGCCGACCTTCGAGAGGCTGACGTCCGGGCCGATCGTCTCGACGCCGGCGGCAAGCGCCTCGCGGGACGCCCGCACGTAGTCCCCGTAGCGGCGCTGGCCCCCCACCTCCACGGTCATCGCGGAGTCGGCCGGGTAGCCGTCCACGTGCGCGCCGATGTCGACCTTCACGAGCTGGCCGGCCACGAACCTCAAGGGGTCGTCGATGTCCGGCGAGTAGTGGGCCGCTAGGTGGTCGGCCGACAAGTTGAGCGGGAACGCCGGCTTCGCGCCCTGCTTGCGGATGAAGCCTTCGACCCGCTCGGCCACGTCCTCGAGCCTCGCGCCCGGGACCACGAGAGAGGCGGCAAGCTCCCGGGCCCTCGAGGTGATCTTCCCGGCTTCCCGCCATTTCTCGATGGCTTCGTCCGTGAGCTTCAGGTCTTCAGGCATGGGGGGAGGCGCCCCCACCCGCGAGGGGGGAAAAAGCCCTTGGGGTGACGCGGGTGTCACGGGACGACTTCAAAGGCCTTGAGGGCCGCGCGGAACTCCCCCTCATTGAGCGCCCCCGGCCGCCGAAGCGTCACGGGGCGCACAGCGAAGTCGACGACAGCCGAGGGGATTCCGGCTGACGGGAGCTGCGTTCGCACCTCGACATCGGCCGAGTCGCGCGCCTGCGTCGACACGTCTCGCAGGGACTCGGGCGCGGCGGCGCCATGCTTGTTCGCGCTCGTAGAGGCGAGCGGGTAGGCGCCCCGGAGCACCGCGCGCAGGAAAGGGTGGGACACGACGCGCACGGCCACCGTCGTGGTCTCGTCCTCGTCGTGGCTCGGGAAGACCATGGTCATCGGCGACCGCATACTCGAAAGGAGCCGCTCGAGCCCGCGAAGGCGCACGGCCGAAACATCCGCGAGCGTCTCGATCGAGGCGAGGTCCGGGAAGAGGTAGATGAACTGGTCGCGCGGCCGCTCCTTGAAGGCGCACAGGCGGTCCATCGCGGCCTCGGACTCGAACCACGCGTGGAGCCCCGGGACCGTCTCGGTGTCCGACAGCACGATGAGCCCGAGCTTTAGCGACTGCTCGTACTGCGCGGCCGCCCCGCAGTGGCACCCGGAGGCCACAACCTCCTGGCGCGACTCCTGGCAGGTCACGATCTTCCGGGTCACGGGGAGGCTGTGGGCAAAGGGCCACTTGACCCTTTCGCTCCGGGGCTCACGGGCGGATTTGGTCCCAAGTGAGGGCCCACGCGTCGAGGAGGTCGTCGCCGAACGATTTCTTGTGCGCGAGCAGGACCTTGGCCACCTCGCGCTCGTTCAGCACCCAGAAAAACGTCTCGCGGCCCTCGCGCCGCCGTTGGAGGATCCCGCGCTTCTCGAGTTTTTTGAGGTGGTAGTGCAGCGTGGAGCCCGAGATCTCGAAGCTTTCCCGCACCTGCCCGAAGTTCAGCCCCGGGTTAAGGAGGAGGTGCATCACGATGCGCCGCGGGATCTCCTGGCGAAGCGCCCCGAGGAGCTCGCGGTCGACCCCGCCGAGCTGTCCGACCACGAAGTACCGGCGGTAGATCCCGTCCTCGCGCTCTGTGACAAGCTCGAGGCGCACGAGTTCGCGCAGGTGGTATTCGACGGTCCCGAGCGGCAGGGCGAGGGCCTGCTGGACCCCCCGCAGGTGCGTCCCGGGCGCGTCGCGGACAAACTCGAAGATGATCTGGCGCGTCGACCGGGGCGGCGTGCGGGCGCCTCGCGCGGGCTTCGGAGCCGGCGCTGCCGGCACTGCCGGCGCTGCCGGCACCGCCTCGGCGGGCATTTCCCCGGCCGGGGGACTTGGGGGCGGGGGCGTCTGAGGCGGGCCCTCCGGCTCGCCTCCTTCGCCCACCGGACCGCCCTGCACCCGCTCACCTCCCTTGCGCCCTGCGACTTTCAAGACCCACGGCGCGTGCTTCCCCCAACCGCGCCGTCTTGCGATGTTATGCTCTCACCTCCCTCCGTTTCCCCTTCATTTCGTGATGATCAGCGAAAGGTAGAGCAGGAGCAGGATCGCGAGGTCCAGGCCGAGGAGCACGACGTCCACCGGGACGAGCACGAGCGCCGTGAAGAGTGCGGCCGCCGTGAGCACGCCCTTCAGGGAAAACGCGAGGAAGGCGGCCGTGACGAAGATGAGGCGGCGGTTGCCCGTCCTGTGGAGCGAGAGCCAGGTCGTCCCTGCAAGGCCAAGGGACAGCACGATCACGCTTGCTGAAAGCACCACTTCCAATGCTCCGGTCATCCGTTCGTCCTCCGCTTTTGCCCACAGCCCCACGCGCGCGACAAGGAAGTCCTCGGGAGGTAGCAGGCCGGTTTCGGCCCCCTCCTCAGTACTTCTTCGCGCGCGCGTAGACTGAGAAGAAGAACATCGCCGCCACCGCGGCAAGCGCGCCCACGAAGACCGTGAGGGAGGGCTTCTCCACGTTAGGCTCCGGCGTCCCGTCCCCCGTGGCGGGGGGCCGGACGGCCGCGGGCACGCCGACCGCCGGGTCGAGCGTCACGGACTCAAGCGCGGCGTCGTTTGGCACCGCGAGGAAGAGCCCGAGCGTGCGGTTTTCAAGCCCGCTCGAGGCCGCCACGCGCACCGTGCGCTGCGCGCCCGTCGTGAGGGTCTCCTGCCCCAGCGCCAGCCACGCAAAGTGGCCGCGGGGTGCGCCCTGGGCGTCGAGGAAACCGATGCGCTCGAGGTCTAAGGGCCTTGAGGGCGCAAGCGGCGTGACCGGCCGGTTGGCGGAGGCCGGGTCGACCGCCTCGAACCCCTGGGGGCCGCGCAGGAGGAACGAGTGGTTACCCCAGAGGTCGCGCAGCGCGACCTCGAAGGCGAGGTCGGACCCGGGGAGCCTGCCGTCCGGCGAAAGCCTCAAGTCGACCTTGACTTCGAGGCCGCCCTCGAGCGGGTAGGGGGTCGGCCCCCCGACCGCGCCGCCGCGCTCGGCGATGAGGAACGCGATCGAGGCGTTCGCCCCGATGGGCGTCGGGCAGCTTGGGCCCTCGAAACGCACCCGCGATGCAAGCGTGAAGCGGATCGCGAAACCGAGGTCGGAAGACGCTCCCACCTCGAGCGCGGCGATCGACCAGGGCCCCACGCCCGTGTCCGCCCTGCAGGCGAGTTCGCTGGGCTCATAGGCGTGGTCGCCGTCATCGGAAAAGGCGACTACGCTCGGGAACGTCGCCTCAAACGCCGGCGCCGCCCCTCCCGCAGCGCGCGGCCCCCAGGCGACCGATGGTCGCGAGAGGTTCACGCTCGCGTTGATCGAGGGCGAGGCGAGCTGGACGGCCGAAGGGCCCACCTCGAGCTCGGGCCTGCCGGCCTGGGGGGGCCTCTCGAAGTCCTTGGCACGAAGGAGCGGCGTCGGAAACGAGGCGGAGTCCCGCACGGGGCCGGACGGAGAGGACAGGAGGTCGACCGTGAGGTTGAAGGGGCCGTCGAGCTGCTTCTCGGCAATCGAGGCGCCGTCGATCCTCAGCGTGTAACGCGCGGCGCCCGCCGCGAAAGACGCGAGCGACGAGTTTGCAGCCACCTCCGTCCCGGTGACAGGCCAGCGCAGCGTCACGCCCACGAGGTAGCTGCCGGCCTGGGGCACGTCGAGGATTGCCGATATATTCAGGTAATCGAAGAGGTCGTTGGCGTTGAGGTCGACTGGAAGGACCTCCACGTCGAGGATGTACGCGCTCGGCGCCCCGAAGGACGGGACGGCGAGCGACCCGAGCACCGCGAGCGCAAGGCCGAGGGCGAGACCCGGGCGCGCCTTCGAGGAGCCGGCCAGAACGCGCGCGCCCACCGCGTTTCCCGCTCGAAAAGCCCCGCGCGCGCTACTTATGGGTTCCCATACGGGGGTCGAAGGGCTGAAGGGCCGACCCACCCCGATGCGTGGCGCGAGGGCAAGGGCCCGCATCAGCAGGGCGGCGGCGGCCGCTCGGGGTCGGGCAGGAACTCGCGCGGCACGTTGCACCACTCGGGGTGGTTTGCAGGGTCCCGCGGGATGAACCAGGGGATGGAGCGCGCTTCGATAATGTTCTTCCACCCGTCGAGGTCGGGGTCGGCCTCCCGGCCGTTTATGCCGGTCGAGTCGCCGTCGTCGAACTGGAACATGACCTCATACCAGCGCGCCATCTGGTCGAAGTCGCGGTCCTTGAAGTACATCAGGAAGCCGTCGACGGGCCCGCGGCAGTTCGAGTCGGCCGCGGAGATCCGCTTGCCCGGGTGCGTCGTCACGTCGTGGATCCCGTCCCCGTTCGTGTCGTCGCCGAAGTAGTACTCCTCGATGTTCGTGAACTGCTCGTTGTCCATGTAGTCGTCGACCTGGCCGTCCCCGTTGAAGTCGCGCCTCGTGATGATCGGCGGCGGCAGGCCCGAGCACGGGTCCGGGAGGATTGTCGTGTCCATCACCCGGCTGTAGTTCCAGCCGTCGTTGTCCGGGTCCTCGTTCGCGTCGCCGGGGAAGAGCGGGCTGAGGATCGGCTTGCCCGTCGTCTGGTTGCCGACCCCGTACTGGACCTCCCAGCCGTCCGGCATCCCGTCGCCGTCCGAGTCGGGGTCAAAGGCCGAGGTCTTCTTCTGCGCCTCGACCGTGTTGTTGATCCCGTCGCGGTCGATGTCGCCGATCGCGTCGCCCCTCCGGATCGGCGAGAGAGCCGTAGCGTTTGCCGACGGGTTCGTCGGGTTCTTCGCGTGCCACAGGATCACGGGGTCCTCGTCCCGGTCGTCCGTGTAGAACTTGTTCCAGTCGGTCTTCAGCCCCGTGTTGTTGAACGTGCCGTCGAGCGGGCGTACGCGGATGTTGTAGGCGTCGTAGTCCGAGTCCCCCATCGCGGGGTTCGTCGAGATGTGGCCGAAGGGGTTACGAGAATAGATGTACTCCTCATAGTTCGTCCAGTTGTCCGGCAGGATGATGAGGCCCGTCGCGGTGTCGTAGGCGCCCGTGAGGTTGAGCTCCCTGTCGAGGTTGCGGTCCTTGTCCGTCGCGTCGTCGGGGGCAAGGCCGTACCTCTCCTCCCACCAGTTCGCCATCCCGTCGCCGTCGCGGTCGCAGGAGTTCGGGATTGCGATGAACACGTGGTTCCACTTGTCCGGCGTCTGGCTGTCGAGAGAGCCCCGCGGGTCCGTGTTGTAGAGGTACTCGTCGAGGTCGGCGAACCCGTCGCTGTCGGAGTCCACGGCGCAGCCGTCCACGCGCTGGTTCGCGTTCATCCCGTGCTTCTTCTCCCACCAGTCGGGCATGAAGTCCCCGTCGCTGTCCGAGTAGACCGGCAGGCGAAGGATCGCGAAGCGCCCCGGCTCCTCGTTCGAGTCGAGGACCCCGTCGTCGTCCGTGTCCGGGTCGAAGGGCTGGAGCCGGCGCACGTACTCGTCGAGGTTCGAAAGGCCGTCCCCGTCCCAGTCGTCCTGCGTGTCGTCGACCCCGTTGTCGTCGGCGTCGACCTCCGTGTAGGCGAGCGGGTAGATCGCGAGGTTGTCAAGCTCCCAGGAGGTCGGCAGGCCGTCGCCGTCGAGGTCGCTGTTGTCGAACTCGAAGCCGTCGTTGAGGCCGTCGCGGTCCGTGTCGGGATCCGTGGGGTCCGAGGAGTGGATGACCGTGTCGCGCTCGCCCGTGTCGGGGTCGAACAGCTGGAAATCCGTGAGGACTTCGAGGCCGTCCTCGAGGCCGTCGCCGTCGGTGTCGGGGTTCAACGGATCCGTACAGCGCTCGACTTTGTCTGTGAAGCCCGGCAGCTGGAGCAGGAGGCACTGGTAGAGGCCGTCCACGAGGTGCGGGACTTCCGCGAAGTCGTCGAGCTTGTCCCCGTCGCTGTCCTTGAGGTTCGGGTTCGTCGTCTGGATGCCCTGCTTCGTCGCGTTGCGGTCCGTGTTGAGCTCGATCCAGTCCGAGAGCCCTTCGAGGTCCGTGTCCGCGTTCGAGGCGTTCGTGTGGTAGATCACGACCTCATTGTAGTCGCAGAGGTCATGCTCCTCGTCCACACCCTCGGGGAGCCAGGTCGATGGGTCCGTGCCCGGGAGCCCGGCCGTCGGCACCTTGCCGAAGGGCCCGTCGTCGATCACGCCGTCCCCGTCGTTGTCCGAGTTGTCGTTCTGGAGGAAGCGCGCGTCACCGTCGTTGTCCGAGCCGTCGAGGACTTCCTCGCAGGGGAAGTCGCTCCCGTCGCCGTCCTCGTCGTCGAGGTTGTCGTCAAGGTCCGTGTCAGGCGCCGTGGGGTCCGTGCGGTAGAGGTAGATCTTGCCTTCGACGGAGACGTTCCACACCTTGTGGACCTCGTCGAAGTCGTTGAGGAAGTCACCGTCCGTGTCGACCTTGCGCGGGTTTGTGCCGTAAATGAACTCCTGCAGGTTCGTGAGGCCGTCCGGCGTCACGACGCCGCGCGTGAGGTCGACGTCCTCCGACGCGTCGTTGCGGCAGGCGTCGAGCGTGTAGGCGACCTCCCAGCCGTCGGGCAGGAGGTCGTTGTCCGTGTCGGGCGCGCGCGGGTCAAGCCGGCAGCCCGGGTTGATGTACTCGAAGTAATTCGTGAGGTTGTCCGGCTCGATGTCCTGGAACTTGTCCGCCGAGTCGAGGGGGAGAAGGTTGTTGTAGACTTCCCACCCGTCGTCCATGACGTCGCCGTCCGTGTCGAACTTGAGGGGGTCGGTCTTGAGGACGAGGACCTCCTGCATGTCGGCCGTGTTCCAGTCGGCGATGAGCGAGCCGGGCAGCGGCGTCGGGTACGTGTCGTTGTCGCTGTCAGGGAGGTCGGGCCTCGTGCCGAGGAAGAACTCGTTGAGGTTCGTGCCGGCAAGGACGAAGTCGCCCGGCGCGACGTCCGAGGGGACCTCGTTCACGACGGAGCCGTTTGCGTCGCGGAGGAGCCTTGCGATCACGTAGTCGGCCCAGGTGATCCGGATTCCGTCGCCGTCGGGGTCCTCCGTGGCGTCCGAGACGTTCACGGGCGAGAGGAAGAACTCCCAGACCCACGAGAGCGTGCCGTTGCCCGAGAGCGCGTGCCCGCGGCCGTAGTGGGCCTCGAAGCCGTCGGACATCCCGTCGCCGTCCGTGTCGCGGTCGAGGGGGTTTGCGCCCGTGAGCCTGCCTGTCCCCTCGTAGTCGTGCCACGTCTGGTACTCCTGGATGTTCGGGAAGGTCTCCCCGCCGCGCACCTCGAGCCACCAGTTCGTGACGTCGGCCGGGTCCACGTGGAAGAGGCCCTCGATGTTCACGAGCTCGCCCTCGATCCACCCGCCGGAGGGCCGCTGCTTCCAAGCCGCAAGCTCCGCGGGGCGGCTCGACCCGGGGTTGAGCTCGACCTTGAGGAAGCAGTTCGGGTCGTCCTTCGGCGTGTAGATGACCCCCTGGTCCTCCTCGCGCGAGTTGACCTCCGTGATCCGGACCTCGATCGCCGAAGTCGGGTTCGTCGAGGGGTCGCCGTAGGTGCCGTTGTCCATCACCGCGACGCGGTCGAAGTGCAGGAGCTCGCCGTCGTAGGCCAGCTGGTTCTGGTAGATCGGGCACACGCCGAGCAGCGTGTACTGGGACTTCGCGGGGATCGAGAGGTTCGCGCGCACGACCGAGTCCTGGAAGATGTCGACCTTCGCGTTGTTGTTGAAGTCGTAGCCGTCGCTGTCAGGGTCCTCGTAGGCGTCCGTGGGGTCGACGGGGTCGATCACGAGCTCGCGCGTCTCGAGGTTGCGCGTGTCCTTGTACTGGACCTCCCAGGGGTCGGGCATGCCGTCCCCGTCCGTGTCGACCTTGGTCGTGTCGGTTCCGTAGATGTAGTTCTCGTCGATGTCGAAGAGGCCGTCGTTGTCCGTGTCAACGCCTTCAATCTTGATCGTGGGCGGGAGCTTCGAGATTGGCTCCTGCGCGACGGGCGTGTAGCCGTAGGGGGCCTGGGAGGAGAGGAACGCCGAGGCGAGGATCGCGGCGATCGAGACGGCCGCAAGCACGGCGATGAGCACGATCTCGATGTTGAGCCTGGACATGACGCCAGGCGCGTCGGCCTTAGCGGGCGCCTTGGCCGCGGTCGGGCCCGCATTTGCGGCAGGAGTAGCCACGGATCGTCCCTCGATTCGCTTTGGAAGTTTCGGAGCCTTTCAACTTCCGATAGATACACCGCCAGCATTCGGGCGGAGTGCGCCAGGATCAAGGCGTCCATATATGAAGGCTTCGAGCGGCGCCACCGACCTGCCAACAACGTGTTCACAAGGATGGAAACGGGCGCGGGCGTGGGCGCGCCGCCGGGGGTCTTACCCCGCGACAAGCGCCGCGCGGGCGCGCCGGAACCGCTGCACGGCCGTCGCGTGGCCAAGAACCGCAAAAGTCCCCAGCAGCCCTTGGATCAGCGTGACCGAAGGGGGCAGCCCGTAGGCGTCGAGTCCGCCGGGGAGGAGGAAGGTCGAGGGCAGGCCCCCAAGGACAAGCACGGCCGCAAGGAGCGGTACGAACGTGAGGAGGATCAGGCGGTCCGCTCGCCCCAGGACTCCCTTGTAGTCGCGCTTGAGGCCGACGGCCGCCGCCTGCGTCCCCATGTAGCTTGTGAGGAACACACCCGTGACGGCGTAGAACCCCCATGCAAACCCCCCGAACCCCGAGGCGGCAAGCCCGCCGATGATGAAGAGGTCGGCGTAGCGGTCGAGCGCGTGGTCGAGGAAGTCGCCGGCCTTCGAGGCCGTGCCGGTCTTGCGGGCCACGATCCCGTCGAGCGCGTCAAGGACGGCGTTTCCAACGACAAAGAGGGCCCCGAGGACGAGGAAGAGCGGCGCCTCCGGCGAGGCCTGCGTGTAGCAGACCCCCGCGGCGCCGGCGCATACGAGGGAGGCCCACGTGAGGCGGTCGGCGCCGCCTCTTGCCAGGCGGTCTGCAAGGGGTGCGAGCCACCGCTCGCCCACACCCCGGTACTCATCTAGCACCAACGCGGCGCCTCCTCGAGGAAGTCGACCCGGCCTGCAAGGTCGCCCTCGCCCCCGCCCGCCGCAATGCGGGCGACGCGCCCCGCGCGCTCGCGGGCGGAAGCGCCGCACGTGTCGAGCTCAAACACGCGGGCCCGGCCGAGCCGTCCCACGGCCTCGGTGACGATCACGCCGAGCGCCTCCGCGCACGTGTTCTCCCTCACCTTGCGCTCGCTCCACCCCCGGCGCCTCAACCGCCTGGCAAGGACGCGGGGCGCGCAGCGAAGCACCACGGCGCGGTCGACGCTGAGGTGGTGCGAGAGGTGGCCTTCGAGGATCACGGGGCTTTCGACGCCCGCGAGGTTCTTGGACACCCACCGGTCGAGCCTCCGCACGTCGACCTCAAGCGCGCCGCGCCTTGCGTCCCTGCCCACGACCGCCCCCGCGCGCGCCGCTTCCTCATTCAGCCATACGACGCGGAACCCGGAGCGCTCGAGCGCCCGGCCGACCTGCGTCTTGCCCGTGCCCGGCGTGCCGGTAAGTGCCAACCTCACCGCGCCGTAGCACCCCTGTCCAAGGTTTTAACTTTCGCCAGAGGCCATGCACGTCACGGTTCCATGGCCAAAACCTTGCGACTCGAAGAGATGACTCTTGCCGATGCGGTCGAGCCGCTGCCAGCCACCCTGCCGCCCGACGCGCACCTCGGCAAGGCGCTTGGCACGATGAAGAAGGCCGGCCTCCACGAGGTCGCCGTCGTGGGGCCCCGTGGCGACCTCCTCGGCGTCCTCTCGGATGACACGCTCCTCAAGAGGCGCCGCCTCTCGCTCGACACGCTCGTATCGAGCCTCCTCGTCGTCCCCCCGCGCCTCACCGTCGAGGACCCCCTCTCCAAGGGGGCGGAGGCGCTCCTGTCGAGCGGGTTCAGGCAGGTCCCCGTGCTCGAGGCGGACGGGCGCACGCTCGCGGGGCACCTCACGCGCTGGCGCCTCCTCGAGATCCTCAAGGGCGACCGCGAGATCTGCGCGCTGCCTGCCCACGCGGTCATGACGCCCGACCCCGTGGTCGTGCGCACGAGCGACACCCTCGACTTCGCCCTCGACCAGCTTCGAAAGCTCGACGAGCCGACGATCCCCGTCGTCGACGACGGCGGGCGCCTTGCGGGCGTCGTGAGCGGCCGCGACATCTTGCGGCTCTACGCGGGGTGGACGGCGCAGCGGCGCGTGCCCAAGGGCTCGCCGACCCGGGAGAAGAAAGGCGCCATGACGGTCGAAGGCGTCATGACCTCGCCCGTCGTCGACGCGCCGCGAACGGCGCTCGTCGGCGACCTCATCGACCGGATGATCGAGACGAAGGCTTCCTCCGTCGTCATCGCGGAGAAGGACGCGCCCGACGGGATCGTGACGAAAGCCGACCTCATCGACATGATCGCCTCGCTGGCGCCCCGGGAAGGCGTGTTCCTCCAGGTCACGGGGCTCGAGGGCCACGACCCCTTCGTCCTCGAGGACGTCTTCGCGGCCGTCGAGCCCGCGGTCCTCAAGCTCGCATCCCACGTGCGCCCCCGGACGTTCAACGCGCACGTGATGGAGCACCACCGGACCTACGGGCACCGCGCCGAAGTGCGCGCGCGCCTCCAGACGGATGTCGGGCTCTTCACGGCCACGGCAGAGGACGACGACCTCATGCGCGCGGTCGCGGGCGTCCTCGAGAGGCTCGAGAAGCAGGTCCTGCGCGACAAGGACCGGAGGCGGCCGAGCCCCCGGAAGGCGCGCTCGGGCGAGCCCCGCCGGGGCCCGGCCAAGCTCACGTGAGGGGCCGAGTCAGGCATTCAGCGCCCAGTGCGCGCGCTGGACGGCGGCCGCTTCCTCGACGGCCTTCGCCCCGACCCCGGAGGCGTCCGCCACGGTGTTGAGCCCGGTCTTCGCAGGGCGGCCCTCGAGCGTCGCGGCAAGCCCCGCGACGGTCTCGCCAAGCGCCGTGAGGTTGTAGCCGCCCTCGAGCACGAAAAGCGCCTTCGCGCGCGCGCGCTTCCTTGCAAACTCCGCGACCTTGCGGCACATCTCGATGTAGGCTGGCGAGCTCAACGAGAGCCCCGCCAGAGGATCTTCGTAGTGGGCGTCGAGCCCGAGGGAGACGACCACGGCCTGCGGGCGGGCCTCCTCGAGCACGGGCAGGAAGATCCGCTCCCACGCGACCTCGAAGGTCCGGTCCCCAGACCCGGCGGGCAGCGGCACATTCACGGTGCGTCCGCGCCCGGGGCCCTTTCCGACCTCGTCGGCCGCCCCCGTGCCGGGGAAGATCCCCCACTGGTGCGTCGAGAGGTAGACGATGTCGCGGCGCTTCTGGAAAATGGCCTGCGTCCCGTTGCCGTGGTGGACATCGAAGTCGACGACCGCGACGGGGGCAAGCCCTTCTTCGCGCGACAGGAAGTCCGCCGCCACCGCGGCGTTGTTGAAGTAGCAAAATCCCCCGGCGAAGTCCGCGCCCGCGTGGTGGCCGGGCGGCCGCGTGAGGGCGAAAACTTCCTCGGGGCCCTTCACGACCTCGCGCGCGCCGGTAAGCGCGGCCCCCGCCGCGAGGAGCGCGAGCGCGTAGGTGCCCTTGTGGATGAAGGTGTCCGCGTCGAGCGGGCCTTCCTTCGCCTGCCGCAACCTCTCGACGAAGGCCTCGTCGTGCACGCGCATGAGGTCGCGCTTGGTTGCTGCGGTTGGCGCGAGGAACTTGCGGCGCGGCGCCTCGGCCGCGAGCCGTTCGACAATCGCCTTCACGCGCTCGGGCCGCTCCGGGTGGCCGGGCCACTGGACGTGGT
Organism: Thermoplasmatota archaeon; assembly: GCA_035283065.1. GTDB lineage: Archaea > Thermoplasmatota > DTKX01 > DTKX01 > DATEUP01 > DATEUP01. Next base: position 42,941 of record DATEUP010000100.1, on the reverse strand, counting down.
CTTCGCACCGGGCGTCGTACACGAATTTCATCGGCTCTTTACCCCTCGACTTGAAGGGTTTTATCTAACTGGACGCATATACCCCATTCGGGACGCCGCGCCTTTTCAAGCGGGGGTTCCTTACCTGGCAAGGGGGGGTTCGGCAACGGTCGGAGACGAGGTCCTCCGGCGCGCCAAGCGCGCGGGGGGCGCCCCCGCAAGGCCCCGGATTCTCCCGAACCTCGCGGCGCCGCCGCTCGTCCCGAAGCCCCCGCCCGCGCCGCCGCCCCCCGTGCTCACGGTGAACCCGAACGCCGTCGTCACGCGCAGGGACCTTGAGGTCGTCGCGTCCGTTTGGAACCTCTCGGAGGAGCTCTTCGGCCGCCTCGAGGGGATGAAGCTCTCGGACCTCCAGGTGGCCACGAACATCTCGAAGGACTTCAAGCGCGACCTCATCGCCGTCGTGGAGCGGCGGCTCTCGCCGCGCAAGGTGCGCCCGGGCGCCACGGGTGAAGGCGGGATGGAAGAGACCGGCAGCGGGGGCGGCGGCGGCACAGGCATGGGCTCGTCGGGCGTGGGCGGCGGAGAACTCTGAGCCTCGGGAACGAGGCGAAGGGGCCGCGCGCGGCCGCCCGCAAGGTGTCCGTCAAGGATCGGCAGCCCCAGTCCACCGCCGGGCGTAAATAGGGGCTCGGCGAATTGGCCATGTCGCTGCGGGCCTTGCGCGCCGCCGCGGCTGGAGTGTGGCTACCATGAAGCTTGGAATCCTCTTGGTTGTAGGCTTGCTTACAAACGCCCTATTGGTCGGGCTCTCCGGCTCGGCCTCCGGCGGGGCGCCGCCGGAGGGTTGGGGCGTCTCCGCGCTCCTCCAGGCTGGCACCGCCACCTTTGGGGAGGAGCCCCGGGTGGACGCCGACGAGAACGGCAATGTCTTCGCCATCTGGCAGCAGTACAATGGCACCCGAATCGAAGTGTGGGCAAACCGCATGGCCCCCGGCGTCGGGTGGGGCGAGGCACGAGTGCTTTCGAATTCGTCCTTTGGCGGGAACAACACGACGGGCAACGCCGTCGACCCCCGCGTCGCGGCCGATGCCTCGGGAGGCGCCTTCTTCCTCTGGAACCACTTCAACGCTGCGGGCTCGGCAAGCGCGATCTTCGCGGCGCATTTCGTGGGCGGCTGGGGGTGGGAGCCCACCGTCACGCTCACTACGCAGGCGAACTCCCTCACGGAGCCCGACCTTGCCGTCTCGCCCGGGGGCAACGCGACGGCCGTCTGGCTACAGTACGACGGGGCAAGCTGGAATCTCGTCGGGCGGGTGTGGACGCCATCTGGCGGTTGGGGGCCCGCCGCAGCCTTGGACGTAGGCAGCCCGAGCGCCTCGAAACCGAGTGTGGCGATGAACGAGGGCGGCAACGCGACGGTCGTATGGGTGCAGTCGTTCGGCGGGGCCGAGAGCGCCTACGCCCGCCGCTTCGCGGCCGCCGGAGGCTGGGGCGCCGCCACGCTCCTCGAAAACGACGCGGCAAACGCATGCGTCCAGACAGCCGTGGCGATGGATCGGGCCGGAAACGCGACGGTGCTATGGACCCAGCAGGGCGGCGGCAGCCTCAACCTGTACGCCAGCCATTTCGCGCCCGGCGCCGCGTGGACCGCGCGCGTCCTTGTCGAGAGCGGCGCGGCCGATGTGTGGTTCCCATCCGTGGGAATGGACGCCTTTGGGGCAGCCGTGGCCCTCTGGCGGCAGCATGATGGGACGACGGAGGGCATGCTCGCCAACCGATTTGTCCCCGGCACGGGTTGGGGGACGGACGCCCCCGTCGAATCGTACGGCCTCGCAGCCGCCCAAACCCCTGCCCTTGACGTGGCGCCGAGCGGCGAGGCGGTCGCAACCACGTACTTTGGCGACGGCGTGCTTGTCGCGAACCGGTACACGCCATCCGGCGGATGGCGCGCGACGGAATGGCGCGTTCCGGGCGCAGGCAACTTGTCGGCCTTTGGCTCGGATGCGGCCGTGGCCGGGTCGGGGCAGTTCATTGTGGCCTGGGGAGGCTCGCCGGCAGGGCTCCAGAACATCTTCGCCAACCGGTACGTCGAGTACGACCACGCTGCGCCCGCGCTTACCCTCGCTGAACCGGCGAATAACACGTCCTTCGCGGTTCCCGCCGTCCGCGTGTCGGGCCAGGCCGAGCCTGGCGCGGCCGTCTCGGTGGGTGGCCTGGCGCTCCATCCGTCCCCGAATGGCTCGTTTAGCGTTGTAGTCGCGCTTGCACCGGGCCCCAACGGAATTCCTGTGCAGGCCACAGACCTCGCGGGCAACGTCGCATCTCGGGTTGTCAATGTGACTTTCAACGACCCCTATCCCGCCTTGCGCGCAGACCTTGAAGGGCTGCGGAACGAACTCATCGGAACGGCGTCGCGCCTTTCGGCCGTGTTCGGCCTCTTGAATCTCACGCGCGCACGGCTTGACCTAACCGACGCCAACATCTCGGACTTGCAAGGCGAGGCGGCCGACCTCCGGGCGCGGGCTGACGACCTTGAGGCGAGACTGAACCGCACCGCCGCCTCGCTTGCCGGGGCCGAGTCGAACATCTCGCTCCTCCAGCAGGACCTTGCCGCCCTCCGCACCGCGCTCGAGTCGACCTCCGACGACCTCGCGCGTCAAGGCTCCGCGCTTGACGCGAGGCTCAACTCGACCGCCGCCGGCCTCGCGCAGGCGCAGTCCGACTTGGCCCAAGCCCTGGCTGAACTCACGACCCTCGACCTCCAGGCCTCCGCAATCGAGACCCAAACGAACGCGAACCTCTCGCGGATCTCGGACCAGGTAGGCGGCCTCGGCCTCGAGATTCAGGCACTGCGCGGGGAACTTGACGGCGCGCGGGCGGCGCTCAACCTAACGCAGACAGACTTGGCTGCCGAGCAGAACGAAAGCGTGCGGCTTCGAACCGAACTCAACGGCGCACAGGCAGGGACGTCTGCGCTCCTTGCGCTCGTGGGCGCGGGGCTCATCGCCGTCGCGGCCGTCGCGGGGGTTGCGCTCTACCGCTCGTTGCGCCGGAGCGACGCGGGCTCGACTTGAGGAGCCAGGCGTCCCGGGGCCGTCGCCCCGCGCCCCCAACGCTTATATCGAAAGGCGCGTTAGGCGGCTTCCTCGCCGGCCGGGCAAGGTGTCCCTTCGATGGTTGAATTCCTCGCAGTTGTGAACGACCCCAAGGGCGGCAAGTCCTTCCAAACCAAGGTGACCGGCCAGCACGCCAACACGCTCGTCGGCAAGAAGATCGGCGACGAAATCGACGGGATCTTCGTCGCGCTGCCCGGGTACAAGCTCAAGATCACCGGCGGCTCCGACCGCTCGGGGTTCCCGATGGTCGGCGACCTGCCGGGGACCCGCTACCGCCGGATCCTTGCAAGCGAAGGCACGGGCTACCACGCGCGCACGCGCCACAAGAAGAAGCGGGAAAAGCCGACGCACGAGTCGGGCCTGCGCAAGAAGAAGCCCGTGCGCGGCAACACAATCTCGCCGGAGACCTCGCAACTCAACCTCAAGATCACGACGCGCGGCGCGAAGCCCGTCGAAGACCTCCTCAAGGCCGAGGAGAAGAAGGAGAAGAAGTGAGCCTTCCGGCCCGCGCGTTCATCGCGTCGCGGTCGAAGGCGCGGACGACCTTGAGCAAGTCGAGTGCGCCTTCCACGTCGAGGTCCGCGATCTGCTGGGCGATCGGCGGCCAGAACTTCTCGAGGCGCCCGCCGAAGGCCTCGAGCGCCACGAAGGGCTGCTCGGGGCCGAGGAGCCAATCGGTCGCCTTGACGTCCTCAAGCGCCCTGCGCGCAAGCGGGCCCACGGGAGTCCCCCAGTCCGGCATCCCCTTCGGCTCGCCGGGCCTTGCAAGCAAGCCCTTGATCGCGGCGACTTCGGGCGACGGGAGCTCGAGGCTCTCGGCCGTCGCGCCGCCGAGGAAGCGCGGCGCCCTCGGCGTGAGCAGGAGGACGCCGCTCTCGTGGCACTGCCACACGGCCCTCAGCCCGATCACATGGACCGCCCATAACAGGTTGACGCCAAGGTAGAGCGTGAACTCGGAGGGAAGGCGCTCGCCGTCCGACCTCGCCTTGAACTCCATCGTGGCGCCCACGGTGCGCGCGGTCCCCTGCGGCAGCCAGAGGACGCGGGCGCCCACGACCTCGGCCGCGCCCTGCGCCTTCATCGTGCGCGCGACCGCCTCGACGGTGAAGAAATAGAGGAGGTGGAAGACGGAGGCCCAGAACGCGGCCATCGCCGCCCAGAGGAGCGGGCTCAAGAACGCGGCCGTGCCGTGGAGTGCGGCCCACGAGACGAAGAGCCCCACGGCAAGCGCGGAAGTCGCGGCGGAGAGCAGGAGGAGCTGGCCCCGCACTTGCGCGGGCGCCCGCAGCGGCCGGGGGGCGCCTTCGACCTCGTCGACGTCGGTGGTCGCCTCCGGGCCCATTCTCCCCGCGCCTCGCCTTCCGATCCGCCGCCCGCGGGTTTACCGTTTTGCCCGCGAGCCGGGTGCCCCAAGGCCCCCCAAGAAAGGGAAGCCAGCGGGCGGGACGCCCCACGCAAACCGGGAAATACCCCCTTCCGTATCCTCGCCATCCCCGGTGCCCCTACAATGGCCAAAGTCCCCCAGCCCCCGGAACTCAACATCGGCGTCGTCGGCCACGTCGACCACGGCAAGACGACGCTCACCGAAGCGCTCACGGGCGAGTGGACCGACCGCCACTCGGAGGAAGTCAAGCGGGGGATCTCGATCAAGCTCGGCTATGCCGACGCCGCCTTCTACAAGTGCGACTCCGAGGAGGGGACGAAGGCCTACACCGTGAAGCCCGCGTGCCCGCACTGCGGCAAGCCCACGAGGCTCCTGCGCACGGTCTCCTTCGTCGACGCCCCCGGCCACGAGACCCTCATGGCGACCATGCTCACGGGCGCCTCGCTCATGGACGGCGCGCTCCTCCTCATGGCCGCCAACGAGCGCTGCCCGCAGCCTCAGACCAAGGAGCACCTCGTTGCGCTCCAGATCGCCGGCATCGACAAGGTCGTCGTCGTGCAGAACAAGGTCGACCTCGTCACGGTCGAGCGCGCGAAGGAGTCCTACCGCGAGATCAAGGAGTTCCTCAAGGGGACGATCGCCGAGAAGGCGCCGATCATCCCCGTGTCGGCCCACCACGACGTGAATATCGACGCGCTCCTCGAGGCGATCGACAAGACGATCCCGACGCGCGCGATCGACGCCAAGGCGCCCCCCCGCATGTACGTGTCGCGCTCCTTCGACATCAACAAGCCCGGCACGCGGCCCCAGGACCTGCGCGGCGGCGTCTTCGGCGGCTCGCTCCTCCAAGGGTCGCTCAAGGTCGGCGACGAGGTCGAGATCGTGCCCGGGCGCAAGCTCGAGGAAGAGGGGCGCACGCGCTGGGAGAACCTCCACACGCGCATCGTCTCGCTCATGGTCGGCGGGCAGGCGGTCGAGGAGACCCACTCCGGCGGACTCATCGCCGTAGGCACGGGGATCGACCCCTCGTTCACGAAAGCCGACTCGCTCGTGGGCCGCATGCTGGGGGCGCCGGGCACGCTGCCCCGCCAGATCCAGCGCGTGACGGTCGAGACGCACCTGCTCGACTATGTTGTGGGCGCGGGCGAAGACATCAAGGTCGAGAAGATCCGCACGACCGAGCTGCTCATGCTCTCGATCGGGGCGGCCACGAACGTGGGGACCGTGAAGGGGATGTCGGCCGCCAAGGTCGACCTCGACCTCAAGATGCCCGTTTGCGCCGAGCTTGGCGACCGCGTGGCGATCTCGCGGCGTTTCGGCGCGCGCTGGCGGCTAATCGGCCACGGCGTGATCCTGAAGTAAGGAGGGGGGCGGCCGTGGCCTCCCCTAAGGCGGCGGCGCCGCGCGAGCGGCTCGTTCTGCTCGACGCGAACGCGCTCATGACTGCAGCGCGCCTGCGCATCGACCTTGCGCGCGGGCTTTCGGCGGCGGCACCCGGCTGGACCGCCGTCGTGCCCTCGTGCGTGGGGCGCGAACTCGAGAGCCTCGGGGCGCGCCGGCACGCCCGGGAGGCCCGCGCGCTGGCGAAGGGCTTTCCCGCGTTCGAGGCCGAGGGCCTGGGCGACGACGCGATCATCGAGGCGGCCTCTGCGGGCCCGCGGCGGGCCGTGCTCACAAACGACCGGGACCTCCGGCGCCGCCTGCGCCGCCGCGGCGTGCCGGTGCTCTTCGTGAGGGGCTCGGCCGGCCTTGCTGTCGACGGCACGCTCTAAGGAGGCCGCCCCGCGATGCCCGCTGCCGTTGCCGCCGTGGACGACGTATTCTTCGCGTCGAAGCTCAAGGAGGCCGCGCACGGTGTCGGCGTCGAACTCCTCTTCACGCGCTCGATTGGGGAGACCGTCGAATCCGCGGCCCGAGTAGGCGCGCGCCTCGTGATCCTCGACCTCAACGGCGAGGGCTACTCGCGCGTGGAGGCACTGAAGGCGCTCAAGGCCGACCCCCGAACCCGCGGCGCCTTCGTCGTCGGCTACTTTTCGCACGTCATGGTTGCGTTGAAGGCCGAAGCGGAGGGCGCCGGCTGCAACCTCGTGCTTGCCCGTTCGGCATTCGTGAAGCGCCTCCCCGCGATTCTCAAGGACGCGTGAGGGGCCCCGCGCCCCTTCCAACGTCCAACGTCCCCACCAATTTCATATAATAACCCGCATCAAGCGTTAGACGTTGATGCGCGCTTCGCGCTTGGCGCTCCGCGGTCTTGCCCCCCTGCTGGCCTCGGCCCTTGTGCTGACCCTCCTTGCGCTGCCGGCCTCGGCCGAGGACGCGGCCATCGGCGCCACAATCGAGATCGACCAGTCCGCCCTCACCGCGACGCTGTACAACGCGCAGAGCGACTTGCGCGTCTCGCTTGCGGGGACCGTCCGGATCAACACGGACGGCCGCCACATGGTGAACCTCGCGCTCACGGTCGAGGGCACCTCCTGGGCCCGCGACATCTCCCCCTCGACGATCTCGCGCGCGAGCGACACGGACGTGCGCTTCACCGCCTGGGTCGACGTCCCCCGCCAGGCCGCCGAAGGCTCCTACCCGCTCCGCGTCCGCGCGACGGACGGCGAGCCCTTCCCCATCGACGCCCACGCGGCCTTTACCGTGTCGGTCTTCCGCGGGCCCCTTGCCATCGAGGCGGCGCTCGCCTCGCCGCTGCCGCACCCCGGCGAGGCCGCCACCTGGGTCCTTACGCTCCGCAACCTCGCCACCTTCGACCTCGACTTCGACGCAGCCTTCACCACCCCCGCGGGATGGACCGCCCGGACCGTGCCGCCGCCCGTCCAGGTCATCGCACCCGGCTCGAGGGAAAACGTGAGCCTCGAGCTCCGCGTGCCCTCAACCGCCCCCTCCGGCGACTACGAGTGGTCGGTCACGGTGACCTCCGCCTCCCACCCCGAGATCTCCGCGACCCTCTCCGCGCCCTTCGAGGTCATCCGCCCCGCACCGCTGCCCGGGGCGCCCCCCGGCGACTTCCTCTCGACGTATTGGGTGCCCATCACCCTCGGCCTTTTCGGCCTCGGGCTCGTCGCGTATTTCTCCCTCACGGAGGTGGGCTACCTCGCGCTCTCGTTTGCCCTCCTCGTGCCGCTCTTCACCCGCCTCAAGCGCGACAGGGTGCTCGACAACTTCACGCGCGGGCAGATCTACGGCTACATCCAGGCGAACCCCGGCGCGCACTACAGCGCGATCCAGGAGGTCCTCGATATCGAGAACGGCGTGCTCGCCTACCACCTGCGCGTGCTCCTCCGCGAGAACTACCTCGTCGCGCGCAGCGAGGGGATCTTCAAGCGCTTTTACCCCCGCGACTACAAGATCCCCAGGGGGCGAACCCTCCTCACGCGCCTCCAGGTCGACATCCTCGAGGCGGCCGAACGCACGCCGGGCGTCTCTCAGCGGGAGGTCGCCCGCGCCCTTGGCGAGTCGAAGCAGGTCATCTCCTACAATGTCGGCGTCCTCAGGGACGCCCTGCTCCTCTCCACGGAAAGGCGCGGGCGCGACGTGTGCCTGCGCGCCTCGGCCCCCTCCCCGGGCGGCCCCGCCGAGCCCGCCCCCGGGACCGACGCGGCGCTCCTCGACCCCTCCTCCCTCTGACCCCGGCCGCGGGCCCCGTCAAAGCCCCCCACCACTTTTCTTAATATAGCCCGCGCGAACGGTTGCCCGGTGCCCGCGACCGACTCCGCCGCACACGCCCCAGGGGCGCGAAAGACGCCGCCTGGATGGCCGAGCGTCCCCGGAGTTAAGGGTTATATATCGACCCCACGATCGCAGCGCCAGCCTGGAGCCGAATTCCCATGACCTTGACCCAGAAGATTGCCCGCGCGTCGATCGCAACCATCCTCCTTGTGTCCACCGTCTCGGCCCTTTCGGAGACCGCGGCTGCGCAGAACCCTGTCCCCGTCATCGCAATCACGCTGCTCCCCTCCGAGCGCGTCGCCCCAATCACGGCCTCCCAGCAGGCCGCCGTCACGTTCACGGGCAACTACACGGTCGACAAGCTCAACATCGAGCGCGCCCAAGTGAGCTTCACCGCTGTCGTCACGACGGGCTGGGTCGCGACTGTCTCCCCCGCCTCGATCACCGTGACAAACGTGCGCACGGGGCCCTTCTCCGTGACCGTCGTCGTCCCGGCCGGCACCTCGGCCACCGAGGTGGGCCAGCTCACGGTCACGGGCCGCGTGATCGCCGGCGGCCTCCAGTCCCAGGCGCAGGCCCAGGCCATCGTCACGCCGAAGGCCTATTTCCGCACGATCGTCTCGTCGACCACGCCGTTCATGGAATCCTCGTACTCGACCCAAGTCGTGCTCGTCTTCCGCATCTACAACGAAGGCAATGTCCGCGACCAGATCAGGGTCACCGTGAAAAACCTCGAGGAGCTCTCCACCGCGCAGTGGATCATCGTGATGTCGAGGCAGTCCTTCACGATCGAGCCCACCCTCTTTAGCGACGTGCAGGTGAGCGTCGGCCTGCCGAAGGAATTCCGCCTCGTCTCGGACAATAAGGTCACGGTGATCGAGTTCCAAGCAAGCTCGGGTGAAGGCGCCGCGCAGAACCAGCCCTTCGAGGACATGCTGCCCGTGTTCATCCGCACGGTCGGGTTCTCCCTGCCGGGCTTCGAGGCGCCCATCGTGTTCCTCGCAGCCATCGCAGCGGCCGCCCTTGCGGGCGGCTCGAGGCAGAGGAAGGTCCGCCGCATCCTCAAGTGAGGGCGCCACGGCCCCTTGCGGGACCCTGCAGCCCCCCGTGGCAAGCGCGCACTGAAAGTCAAGGAGAGGTTGACGTGTCCAAGAGCATCCACGACGAAACCGCCCTCGAGGAGGAGGAAGAGGACGGCGCATCGGCCCTGTCACGCCGCACTTTCGTCGCGATCGTCGCCGTCCTCGTCGTCCTTGCGACGACGGGCGTCCTCCTCCTCCTCTTCACCGTCGATGAAGGCCGCGTGACGGCCGTCGAGCTCACGGCGCCCTCCCGGAGCCAAGACCTCCTGACGTTTGCCTACACCGTGACGACGGAGCGCGCCTCGGCGACCGGCGAGGGCACGCTCACGGTCCTTCTCAGCGCCTCGACCGTGTTCACGCGGCCCGTCGACGTCCGCGGGGGCGGCGGCCGGCTCGATGTGCACCTTGCCGACTTCGTCGTGGGCAACGGCAACTACACGTTTCACCTCGACTACAAGGGCGTGCGCGGCACCGCACGCTACGAGATCGGGGTGCCCGAACGAACGAACTTCATCGTGACCTCGCTGTCCACGTACCTCAAGAACGAAACGTGGGTGGGCGACGGCCACACCGGCGCGCTCCAATTTTCCGCGACCTTCTACTCGGACGAAGCCAGCGGCTTCCAAGCGCCCGCACCCCCGAATTCCTCGCTCGTCATCCAGCTCAGGAAGAACGCCTTCCCGGACGGCTCGCCGATCACGCTTGCCGTCGAGGGCCGGACCTTCATCACGAGGACCCTCAACGTCTCGCTGGGGCCCGGCAACTACAGCGTCGAGGCGACCTTCACGAACCAGTGGGTGAAGAGCAACGCGCCGATCAAGACCTTCACGAACGCGAACACCTCATTCGTGCACAACAAGCCCTACGCGTGCACCGTCGCGCAAAGCTACCACGGGAACAACGCGAACAACTTCACGATCGTCGCCGACGCCTCGTGCTCGAGGGACGACATCGCGATCGTGCAGTACAACTGGAACTTCAACGACCCCTCGGACCCGGGGGTCGTCACGAACTTCGCAAACCCGACCGAGGCGCACCAGTACCCGGCCTCGACGTTCACGCGCACGTACACCGCGACGGTCGAGGTCATCGACTCGAACGGCGTCTCGGACTTCGTCGACTTCCAGGTGACGACGTCCGCCGCTTAAGGTTGCGGCGCGCCGTAGAGCTCCCCGCGGGTACCCTTCGGGCGGCCGAACCGCTTCCCGAAGAGGAACGCGAGGTTGTGAAAGCCGTCGCTCCAAGTCGAGAGGACGGCCTCGCCGATGCGCACGCGGTACTCGATGGGCACCTCGAGGCACCGGCCGCGCCTCGCGCGGAACGCCTCGACCTTGAGTTCCTCGGAGAAGGGCATCCCGTCGGCCGTGAGAGTCAGGTCCTTCAGGACTTCGCGGCGGAACACCCACATCCCGCTCTGGGAGTCCCGGACCGGCACGCCGAAAAGGACGCGGGTTGTCAAGGAGAGGACGAAGTTGCCAAAACGGTGCTTGCCGCTCATAGCCTCGCGGCGAAGCGTCGTGAGGCGGTCGCAGGTGATGAAGTCGAGGCGGCCCTCATCGAGGCGGCCCACGAGCTCGCCGACGCGCTCGGCCGGGTACGTGAGGTCGCCGTCAAGCGTGGCGATGAACGCCCCGCGGGCCTCGAGGAAGCCCGTCTTGTACGCGCGCCCGTAGCCCTTGCGCGGCTCCACGACGACGCGCGCGCCGCGCGCCTGCGCCTCGCTTTGCGTGCCGTCCGTCGAGTTCCCGTCGACGATGAGGACTTCGAGGAGCCCTTTCGGGAGCTCCTCGATGACCTTGCCGATCGACGCGGCCTCGTTCAGCGTCGGGATCACGACGCTCGTCCGCGCGAGCAGGTCGAGGGTGACCGGGGGCATCGCGCCGGGGAGCCAAGGCCTTGAGATTAAGGTTTGGGGGGGCCGGGCCCAAGCGCTGGGTACGGTCGCGCGCGCGTGAGGGGGGCCGTCAACCCATGCCGCCGCTGGGCCCCTGGGGGAGCGTGCCCGCGTCCCAGGGGGGCGGCAGGGCCGAGGAGCGCGCGGCTTTCCCCTCAAGCTGCTTGGCGATCGCCGCGAGGACCTCCTTGCGCACGGCGTCGGCCCAAGGCGCGAGCTGCCCCGCGCTCCCGCCGCCCTCGCCGCCGCCGGCCTCGCTCTGGGCCGTGAACCCCGCAGCCGCCGCGTGGCCGCCGCCGTCCCACTCCACGCCGGCGGCCTTCACCCGGAAGTCCCGGTAAAGCGCGCCGAGGTTCACGCCGGCCTCGGCGGCCTGCCTCGTCGCCCTCGACGACCCGCGCAGCCTCCGGCCGTGCTCGGAGAAGGCCACCGACACGTCCGCGCCGGCCGAGAGCAGGAGGACCGAGCAGTTCGACTCGAAGGAGGAGACGACGGTCCAGGCCACGAACCAGTCGCCCACGCGCTCCCACTGCACGCGCTGCATGCCCTTGAGCTGCGCCGTCACCTCGGAGGCGTCGCGCTCGGATTCCTCCATGAGCCCCCGCGCATACTGGTAGAGGCCCTCGGGCGGCGCCTCCGTGCGGGCCCCGTAGAAGAGGTCGGCGACCGACTTGAACACGGCCTCGTCGTTGTACTTGAACCGCCCGGTGTCCGTGATGAGGCCCGACAGGATCGCGACCTGCGCGCGCTCCGTGACCTTCGCCCCCGCGCGCCTAAGGAGGAAGAGCGCCATCTCGCAGGTCGCCTTGTAGCGCGCGTCGGACCAGTAGTACGGGGTGCCCGCGAAGTTTGAGGGCTGGTGGTGGTCCATGAAGATCGCGCTTGCAAACTGTGCGGGGTCCCTGCAGTTGAGCTGCGAGGCGGAGGTCGCGTCGCAGACGATGACCGTCTCGAAGTCCTCGACCCGCGGGTTGATCTCGACCTTCACGCCGAGGGCGTCGACGAGGCGCTGGGCGCTCTTGTTGAGCCCCTCGAAGGCGCCGACGGTCACATGGGGGAAGGCTTCGGCCACGGCGATCGCCGCGCCGATCGCGTCGGGGTCCGCATTCACGTGGCCCACGGCGAGGGTCTTCTTCGATGCGCGGAGGCGCTCGATGATCGTGTCGACCAGCGGCAGGTCGTCCTTTCGGGCTTCTCGCATCGGCGGCGCTTCCGGGCTGAAAGGCCACGCGACTTCCGGCGGCGGTCTTTCGCCGCCCATCCTCGGGCGTTAGATATGTAGTTTCGGCCCGATTCGCAACGCCGCACGCCGCCAGAGCCCGACTCGGGGCGCCGGCAAAAGGGTGACCCAACGGCCTAGCCGACGAAAATCAATACCACCAAGTTTGCGTTCGCAGCCTTTTCGTAAAAGGTGGTCAACTCCTCGAATCCGTCCAGGCACTCGCGTTCGAGTTCGTTCGCCTCCCGTCTTTCCTCCTCGGAGGCCTTTCCGTGGACGACCTCGGCCATGGCTCGCACTTCTTGGCGCAACGGGGCCCGCGGCAGCGCCCGAAGGCCCTCGGCTGCGCGCCGGACATCTGCGGCATCGATGTAACCGCGCTCGTCGGCCCGCGGGCGCTCGGGCGAGCCGAAGAACGCGATCCGCGCCTCGTCCCAAGCCCCGGTTTTCCTGCGCCAGAGGATGTCGTAGATGACGCCGAACCCTTTATCGAAAAAAACCTCGCCCTCGTTGCTATCAAAGGCCTCGTCCGCATAGCCGTCGGGAGCGTATTCCGTCGGTGCGAGCACATCCTTCAATTGGCTTTGCTTGATCGCCACCAAGTTGTACCTGATCCCCAATTGAAGCCCCGCCCGGCATTTGGAGGGCTCTTCAATAGCGCTTTCGGTGGCCGCCCTCACCCGCCTTGGGCCCAAAGCGCGCGAGCGCCCGCCCGTCCCCTGCGGCGGGTGGCCCGGCCTCACCCCGACTGCACGGCCTCGTTGAGCTCCTGGCGCAGCCTCTCGTAGAGCCCCTGGAGCTGCTTCTCCTGCTTCTCCACGCCCTTCACCTTGATCTCGAGCTCCTCTTTCCGCTCGCCAAGCGCCGTCTTGATCCCCGCCACGTCGTCGGTCTTGATGAGGAGAGCGCCCGCGGCCTTGTAGAGCGTGGCGCCCTGCGGCAGCCCGTCGATCTCCTCCAGCGCGAACTCGATCTCGTTGATGTGCGACTGGTACTGCTGCCTCTGCGAGGCCATCATCTGGAGTTGCTGGTAGAGCTGGTTGTACTTCGAGAGCTTCTCTTGGATGTCTCGGGGGACGGCCATGGTGATTCCTCGTTCGGGGTAGGGCCACGGTAGGCTGGCCGGCCCTCTTGAAACCATCGGGGGCCCGGCGACCCCGCGGGTCGCCTACTCCTCTTCCGAGCGCGGGCCGGCGGCCTCGACGACCTCGGCGGCGAGCGTCGTCCAGCGCAGGTAGGAATTCGTCGCTGCTCGAAGCGCGCGCAGGGAGTCGGCCTCGATGCGCACGGAGAGCGCGCGGCCCCGGTCGGCGTTGCGGAGCGTGACCGAGGCCCCCGGCAGCGCCCGGCCCGCTTCGGGCTCCAGCGCCCTGCGCAGCCTCGAGGCCTGCACGGCCGCCCCGCGGGACCTCCCCATCGACAACGTGAATGTCACGACAAAGGGGCCCGCCCTTCTCTTGCCGTGGCCGCCCAACCCTCCCGCCTCGCCCGGCCACCACCTTTACCCTTATCTACTAGCGGACAAAATGGCGCCCCCGCGAGGGGTGCGCAATCTCCTACCTCAAGAGCCGGGCCAAGGTCACCTTGCCCGAGCTGGAGGCGGCGCCTTCCTTTGCCGACCTCTTCTGCCCCTCGTGCCAAACCGTGCGCCGCCACGCCTTCCTGAACCCCGAGGACCCCACGCGCGTGCGCTGCGACAGGTGCCAAACGATGCGCGACCTGAATTCCTGGGAGCCCGAGGAGAGCGAGATCAGCCTGGCGGGCTATTCGCCCTCCGACGAGGACGAGGCCTGAAGGCGAGCTGCCTTTTGCCGCGCAGGGACGGTTCTCGATGTCCACGCCGGCGTCCCCCTCCAACGACGCGCCGGCAAACCCCCTCGATGCGGTCTTCGAGAAGGCTGTCCGCCCCTTCGCCAATTCGGAGGCCCTCCGCGCGTCCCTGCCTCCCGGCACGCCGGTCGTGGGGCTGAAAAAGAACGAGGAGCTCCCTACGCAGACCCGCGAACTCGAAGGCGGCGGCACGCTCACGATCCCCGTCCTCGGGGCAATCAAGGATTCCTCGATGGGCGGCTGGCAGCACGCCTCGGACTTCGAATTCGACGGCCTCAAAGACGACGCGGTTGCGCTGGTTGTGATCGACGGGAAGGACGGCGGCCTGCAGCTGGGCGTGGTCACCCGTGCCGAGGGCGGCGCGTTCCTCGTGGCGGACCTTACAGGGATGCTCGATGCCTTGAGCGCGCTTGTGGACAACCCCGCCTTCCGTGCCTTCCCCGGCGGCGATATCCTAATCCAAGCGCTCGTGTCCGGCTTGCGCGCGATTAAGGCCGACCTTGCAAGAACCCTTCGCGCGAAGGGCGCCGACGGGAGCCCGAGCCTCCTGGAGCAATTCAATGGGGCCGCCGCCCCCTCGCGGAAAACGCGCCAGCCAACCGCCAGGAAGAACGTGTAAGGGGCTGGCGCGCAGTGCGCTTGAAGAATGGGTGCGCAGGTCTAGCGCGCTTTGATCACGCGCTTGACATTCGGGCGCGTCTTGTAGAAGATTTTCGACCCGCAGCGCTCGCACTGGAGCCCCACCGTCGAGGTGTCGAGCTGGACCTTCGTCTTGCAGCGGCCGCACTTGTACATCATATCGAGGTCCTCCATCGACGCGGGCTCACGGCGAGGCCTTTGCCGGCGAGGGCTCTGCGGCGGCTTCGGCCTCGTCGCCCTCAGCGGGGGCGCCTTCCTTGGAAAGGGTCTCCTCGAGCGCCTCGATCTCCTTCGAGGTCGGCGCGTAGGCGCCGCCCGCAAACTTGAGCCCGCAGTGGCGGCAGCGCCAGATCCCCGACGCGTGCCTCTTCACGGCGACAAACTCGCACTTCGGGCACTTGTAGCGGGCCTTCTGCAGGCGCTCGACTTCCTCGACGCCCTTGCGGATCTTCACGCCGTAGCGGGGGCCGAACCGGCCAGCCACCTTCCGCGCGCCCGACGCCACGCCAAAGCCCCCTTGCTGCCCCTTACTTCCCGCTGGCCTTTCGAATCGCTTCGCGAGTCTCGTGGCCGAGGCGCTGGCTAGTCTCGATGATATATTTAACCTCGTCGACCGTGAAGGAACCGACCAGCCCTTTTTGCATCGCGCGGATTGCGCCGTGCTCGTCGACAGTCACCGTAAGGCGCGCCTGGGCGACGCTCTCCTCCTCCACCTGGGGGTCCACGAACACGCTCTTGCCAACCTTGACCGCCGTAAGCGACGTGGGTGTGTGGTGGAGCTTCAGCGGGAAGTCCTCCGACGCGACCTTGAGCCGCTTGGCCGGCATCACCGTGGTCTTCAGCGCGGCGACGGCCGCAATGAGCGCCGCGTCAAAGAGGTTCCCGTCGTAGTCGATCGTGTGGATGTCGATGTTCACCATCCACACCTTTTCCCCGTCTTTGATGCAAAGCTCCGAGAGCTCGATCATCTTCGACTCGCGGATCCCGCGGTCCACGACGCGCGCGACCTCGATCGAGGCTTGCGATGGCGGGCCGACTTCGAAGTTCGGCGACGCGATCGGGATGAGCTCGGCGCTCGTGATGATCACGCCGTCCTTCGGCCGGTCGCTGAAGGGTGACCCCGTGGCGACCTTGACGCCGACGAAGACCTTGGTCTTGCCAAGCTCGACCATCGCCGACCCTTCGGCCGTGCCGATCACGCCGGTGGTGATCTTGAGTGCGCGCACTTCGTCGGCCTTGCGGCCGTCGACGCGCTGCTCCTTGAGCGCGAGCTCGTTGAGGTAGTCCTTCTTGAGTGCGGCTACGAATTCTTCGGACATTTACGCCCCCCCTCCTTCAGACCCGCCGGCTTCGTCGTTTGCGGGCCTGCCCTCGCCGCGGTCGCGGCCGTAGCCGCCCCCGCCGCCGCCCGTGCGCCTGCGCCTGCGCCCGAGCCCCATTCGGTCTCGGTCGGCGAATTCGTCCATTCGGTCGCCGCTCGGGGAGGGCCCTTCGCCCCCGCCGCCGCCGCCCGTGTCACCAGAATCGCTGGGGCCCGAATCGGGAGGGCCGTCGCGCGGTGCGTCCCCGCCGCCAGAGTCCCGCCGCCTTTCGCGGTCCCTGAAGCCGCCGCCACCGCCGCCTCGGTCGCGGTCCCTGAAGCCGCCTCCACCGCCGCCGCCCCGGTCGCGGTCCCTGAAGCCGCCGCCGCCGCCCCGGCCCCGGTCACGGTCGCGGAATCCCCCGCCACCGCCCCGGCCCCGGTCGCCGCCGCGGAAGCCGCCGCCTCCGCCGCCGCCCCCGCGTCCACCGCGGAAGCCGCCGCCTCCAAAGGAGCCGCCTCCCTCGCCCGAAGGCGCGCCCTCGCGGGCCGCCTCGAGGTAAAGTTCGGGTTCGCCCTCGGCCTCGGCGGCTTTCGCCCACCGCTCCCTGAGCGCCTCCTTCTGAATCTCGTGGATGACCTTGACGGCCGCTTGGTTGTACGCAAGCGCCTGCTCCCACTCGTCGCGCGTGAGGTGCCCGTCCATCTGGAGGAGCACGACCTCGCCCGTCGAGGGGACGATGCCCATGGGGCAGTCTGCCTCGCCGAAGTTGTCCTCAGCCTTATTGAGGTCGAGCGCGACCTTCCCGTTGATCTTGCCCGACGCCACCGCGACCACAAGGTCGCGCATCGGGATCCCCGCGTCGGCGAGCGCCACGGCCGCGGCGGTCATCGCCGCGCAGCGCGTGCCCGCGTCGGCCTGGACGACTTCCATGAAGACGTCGATTGCCGTCCGCGGGAACTGGTCCGTGAACACGACGGCGGAGAACGCCTCCGAAATGACCTTCGAGATCTCCTGCGAGCGCCGGTCGGGGCCCGGCCGCTTGCGGTCGTCGACCGAGAAGGGCGCCATCGAGTACCGGCAGCGCACGATCGCCTTCGAGGGCGACTGGTCGTGGCGCGGGTGCACCTCGCGCGGCCCGTAGACGCCGACGTAGACCTTGTTGTTCCCCCACTCGATGTACGCCGAGCCGTCCGCGCGTTCGAGCACGCCGGCCTTGATCTTGATCGGGCGCAGCTCGTCGAGCTTTCGGCCGTCGAGCCGCATTCCATCGTCCTTCACCAGCACAACATCCGGATTTGCTCCTCCCATGAGTATTCCTCCAACGTTTTGTGAGAGTCAAGGGCAGCCGAAAGGCGGCCCTATTCCTCCTCCTTCGCGGCGCTCTCGCGCCGCTTCGTCTCTTCTCCGTCCTCGCCCTGCGCGGCGCCAACCTGGGCCTTCGCCTCGTCGGCCGTGCCGAACCCCGCGGAGGCCTGCGCCTCGGGCGCGGGCTCCCGCCCGTGCTCCTTCAGGTACGCGTCGAGCGAATCGGAAAGCCCCGGCGCGTTCGCCTCGCGCTCGATGAGGCGGATCGCCCCTACGGCGACTTCCATGTCTTTCAGGTCGCCGTCAACCCACACGCGCCCGTTTGCGGCCGCGTAGATCCGGCAGTTCGTCCACTTCTTGATCTTCTCGAGCCTCTCGCCGCGCTTCCCTGCGATGTGCGCGACCTTCGTGTGCGGGACCTCGACGACTTGCCCGCCCTCGAGCTTGCGGAGGCCCGGGCCACTCAGCGTCAGGAAGACGCGCTTCACTT
This sequence comes from Thermoplasmatota archaeon, assembly GCA_035283065.1. Classification (GTDB taxonomy): domain Archaea; phylum Thermoplasmatota; class DTKX01; order DTKX01; family DATEUP01; genus DATEUP01. The sequence continues at coordinate 25,021 of DATEUP010000100.1, read as the reverse complement.
CATCGACCTTGAAGACCTTGCAAAGGACGGCCTCGCCCACGTCGACATAGCGCGCCGTGTCGCCGAAATCGACCTTCCAAGGCACGTCGTTCACGTGGAGGGACGTGGGCTGGCTCGCCCGGATGTCCACGGTCCAGTTCGAGGGCCCGAGGTCGAGCACATGGCCGATCACGACGTCGCCCTGGCGCGCGTTGTAGACGCCCGAGAGCGGCACGACCGTAAGGACGCCCTTGTGCGCGAGCGCAAGCCCGACGAGCGAGGCGAACGCCTTGCCCCCCTCTTCGTAAGTGCCCGGGCCCGCCTTGAGCCCGTTGAGTTCGATCGCATCACCAGGCAGGACAAACCGGACTTTGACCGGCGCGCCTGCCCCTTCGCTTGCCACTTCCACGCTTTCCACAGGAATCCCTTTCTCGCCGCCCCGGTTCTTCTAAACGGGAGAGCGACCGGGCGCCCCGCGCCTTGGCGCGGGGGCCCTCAAGGGAGCCAATCGGCGGACGGTCTTCATCCGGTTGCCTTCCTTCGTCTCGCGCCTTACAAAAAGCCCCCGAGGGGCTCAAAGGCGCAGGGCACCTAGACCCCGCGGCAAGGGCGCGCTTCAGTCGTCGTCTCTCGCTTTCAAAGCCGGGCAAACCGGCAGCGGCAGATAAGGGTTTGCCACACGCCGTGAGGAAACGAATCGGAGCGGCAGCCCCCTTGACCCCAGGCAAAGGTTGATGCGACGGCCCCCCAAACACGGGCGCGATGGGCCGGCCCGCCGCCTCCCTGTGCCTCCTGCTCATCGCCCTTCTTGCCGCCGGCCCCGCCCTTTCGGCGAGCGGGGCCCCCGACGCCCCGTCGGTTGTCAAGCGCGAGCTCATCCGCGAGTCGGCGCGCCTCTCCGACCTCGGCCAGGCCGCGGCCCGCGACGCCCTTGCCCGCGCCTTCGAGGTCCCCGTGACCGAGGCCGACGTCGTCGCGGCCCTCTCACGCGCGATGGTCGAAAACGGCTCATCCGAGTACGTCGCGGGTTTTGAGGCGATCGTCGCCTCCGGGCCCGCCTCGGCAATCCCCCACGGCGAACCGTCGGACGACGCGGCGAACCTGATCCTGCCCGGCGAAGTCGTCGTCGTGGACATCGGCGCGCGCTACAAGGGCTGGGTGAGCGACAACACGAAGACCTACTTCATGGGGCCAAACCCGCCCGAGGAATTTGTCGAGATCTACGGCGTCGTCAAGGAGGCGCAAACGCTTGCAAGCGCCGCCGTGCAGTCCGGGGCGCTCGCGCGCGACCTCGATTCCCTTGCGCGCACCTTCATCGACTCGAAGGGGTACGGCGAGTTCTTCATCCACTGCCTCGGCCACGGTGTCGGCCTCTACGTCCACGTGCCGCCCATGCTTTGCCCCGACTCCGACGACGTGCTCATCACCGCCCGCAACGACGTCGTGGCCGTCGAGCCCGGCGTGTACCTGGAGGGGTGCTTCGGCATCCGCATCGAGGACGACTTCGCCGTCCTGCGGACCGGCGCCGAGCGCTACACCTTCGCGCCCTCCGAGCTTGAGGAGATCCTCATCGCGCCGCCCGCCCTGTGGAACGGCTCCTCGCCCTCCGGCGAGTTCGCGGACTTCTCGGGCTGCGCGTTTGCCGTCGACCCCGTGGCCGCCGCCGGCGGCCGAAACCCCGTCCCCGCGGCGCCTCCCGGCTCGCAGGCCGGGCTCCTCTGGGCCGCGGGCGTGGCGGTGGCCGCGGGCGCGGCCCTTGCCTACCGCTTCGCGCCCGTCGAGGTCAAAGTCCGGCTCGCCGCCGCCGCCCACCGCCCGGCCGCGCGGCTTGCCGGCCTCCGGCGGCGCTGACGCACGCGCCTCACACGACATGCTTGTCGAGCTTGCGCACCTCGACGTCGCCCTTTGTGCGCTCGTTCAGCCGGTCGATCACGTCGCCGACCATGCCGGCGGGCACCTCGAGGACCCCGATCCACGCGCCCCCGCCCGTCCACTCCTCCTTCTTGACCGTGCCCATCCCGTGGAGGTCGTTGTAGATCCTCCCGTAGTTCTCGCCCGAGACGCGGATCGCAAGCTGCGCGCGCTCGACCCGGATCGGGATGAGCGGCTTGATCGCGTCGATGACCTCCTTCACCTGGGCCTCGACGGGCTTGAAGGGGTCGATGTGCACCCGCGCCTCCGCCATCGCGGTCTCGATCCGCTGCGGCGGGTGCGGGCCCTTCGTCTGCGGGTTGATCGCGTTCCTCACGATCTCGGCAACGACCTTCTTCCGCATGGCCTCCGTGAGCTCGCGCCGCTGGTCGGTCGTGAGCTGGACCTCGCCCTTCTTGAGGATGTGGCGGACGCAGGCGGTGAAGTCCGTCGTGTTGAAGATCTTCTGCAGCGATTCGCTCGAGGCCTGCGAGCCCTTGCGCGCGTCCTTGAAGATCTTGTCGGCCGCAAGGAGGTCCGAGAGGTTCGAGCCGTCCGGCGCGAGCTTTTCGGTGATCTTCGGGTCGACGAGGATCTCGAAGCGCTCGCCGTGGCTCTCGAAGCGCGCGACGACCGCGTCCTCGACGCTTACCACAAGGCGCCCCCCTCGAGGGGCCCGGTGAGGCCGACCTCACTCGGGCTTCTTTTCGGGCTTCGGGTCACCCTCATGCGCCTTCAGGTACTGCTTCACGTACTTAGAAACCTCGTCGGGGTCGAGTTTGCGGAAGCGCTTCCCCTTCTCGATGAGCCCGATCTCGACGGAGACCTCCGAGATCTCCCCCTCGGTGGCCTTCGCGAGGGCCTCGAGGCCGAGCGCCACGGCCTCGTCGCGCTTCAGGTCCTCCTTGTACTTCTCGTCGAAGACGGCCATCGCCTCGTTGCGGCCCGAGCCGATCGAGCCGGCCTTGTAGGCCATGAGCGCGCCCGAGGGGTCGGTCTCGAAGAGGTGCGTCCCCGCCGAGTCCACGCCCGCGATGAGGAGAGAGGTCCCGAAGGGCCGGACGCCGCCGTACTGCGTGAAGTTCTGCTTGAAGTCGCAGATCTTCTTCACGAGCATGTCGACGGGAATCGTCTCGTCGTACGTGATCTTGTTGACCTGGGCCTCGACCCGCGCGCGGTCGACGAGGACGCGGGCGTCGGCGACGAGCCCCGAGGTCGCGCAGCCGATGTGGTCGTCGATGACGAAGATCTTCTCAATCGAGAAGGGCTCGATGAGCCGCGAGGAGACGCGCTTGTCGATGATGAGGGCGACGCCGTCCTTGAACTTCAGCCCGATCGTCGTCGTGCCGCGCTTGACGGCTTCCCGGGCGTACTCGACCTGGAACAGGCGGCCGTCGGGGGAGAACACCGTGATCGCGCGGTCATACGCCATTTGTCCAGCTTGCATCGCAGAACCCTCGGCCGGCGGCATCAGGCCGCCTGCACAAAAGGATTGGCTAGGCCCGCGATTTAATGACTAGGTCGTGGCCCGTCCACGCAGGCGCGCCGGCAGTTTGGATTCCGCCGCATTGAACACACGCGGGCCCAAGAGCGTCATGAACGCGCCGAGGAGCGTGAAGCGCAGCGCGAGCGCGAGCACGTCGGACGACGAGGGCGAGCCGAGCCCGAGGGCCAGGAGCCCGAGGACGGGCAGGCCGATCGCCATGCGCGCGAGCCCGAACACCGGGAGCGTCCTCGGGTCGCCGGTCTTCAGCGTCCACTTCGCCCCAAGCTCATCGGCCGCCAGGTGGCCGAAGACCGCGCCGGTCGCCGCGCAGACGATCACGACGCCCTCCCTCGATGTGTTGGCCAGGAGGAGCGCGGGCAGGACAGCTGCAAGAGCGAAGCGCTGCGCGGGGCGCGCCGCGCGGATGCGGCCCTCAAGGGAGGGCGCGGCAAGGAGCACGAAGAGCCCCACCGCAAGGCCGAGGAGCGCGCCGCCCACGACGTCCCGGCCGTAGTGGACCCCGAGGTACATCCTCGAGAGGCCGACGGCAACCGTGACCGCCGCCCCCGCAAGCGCGACCGGCGCCTTGCGGAGCTTCGCCGCAAGCGTCCCCCAGGTCGTGGACGCGGCCGAGGTGTGCCCGCTCGGGAAGCCGTAGCCCTCGGCGCTTGAAAGCCACGCGGTCTCGCCCGCGTCCGGCGGACGCGCAAGCGCGAAGCCGTCTTTCATGATAACCGTCGCCGAGGTCGCCGCGGCGTCGGCAAGCAGGAGCGCGAAGCCGACCCGCCGCGAGAGGAGCCAGTAAAGCACGGGAATTGCCACGAGGTAGGCGTACTGGGAATTCAGGTCGGAAAGCGCGCGCATGATGGGGGTGAGCGCGTCGCTGCGGAGCCCCAGGGCGAAATCGAGCAGCGGGTCGCCGGTTGCCATGGGGGGCCCGCCAGCCGACCGAGGACTGAGGGCGGGCAAATAGGTTCGCGCCGGGCCCCTAGCGGGGCCGAGGCCGCGGGGAGCGCAGGCCGAGCCGCGCCTTGACTGCCGCCACCGTGCCGGAAGTCACGACGGGCGAGAGCGAAAGGCCCCCCGCCGCGGGGGGAGGCGCGTCCGTTGCGAGCCTCGCGCTTGCGGCAAGTTCCCGCGGGACGGCCACGATCGCCCGCCCGCCCTCGCACACGAGGAGGCGGGGCGCAGGCGCGGGGCCCTTAGGGCCCTTTCGCGACCATGCCTCCTCGATTGCGCGCGTGACCTCCCGGCGTGTCGCGCTCGCCGGCGCATAGATGAGGCCGATGTACCGGCGCGCCGGCCGCTTCGCGCTTAAGGACTTCCTCCCCCGCCCGCTCCCCGCGAATTCCCCCCGCTTACTCAAGCCTTCCCGCTGCCCGGCCAGCTTCCTGAATCGCGAGGGGCCGACTCGCGGGGCAACACTATTATAACCGGCGCGGGTTGAAAACCCGAGTCTCCAGCAGGGTGGAGCGCCAGCGCTTCTAGGGGGGAAAAGCACGCCCGATTCCAAGGACGACGCGCCGCCCCCCGGGGCGGCCAAGCGCCCGAAGGCCGCGCAGGAGGAGATGCCCGAGGCCATGCGCGGCGTCGACGTGGCTGCGCTCGACGAAGCCCAGCTTGGCCAGATCCTCGAGAAGTCCTTCCTCGCGAAGACCGACCCCCTCCACAAGCAGCTCGCCCAGTCGGCCGAAATCCGCAAGCAGGTCGAGGAGACCTCCGCCCAGAAGGAGCAGGAGCTCTCCCAGGTCACGAGCGAGAGGCAGAGGCGGCGCACGGACCTCGACGCCACCTTGAAGAAGCTCGCCGACCGGGAGGCGCGCCTCCAGACATTCAAGTCGCGGCTCCAGGCCGACGCGAAGGCCAAGGGCAACGAAGCCGCGCTGCAGGCCGCCGACCGGCTGCGCGAGATCGAGCGCCGCGAGATGGAGATCCGGCGCCGCGAAGCGGGCATGGCCGACCGGGAAAACGCGATTGCCGCCCAGGTCACGGATCTCGAGGGCCGCAAGCGCAAAATGCGCGACGACGCGGAAGAACTCGAGAAGAGCAAGAAGGACGTCGAGGCGCGGTTTTCCAAAGGCGAGATCAGCGCGAAGGAGCGCGACCGCCAGCTCAAGTCGTTCAACGACCAGCTCGTCCAACTCTCCGAGGAGCTGCGCGCCCGCCAGGCGAGCCTCGACCAGCAGGAGGCCTCTCTCCAGGAGGAGCTCCAGGGCGCGCGGGCGCTCAAAGCCCGCCAGGGCGAGACCGAGAAGCAGCTGCGGGAGGAGAAGGACGCCCTCGACCTGAAACTCAAGGAACTCCTCAAGTTCCGCGACGAGTCCGCCGCCCGCGAGCGGTCCTTCCTCGAAGTCGAGCAGGAGATGCAGGCGGAAATGGGCCAGCTCCAGCAGCAGCGGCAGGCGCTCGAGGCCCACGAATCGGTCCTGCAGGAGGACCAGGAGCGGCTCGAGGCCGAGATCAAGGAGGCCCGCGACGCGGCCCAGCGGATGCGCGAATCCGAGGAGGACGCTCGCAAGAAGCTCTCGGCCCTCGAGACCTCGCTGCGCTCCGCGGTCGAAGAGGCCTCCACCCTCAAGGCGCGCCTTGCGGAGGAGTCCCAGCGGCGCGAAGTCCAGGAGAAGGAGGCGGCGCAGCGCAAAGGCGAGCTCGAGCGCTATGAGCGCAAGCTCCACGAGGAAATCTCGCTAAGGCAGCGCGCCGAGCGCGCGCTCGAGGAGGCCAAGCGGGGCCTCCTGGAGGCCGAGGAAGAGCTCAAGCGGCAGACGACCCGGGGCGAGGAACTCGAGAGACTCCTTTCGGGCGGCGAGGCCAAGATGGTCGAGCTCGAGGCGAGCCTCGAGGTCGCCCGCGGCGAGTCCCTCAAGCTCACGAAGAAGCTCCAGGCCGAAGACAAGGAGCTCGAGGTCCTCAAGCGCCAGCTCGACGAGCAGAAGAGGCGGCGCGAGGTGAGCGAAGGGCGCATGAAGGAGCTCGAGGAGGCCGTCCTCACTCTCGAGCGCGAGGTCGAGGCGGACACCCTGAAGCGCAACGTCATCCAGGAGCACTTCGACAAGCAGACGAAAGACATCGCGTCGCTGAACACCTCGCTCAACAAGGAACGCGAGACGCTAAAGACGCAGGAGACACTCACGAAGCGCACGCAGGTGGCCCTCGAAGAGGCCCGCACGCAGGTCGAGCGCGAAGTCCAGGCCCGCGGCAAAGTCGAGCAGGAGGCCCGGCGCCTCGAGGACTCCGTCAAGCAGCTCAAGGTCTCCGCTGAGGCCAACGACAAGGCGCGCCAGGTCGCGGAGTCCGACCGCGCCTCGAAGGAACAGCAGCTCGACCGGGCGCTCACGAACCTGCGCGACGAGGAGCGCCGCCGCCAGGAGACCCAGCTCAAGCTCCAGGAGCAGATGGAGGAGCTCCAGCACGTCCGCGATGCGCTCACCCAGGCCGAGCGGCAGCGCGACCGCGACCAGGAGACGGTCGACCGGATGGACCGCGAGATCACCAAGCTCCAGACCGACATGGCGAAGGTCTCGCTCTCGGCGTCCCCGGGGGCCGACGTCTCCGCGGAGATCAAGCACCTCGCCACGGACCTTGAGCGCGCAAAGGTCGACGCGCTCGAGGCCAACAAGCTCGTCCGTGCGAAGGACCAGGCGCTTTCCGACGTCCAGCAGCAGGTCGACAAGGAGCGCCGGCAGCGCAACGAGATCGAACTCCAGCTGCGTTTCGCGATGGAGGAGATCGAGGGCGTGCGCCTCGACCTCAACAAGACGCGCGCGGAGGCCAAGGGCGCGGCTTCCATGGCGGCGCGCGCGGCCGCGGCCGTCCAGAACCAGCCCGCGCCCCCGCAGGCCGCGCCGCAAACGCCCACATCCTCGACCGCCGGCGCCTCGGGGCCTGTGCCCCTCCAGGCGCCCCACGCCTCCCTAGCCTCCGCGGCCCCCGGGCCCGGCCCGCCGATGGCACCGCAGGCGGCGACCCCGTCGGGCACGCAAGCCTCAAGGCGCGACCTTGAGGAGCGGATCTCCGTCCTCTCCTCCTCGGGCTCCGACCTCGCCCCCCTGCGCAAGCTCGACGAATCGGCAACCCAGCAGGCCTCCGCCAGGCGCGCCCTGGCGAAGGGCCGGATCTCGCTGCCCTCGGAGCTCCTCAACTACCTCAACAAGCCGAACGGCCGCTCGCTCATCATCAACGGCAAGCGGCGCACGGGCAAGAGCAACTTCGCCCTTGAGCTCGCCGAGGCCCTCGCGAACTTCGACGACGAGGTCCTCCTGCTCTTCACCCACGAGCCGGACAAACGCCTCCACGACGCCTACGCCTGGGTTGGCGAGAAGCGCCTCCAGGACTTCCTGCTCTTCAACCGGCCGAACACACCCGACGCAATCCTCCAGCCGCCCGGCGCGGACGCGCGGGCCGCGCGCCAGAAGCTCGTCGACGCCGTCCGTTCGCTGAAAGGCGACCTGCCCCCGGGCGCGCTGCCGCCCGTCCTCGACCGGCCGAAGACCTACCGGATCAACACGGAGCGCATCGCCAGGCTCCTTGCCCTCAACCCGGCGATGGCCGAGATCGTGAACCTCTACGACGCCGTCGAGCGCCTCCTGCCGAGCAAGCTCGTCATCGTCGTTGACCGCGCCGATTCCCTTGCCCGCAAGTACGGGATCGAGTACAAGTCCCTGGTTGAGACCCTCCAGCGGGACCTCGTGCGCGGCGCGAACTGCGACCTCATCCTCGTCCAAGAGCGCGACGACCAGCACAACGCGGACAAGTCCGTCGACGGCGTCCTTGTCATGCGCGACATCTCAAGGACGGAGGACTTCCTCGGCGAGATTGCGATCGCGAACCTTACGGACGTCGTGCTCAAGCGCCCGCGCGCCCTCTACCGGTTCGATGAGGGGCGCATCCGCATGATCGAGAGCGCGGATGTCGGGAGCTCGACGGAGGGGTAGCGCCCTTCAAGCTCCCCTGTCCCCCGACCCTGCAAAGGCCGCACCCCTGCGACAAACCCTTATTAATGCCCCCGCCCCGATCGAGGCTCAAAGAGGCGGGGGGAAGCGCCGTGGCCACGCAAGAAGTCCCCGCAATCGCCCCCCGCTCGCCGCTGGACCGCTACATGGCGGCATACCGCAGGCGCGGCGAGATCCTCAAGGCCCGCGAGACCGAAGGCGGCGAGGAAACCGAAGGGCTCACACGCGAAGGCGCCCGCTCGATCACCGTCGACGGCGGCTCGGGCCGCGCCGCCAGCCAGGCCGCGAGCGCCGAGCTCGAGCACTTCAAGGCCGACCTTGCCGCCAAGGAGGAGGAGCTCAACCGCGTCAAGAACGACTTCCAGATCAAGATGCGCAACACAATCGCGCTCCAGCGCATCAAGTACGAGAAGGAGCTCAACGACATGAACCGGCGGCTCGAGCAGTACGCCGAGTTCAAGAAGGCCGACGAGTACATCCGCGTCAAGGAAGACGAATTCGACAAGGCCCGCCTCGAGCTCAAGAAGAAGATGGCCGAGGTCGAGGACCTCCGCGAGAAGCTCATGCGCGCCCAGGCCGGCGAGGGCGTGGTGGGCGCCGCCGTGCTCGGCCTCACCTCCGCCGAGGTCCAGGCGATGGAGGACGAGTTGCGCCAGGCGCGAATGAAACTCGAAGAGTTCCGCGACATGTACTCGCGCGAGGAGAAGCGGCGCGCGGAGATCGAGGCCGAGCTCGAGAACCTCAAGAAGGGCTCGATTGCGATGATGAAGTACGTGACGAACCTCCAGCGCAAGAAGCACGACGAGGAGCTCGAGTCGCTCCGCGAGACGGCCCGCGAGGAGGAATCACGGCGCAAGGGGCTCGAGGAGCAGGTCCAGGCGCTCGAGAAGGAAGTCGTCGAGAAGCGCGAGGCCCTCGCGAAGGCGGGCACCCTCCCGCAGCCCGTCGCCGGGCGCCCGGTCCCGGTCCGGGGCGGGCCCGCCGTGGACAGCGAGGCGGTCAAGGCCAAGGAGCTCCAGCTCGCGGACGCGCGCGCAAAGCTCGAGGCCGAGGACCGGCGCCTCAAGGCCCGTGAGAAGGAACTCACGGAGCAGTTCCAGCGCCTCAAGGAGGAGCGCGAGCTTCGCCGCGAGGAGGCCGACTCCCAGTTCAACAACAAGATGAACGAACTCCCGGAAATGCAGAAGCTCATCGTCGAGCGCGACGACCGGATCAAGGAACTCAAGATCTCGATGGAGTCCCGCGAGGACGAGCTTAGGAAACTCAAGACCGTCGTGAAGTACAAGGACGAGGAGTTCAACCGGCGCCAGGAGGAGCTCGACTACAAGCAGAAGGTCGTCGAGCAGTCGCTGCGCCAGCTCCAGGAGGCCAAGCAGCAGGAGGGCTCGGTCGAACAGCTCGAGATGAAGAAGCGCCTCCAGCAGCTCGAGCGCGAGATTGCGGCCAAGGAAGAGGAGATGAAGGCCAAGGAGTCGTTCCTGCGCCAGAAGGAGGGCCAGCTGCGCATCAAGGAAGAGGCGGCGGTCCGCGAAGACGTCGACATGCGCAAGAAGGAAATCGAGCTCGAGATGAAGGCGCGCAAGGTGAAGACCGGCACGCCGCGCATGGACGACCTCGTGTACGGGGGGTTCCCGATCGGCGGGAACATCCTCGTGTCGGGCCCGGCGTTCATCGGCAAGGAGGTCTTCATGTATGCCTTCGCCGCCGAGGGGCTCCAGAAGGGCGTTCCCGTCGCGATGGTCCTCACGGATGTCGCGCCCGCGTCCGTCAAGCAGGAGCTGGCGGCGATCCTCCCGTCGATCGACGAGTATGAGAAGCTCGGGCTCCTGCGGTGGGTCGACTGCTACTCGCGCGCCATGGGCGAGGCGGAGGAGAACAAATATGCCGCGTTCATCGACCACCCGACGGACTACAAGGCGATCATGGAAGCCATGGAGGTCATCACGGACAGGTGGACGAAGGAGGAGAAGCACCCCACGTACCGCGTCGTGGTGATGTCGATCTCCACCTTCATCACGTACTCGGATGTCACGGCCACGTTCCGCTTCCTCCAGATGCTCACGGGCAAGAGCAAGATGAAGAAGGCCGTCTCGGTCTACGCGCTCGACGAGGCCATGCACTCGGCAACGGACCTTGCAAACCTCGCCCACGCGATGGACGGCTCGATCCAGGTCAAGACGGAAAACACGAAGAACTACATCCGCGTGGTCGGGATCACCGACGCGCAGAACCGCGGGTGGATCTCCTACGAGTATTCGCGGAAGGGCATCAACATCGGCTCGTTCTCGCTCGACAAGATCCGTTGAGGAAGAGCGTTTTTTGGGGTCATTCGAGACCCCGATTCCACGTAAAGAAGGCCTTTAAATACCCAGCCGGCGGCGCCCCACGGAGGGTGGAAAACGGCCTCCCGGCACCCCAACCCTTTTTAAGAAAGCCCGTATTTAAACCCAAGAACGTCCCACTTAAAAGGTGATCTCCCTGCCAGACTTCCGTATCGAGAACGTGGTTGCGACATCTCTCCTTGACAACGAGCTTGACCTGCCCTCGATCGCCCTAACCTTGGAGGGCGCGGAGTACGAGCCCGAGCGCTTCCCCGGGCTTATCTACCGGCTGGAGAGCCCGAAAACGGCGACGCTCCTTTTCCGCTCCGGCAAGATGGTGTGCACGGGGGCAAAGTCGATCCCCGAAGTCCACCAGGCCATCAACACGGTGATTAAGCGGCTCATCGCCTCGGGCGTGAAGGTCTCGGAGAAGGTGGAGATCACGATCCAAAACCTCGTGGCCTCCACGGACCTTGGGAGCCCCCTAAACTTGAACACGATCACGGTGTCGCTCGGCCTCGAGAAGGTCGAGTACGAACCCGAGCAATTCCCGGGGCTCGTCTACCGGATGGACCAACCGAAGGTCGTCCTCCTGCTCTTCGGGTCGGGCAAGATGGTCTGCACGGGCGCGAAGAAGCCCGACGACGTGAAGGAAGCGATCGTGAACATCCTGAACGAGCTCAAGCAGGCGGGGCTCATCCAGACTTGAAGGGCGGGCTTTGGGGGGCGAGGGCCCCGGGGGGCAGGCGGAATGGGAGCCCCTCCGAACGTGCCGGTCTTTGACGACCACTTCCACCTTGACCCCGTCCACGGCGGCTACCAGGCGAGCGTCGACGAGTTCGTGAAGGCGGGGGGCACGCACTTCCTACTCGTGCACAAGCCCGACTTCGAAGCCCTCTCGACAACGGCGGAAGCGTACCGGGCGGAGTTCGTGCGAACGGTTGACATGGGGCGGGCCGTGAACGCGCGGGGCGACGTCCGGTGCTTCGTCGCGCTCTGCCCGCACCCCGCCGAGTTCACGAGGCACGGCGAGCGGCTGGGCTTCGAGGGCGCGTGGGATCTCCTCACGGGGGCCATCGGGCAGTGCGTGAAGATCGCGCGCGAGGAGCCGCTTGTCGTCGCGCTCTCGGAGGCGGGTCGGCCCCACTACGCGGTGTCCGAGGAGATGTGGGCGTTTTCGAACCGGCTGATGGCCTTTGAGTTTGCGGCCGCGAAGGACGCGGGGCTCGCCGTTCAGCTCCACACGGAGTCGGCGACGGTCGAAGTGATGAAGGACCTCGCGGCCCGGGTTGAGGCCTCGGGCCTTTCGAAGGCGAAGGTGGCGAAGCACTACTGCGGGCCGCTCGTGCGGCCGGACGAGAATTTCGGGCTCATGCCGTCCGTGATGGCGTCGAGGCCGAATGTGAAGGAGGCGCTTGGAAAGGGGGACCGGTTCATGCTCGAGACGGACTTCATCGACGACAGGCGGAGGCCGGGGGCGGTGATGGCGCCCGCGACGGTGCCGCGCCGGACGCGGGCGATGCTTGAGCAGGGGGTGGCAGAGGAGCGCGTGTGGAGGATCCACAAGGAGAACCCCGAAGCGCTCTACGGCGTCGAGGTCGAGATCTAAGGGGGCGTTGTGGAAGGGTAGCGCAATTGCGCAGGGTTAATTGGAACGAAGGGAAAGGGCCCCCTGCAATGTCGCCGAAGGCGGGTGGGGCTGCCCTGGCGCTCTGCGCGCTTTTGGTTGCGGGCAACTTGGTGACGGGCCCGGCGGCCGCGGGGGGGCGGGAGGCCGCGGAGGTCGCGCTCGAGGTGCCTCAGGGTCGGTACTTGGATGTCGGGGGCGCAGTCGAGCTAGTGAGCGGTTCGAATGTCCAGGAAGTCCCGGAGCCGTTCGCTGAGTCCGGCGGCGGCCTCGTGCTGGGCTACCTCGGCGGGTCGTTCCCGGGGTGGACCTCGCCGAAACTGCAGAGGTTTGAGTGGGGAAACGCAAACCCCGTCGGCTTGGAAGTCGATCTGGCGCCGGGGCTCCAGTACGACACATGGGGGAATACGACGGCGCGGGGGGCTTACGCGGCGCTCGACGCGGCCGACCGGATGGCGCGCGTCTACTGGTCCTATGCCTTCCCGGCGCAGGCGGTGAATGTGAAGGTCGTGGACCTTGCCGGGAGCACGCTCGTGGCGGACCGGCGCGTGGGGACAACGCCCTACGGGACGGCGAGTGCGGCGGTGGCTGTGGGGGCAAACGCCTCGGTCCACGTCGTGCGGTGGAACACGTCGCTGCTCTACTCGCGGATGGCGGCAAACGGCTCGTGGACGGCAACGAACCTGACGCTCTACAGCGACGGCGGGACGGGGTTCCCGGCCCAGCTGGCTTACGACCGGCCCGCAGGGCTTATGCTGGTCGCTTGGGCGTCGCGGGCGGGGACGGGATACGTGCGAGCCCTTAACGAAAACGGGTCGGCGGCGTGGGGGCCGGTGAGCCTCGGCACGACGGCCGCGAACCTCAGCGTGGGGGCGGTGGGGGACGGCGGGGTCGTGGCCGTATGGTCGGACGGCGCAAGCGTCCACGCGGTAAAGCTCAACGCGACGGGGGGTGTGGAGCTTGCCGACCGAGTGGTCTTTGCAAGCGAGCCGGAGGCGCAGACGCCGCGCCCTGTGCTCCTGCCCTCGGGCGAGGTGCTCGTGGTCTGGTCGTCGGCGGCGGGCGGGGGCGGCTTGAAAGTCCGGGCGGGCGCGCTCGACGCGGCCGATTTGTCCGTGGTGGCGGCGGCCTCCAGCGTCTCGCTGGGGGCCGAGTCCGACGTGAACGCGCGGGCGGCTGCGGCGCCTGACGGCTCCGTTTGGGTCGTTTGGCAAAACGACACAGGGGCCTACACTTCGACGATCTGGGGCGCGCCGCTGCGACTGCGGTGGACGGGGTACCGGGTGGCGGTAGACGCGCCGGACATGACCCTCATCCGCGGCGAAGTGGGCAGTGTCCCACTCGCCTTTGCGAGCCTGTCGCCGGAGGCGGTGAATCTCTCCGTCGGGGCCGTGGTCTCCGTGGGCGCAGGCCCCACGAATTGGACCGCCGGCGTGGTGAATGCCACGACGGGGGCGCCGGTCGCGGACCTCGGTTTGGAGGCCGGCGAGTCGGCGGGCCTTTCCCTGGAGGTCCGGGGGCCGGTCTTCGACCCTACGCCCTACAGGGCCGTGGTGCGGGTCCAGGTGGCGGATGTGCACCGGCCGAGCGTGGTGCTCGACCTTCGCGTCAACGTGACGGTCGTTGCCGGGCACCGTTTCCAGGTGGACCCTGCGGACCAAAACGTGACCGCGTGGCCGGGGGCCACGGCCAATTTGACGTTCACGGTGCGCAACACGGGCCTTGCCGACGAGCAGGGGGTGCCGCTCGCCCTGAGTGTGCCGCCCTTCGACCCGGCTTGGAGCGCCGCGCTTTCGGCGGCGGACTTTACGGCCCCGCGGGGCGCGTCGCAGGCCGTCGTGCTCGCCGTCACGCCGCCGGTCGACGCGAGCGCGGGCGAAAGCTACTGCGGAAGGCTCAAGGTCCAGAACCCCAACGATGTTTTTTCCCTGGCGACCGCGGGGTTCTGCGTGCGCGTGGGGCTCGTGGCAAGGCCCGTCGTGACGCCGGACTTCCAGGCCGTCGAGGTGGACCCCGGGGGCTCGACGCGCCCGGCGTTTGCGATGTTGAACGAGGGGAACGCGGGGCAGCCGGTCGACTGCACGCTGGGGCTCGTGGAGAGCCTGCCCTCGGGTTGGACGGTCCTCGGGAGCCCGTTTGGCGCGCGACTTGCCGGCGGGCAGACGGCGGCGGCTTCATTTGAGGTCGCCGCGCCGGGCAACGCCCCTGGGGGGCAAGTGCTGAACCTCACGGTGCGCGGCACCTGCGCGGGCAGCGTGGCCGTGGGCGAAGCGCGCGTCGAGATCACCGTCCGGAGCGTGCACAGCGCGGCGTGGAGGTCGCAGGGCACCGCAGTCGACGCCGACGCAAGCGGCGCGGCCTCGTTCGAGTTCACGCTGGAGAACATGGGGAATGTCGGCGAGGCGGTCGAAGTCGAGGTCGTCGCCTCGCCTCCGGGCTTTACCGTCGAAAGCGCGCTTTCCGTCGGGGGCACCCCGGCCGAAGAGGTCCCCGCCTTCGGGCAGGGCAAGGTCGCGCTTCGCGTTCAGGCGCCCGCCGAGGCCCCCTCGGGGTCGTACCAGCTCACGGTGCGGCTGAGGGCGGGCGCGATGGACCCCTGGAACCTCTCGCTTACGGTGCGGTTGCCTGCCGCCTACGGCCTTGAGGCGGCGTTCAATGCGTCGGGACTCGACGTCGGGCCCTCGGGGGTCGTGGGGATTGAGGGCGCGCTGCGGCACCTTGGAAACGTCCGGGACATCTTCGTCGTAACGGTGCGCGTAGACGCGCCGCAGTATTGGGGTGTCGACATGCGCTACGAGCGGGGCGACTCCAACGACACGAGCTTCCTGGGGACGGGGACGCTTACGCTGGCGCCCTACGCGCGCGGGCGGCTCCTCCTCGAGATTACTGCGCCGCGGGAGCCCGTCCCCGTGAGCGTCCCGGTGACGGTCGTGCTGTCGAGCGCGAGGGGACCCACGGCGAGCTTTGCGACGGTTGTGCGGGTCGTGTTGCCGGACCTCACGGTCACGGTCGAGAGCCTGCCTCAGGGGTTTGCCGACCCCGAGCTTGCAGGAGAGGTTGTGCTGAGGGTGGCAAACGCGGGCCAAGCGGCCTCGGCGCCGACGGGACTTCGCGTACTCGTCGACGGAAGTATTGTGCTGGTGGACGAGGTGCCCTCAGTCGGGCCGGGGCTGTCCGTTTTCCTGCGCGTACCCCTCACGCTCAAGGCGGGGGCCCACGCGCTCGCCCTCTTTGTTGACCCGAAGGACGAGCCGGGGGCAAGCCCCGTGGTGGGGCGGGTCTACGAGTCCGACGAGTACAACAACGAGGCGCGGGTGAACTTCGTGGTCGAAGAACGGCCCCCCTCGGAGCCTGCGCCGGAGGCCGCGCCTGTGACGACCTCGCCGCCGGCCTCGATGGGGCTCCTCGCGCTCGTGCCGATCTTGGCGGGCGCGGGTGCGGCGCTCTTCCTGCTCGGAAGGCAGCGGCGCAAGCGCCCGAAGGTCTGAAGTGGAGGGGCGAAAGGCGCGCCCGACCCGCACCCTTTTAGCGGGTTGAGGGATTGCCGCGGGCGGGGGCGCCGGCGTGCTTGAGGAGGTCGTTGTGCCGATCCTCGGCCGGAAGCTCGAGGCCGAGGTGATGCCGGCGCTGCGGGCCGCGCTCTTCGGCCGCGAGCTCGACGCCCTGGCCGCGGTCGTTCGGGGGACGGCGCTCCAAGGGATGGGCGCGCGCGCGACGCTTGAAAGGGACTGGCAGGAGCTTCGCAACGACGTCCTGCACGGGCAGATCGACTACCGCGGAGAGGGCCCGCTGCCGGAGCACTGGAAGCAGTACATCGACAAAGAGGCGGCGCTCTTCGACTGGCGGCACCCGAAGTGGGCGCAGGACGCGGAGAGGCTCGTCGTGGACTTGGTGGTGAAGGCGGCCGAGAAGGAGGGCTGGCAGGGCGAGATCCGCCCGGCCGGAAAGACAGGCGCGGGGCTCGTCGAATTGCTTCTTGAGATTCAGGCGGCGGTGCCGGAGGCGGCGGCGCTTGCCGGCAAGCTCTTGGAGGGGATGCCGGAGTGGATGCAGCACGACAATGCGTACACGGGCGGCTACCTCACGGAGGACGAGGTGGGGGCGATGTTGGAGGTGCTTGGGCCGAGAGCGAATGGCCTCGAGGGGGCGCTGAAGGCGGGCCCGCTCGTGCCCGGGTGGGTTCAGATGCTGAAAGAGGCGAAGAGGCACGGGGTCGGGCTCACCTGGACCGTGCCCATGCTGCGGGGGTAGGCGGTTCGGTGGATCCCGTCGGGTCCCCGGAAATCAGAAGCGCCTCGAAACGTACCCCACGACAGAATCGAACACCTGCTTCCCATCGCCCCACTCGCCCTGCCGCCTTCGGTACCAGTCGGGGTGGTTGATGCCGAGGTACGAGCGCTCGGGGTGCGGCATGATGCCGAAGACGTTGCCCGCCTCGTTGCAGAGCCCGGCGATGTTGGCGGGCGAGCCGTTGGGGTTGTACGGGTAACCGTCGTAGGCCCCCGTCTCGGGGTTCACAAAGCGGAAGACGATCCGCCCCTCGTCCTCGAGCCGCTTGACGACGCGTGCCTCGTCCTCGGGGGGCACCGTGAACTTGCCCTCACTGTGGGCCGACGGAATGTAAAGGACCTCGCCTTTCTTGATCGAGCCCGTGAAGGCGCACTTCGAGCTCTCAACCTTGAGGTAGGTCGGGCGGCACTCGAATCGGTCGGACTCGTTGACGGCAAGCGCGGCTTCGGGCTGAGCCGCCATCGTCTCTGCGCCAAGGTGCGGGAGGAGCCCGAGTTCGACGAGGATCTGGAAGCCGTTGCACATGCCGCCGACGGGCTTGCCGGCCTCGACGAAGGCCTTCAGTTCGCTGCGGGCTTCCGCCTTGAGGCGGGCGGCGAAGATCGCTCCCGCGCGGATGTAGTCGCCGGCCGACCAGCCGCCGGGGAAGATGAGGATCTCGTAGTCCTCGAGGTTGCGCTGCGAGCCGACGCCGGTGGTCTTCCCGAGGACCTGCTTGAGGTGGACGAGTTCGGCGTCGGTGCCCGAGCGGAGGAACGCCTCGAGCATCTCCTGCTCGTTGTTCGTGCCCTCCATCCGGAGGATGCAGACCTTGATGTCGGCGGTCTTCAGGCGAGTGCGACCCCGGAGCCCTTGACCCGCGCGCGGGCATTTGAGTTTGACGGGGAAGCTTAGAGGAGGAGGCCGCCGTCGACGGAAAGGACCTGGCCCGTGATGAAGGAGGCGCGGGGGGAAGCGAGGAAGAGGACGGCGTCCGCGATTTCCTCGGGCCGGGCGCTCCGGCCCGCCGGCGTCGCATCGACTGCGCGCTTGCGGACGTCGGCCGGAAGCTCGTCGGTCATCGGCGTCTGTGTGAACCCCGGCGCCACGCAGTTGACCCGCACGCCGAAGTGCGCGAATTCGAGGGCGGCCGTCCGGGTGAGCGAGACGACGCCTGCCTTCGAGGCGGCGTAGTTGGCCTGTCCGGCCTTTCCGCGAAGGCCGTTCACCGAAGACACGGTGACGATCGCCCCTGCGCCCTTCTCCCTGAACAGGAGGCCGGCCGCCCGCAGGTAGTTGAAGCACCCCTTGAGGTTCACAGCGACCACGCGGTCGAACTCATCCTCGCGCATCTTGAGGATCGTGTGGTCGAGGTTGATCCCCGCGTTGGCGACGACGATGTCGAGGCGGCCGAGGGCGTCCTGCGCGGCCTCGAGGGTCCGGCTCGCCGCTCGGTAATCCGCCACGTCCACCTCGTCGGCCCAGGCGGTCGCGCCAGCCGCCTTGATGTCTCTGAGAACCGCGCGCACGTCGCCCCGCGGGCCGAAGGTCGTGAGGCCCACATTGGCCCCCTCGCGCGCAAACGCGCGGCAGATCGCGGCGCCGATCCCCGACGAGCCGCCCGTCACAAACGCGGCCTTGCCCTTGAATTCGCCCAGAGTAAGGCCCCCGGTCATCCGAGCTTGGCGCCGCACTTCCCGCAAAAGGCAAAGCCCTCGGGGATCCCGGCGGCGTGGCAGGACGAGCAGGTCTTTGCGGGAGGACCCCACAGGTATTCGGGGGACCCCCCGCCGGCGCGCTCTTCCCGCATCTTGCGGGGGCGCGCTTCGCGCTTCTCGACAAACGCGCGCATCCCCTCGAAGGGCTCCTGGGTCGCGAAGTGGACGGAAAGCCAATCGCGCGCGTGCCCCACGGTCTGGTGCCAGGCGAGGTCCTTCCAGAAGTTCACCTGCTCCTTCGTGTAGCGCGTGGACTCGGGGAACTTGTCGATGAGCTTCTCCGCAAGCGCGCGGACCGCCGCGTCGAGTTCGGACGCGGGGACGACCTGGTTTACGAGCCCCCAGTCGAGCGCCTTCTTCGCGTCGACCTTCTCGCAAAGGAGCAGCATCTCGCGCGCGCGCCGGTCGCCGATGAGTAGGGGGAGCCACTGCGTGGCGCCGCCGGCGGCCACGGAACCGACCTTCGTGCCGACCTGGAGGAACTCCGCGTGGTCGGCGGCCACCGACAGGTCGCAGGCCATGTGGAACTCATTGCCGCCGCCAGCCACGACGCCGTTCACGCGCGCGATCGTCGCCTTGCCGCAGCCGCGCAGGACGTCGTGGGCGGCCACGAACTCGTTCATGTACTTCCAGTACTCAGAGGGCCGCCGCGTGTAGACCTCCGCGTATTCCTTCACGTCGCCGCCGGTGCAGAACGCCTTGTCCCCGGCGCCCGTCAGGACGATTACGGCGACGGCGTCGTCAACCGTCGCGTCGCGGAAGGCCTCGCGGAGCTCGATGAGCGTCTGGGTCCGGTAGGAGTTGTACACGCGCGGCCGGTTGAAGGTCACCGTCGCGACCCAGTCCGCCTTCGAATAGAGAATGTCCTCGAAGCCAAAGGACCCCGCATCCTGGGGTTTTAGGTCGCGCGCCACGCTTCAGGGCCTCCGTGCCGATGTGTCCCGGCCGCATCATTAGCCTCGCGTAAATACCTCCCGCAGGCGCCCGCAGCCGAGCTTTTATCCTGTAGCCACATTGTAGCGCAAGCCGGGCGAGCGGAACATGGCGCGGTCACCGTCGAAGGCGCAGTTCATCGTGGAAGGTCACGAGATGGTGGAGAAGGTCGTGAAGCCCTCGGGCAACTCCGGGCGGATCTACCTGCCGCCGGACTGGATCGGCAAGCGCGTGAAGATCGTGCGGATCGACTAAGGGGGGAAGAGAGTGCCAAGGCGCGGCAAGGTCAAGGTGCGGGCGATGGCCGCGCGCGACGTGCCCTTGGCGGTGGCGCTCGAGCGGCGGGTGACGCGCACCCGCGGGCGCACGGGGCTCGAGCGGAACCTGCGGGCTCGCCTGAAGGCCGGCAGCTCGAGCATCTGCCTCGCGGCCCCCGTGGGGGACCGCCTCGGGGGTTTCCTCGTGGCGGAAGTGCGCACCGTGGAGTTCGGGGAGAAGGAGCCGGTCGGCTGGATCGAGGTCGTCGGCGTGGACCCCGAGTTCCAGGGGCAGGGCCTCGGCCACGCGCTTGGAGCGGAGGCGCTGCGGCGCCTGCGCAAGCGCGGTGTTCGCCGCGTGAAGACGCTCGTCCCCTGGGACGCGGGCGAGATGGTCTCGTACTTCGCCACGTTGGGGTTCAGGCGCGGGGATGCCGTCCTGCTCGAAAGCTCGCCTTGACCTGGCCGGCCTTCAGGGAAGCCCGGCTGTAAATGCCGATAGGTTATATTGTAGCTACATTGTGGTTACCACGGCCTTGTGGCCGGAGGCGGGCGCGTGTCGAAAGCACCCTTCGTCGAGAGGTTCGCAGACCTGGCGACCGACCCCACATTCCCGTCGGTACGCGAGTGGAAGGCGAAGACCGGCCGAAAGGCCGTCGGCTATTTCCCCGTGTTCCCGCCCGCGGAGCTCATCCACGCGGCGGGGATGCTTCCGGTCGGCATCATGGGCGGCGGCACGCGAGTCGAGATCGACCACGCGGACTCAAGGATGCAGTCCTTCGTCTGCTCGATCTCGCGCTCGACGCTCGAGCTCGGGCTCACGAACCGGCTGGACTTCCTTGACGGGATGACCTTCACGACGATCTGCGACGTTGCCCGAAACCTCTCGGGCGTCTGGAAGCGGAACTTCGGCCAGGTGGCGCTCTCCGAACTCCTCCACATGCCCCAGCACTCGAACCACGCGGCCGCCGTCGAGTACCTCACGGCGGAGTTTGCCCGGCTACTCAAGCGTCTCGAAACGCTCTCTGGCGAGACAGCCACGCCGGAGAAGTTGCGCGACTCCATCGACCTCTACAACCGCGGGCGGGCGCGCTTGAGGGCGCTCTACCAGGTGCGCGCGCTCCACCCAGAACGCCTGTCGGCGGCAGAGTCCTCCGTGCTTGCAAGGCTCGGGTGCGTGATGCCCAAGGAGGAGCACATCAAGGTCCTTGATGGCGCGCTCGAAGAGATCCAGGCCCGCCGCGCGAGGCCCCGGGACGCTGTGCGCGTGATCCTCGAAGGGTCCTTCTGCGAACAGCCGCCGCTCGAGCTCATCGAGACGATCGAGGAGTCGGGCTGCTACATCGTCGACGACGACCTCTGCCTCGGCCAGCGCTGGTTCAACGAGGAGGTCGAGGTAAACGGGGGCGACCCCGTGCGGGCGCTTGCAGCGGCCTATGTGAACCACTCGTCGATGACGAGCGTGCGCCACCAAGGCCAGAGCCGGCGCAGCGAGACGCTGGTCGGGCGGGTCCGGCGTGCGAAGGCGAACGGGGTAATCTTCTGCTCCGCGAAGTTCTGCGAGCCGGCGCTCTACGACTTCGTGCTCTTCAAAGAGGTGCTCGAGCGCGAGAAGGTCCCCTACCTCTCGGTCGAGTTCGAGGAGAAGATGGGCGCCTTCGAGTCGGCGCGCACGCAGGTCGAGACGTTTGTCGAGTCGGTCTTGTTTGCGTAAAACCCAAGGAGGGAGGGAACATGATGATCCAGCCGCCAGGGGAATCGCCTTTCAAGTACCAGGACGCGGGGAAGAACCTCCAGCGCAAGATGATGGGGCAGGAGTACGACGCCCTGGCGCATGCGAAGGAGACGAAGACGCCGGTCGCCTACCTCTTCATCTCGGGGAACATCCAAGAACTCTTCCGCGCCTTTGGCTTCCTCGTCCTCTACCCCGAGATCAACGCGCTCCAGTGCGGGATCAAGAAGGCGGCGGGCCCCCTGATCCTGAAGGCGGAGGACAAAGGGTACTCCTCCGACGTGTGCGGCTATGTGAAGAACGACATCGGGCTCGTGATCCAGAACAACAAGAGCCCGATGGGAAACCTGCCGAGGCCCGACCTGCTTGTGTGCAACTTCTCCGGGTGCAACACCTACATCAAGTGGTTCGAGGCGCTCTCCGAGTTCTACGACGTGCCGCTCGTCATGCTCGACGTGCCCTACGTTCGCGACGCGGCGGTGCCCAAGGAGGACCTCGACTACACGGTAAGCCAGCTGCACGACCTTGTCGCGACGTGTGAGAAGATCACGGGCAAGGCGTTTGACAAGGCGGAGCTCTCGCGGATCCTCGAACTTTCGAGGAAGGCGGAGGACCGCTGGTGCGAGGTGCTCGAGGAGGCCGCGAACGTGCCCTCGCCGATCGACGCGTACTTCGAGGCGGTCTTCTTCATGGCCGGGATCAACATCTTCCGCGGGACGAAGGAGTGTGTCGACTACTACGATGCGGTGCTGCGCGAGATCGCGGAGCGAAAAGAGCGCGGGATCGGCCCCGTCGAGAAGGAGCGCTTCCGCGTGGTGATGGAAGGGCCCCCCCCTTGGCCGCACTTCCGCGCCTTCTGGGAACTCTTCAAGCGGTGGGGCGTGGTCGCGACGGCCGCAACGTACCCGAAGGTCGGGGGCCTCTTTGACACGGGGCTGCGCCACGACCCGTCGAGGCCCATCGAGTCGCTTGCCGAGTACTCGCTCCAGTGCTACACGAACTGGTCGCTCGACAAGCGCGCGAAGCTGATTGAGGACTACGTGAAGCACTTCAAGGCCGACGCCGTGGTGATCCACAGCGTGAAGAGCTGCAGGTCCTTCTCCGTGGGCCAGGGGGACTTCCGGGACAAGTTTGTCCGGGAGAAGAACATCCCCACGCTGCTTGTCGAGTCGGACCTTGCCGACCCGCGCTACTTCCAGGAGGCCCAGCTGCGCAACCGGATTGACGCGTTCTTCGAGGCGCTCGAGCACCGCAAGCTCACGGCAAAGGGGGGTGCCTGAAGTGTACTACGCAGGGGTGGACGTGGGCTCCACGACGACGAAGGCGGCGATCCTCGACGACGGCAAGACGCTCGTGGGCAAGAGCCTGGGGCCCACGGGGGCGAACGTCGTTCGC
Source organism: Thermoplasmatota archaeon (assembly GCA_035283065.1). Lineage (GTDB taxonomy): Archaea > Thermoplasmatota > DTKX01 > DTKX01 > DATEUP01 > DATEUP01. The sequence continues at coordinate 2,441 of DATEUP010000100.1, read as the reverse complement.
GCCGCGCGCAACTTCTTTGCCGAGGCGCTCAAGGAGGCCGGGCTGGAGGAGCACGACGTGGGGTACGTCGTGGGGACGGGCTACGGGCGCTACAAGGTCCCCTTTGGCAACGCGCAGGTGACGGAGATCTCCTGCCACGCGCGGGGCGCGATCTCCGTGTTCCCGGGGACGCGGACGATCCTCGACATCGGCGGACAGGACACGAAGGCGATCCGGATCTCGGCCGAAGGCGAGATCGTGGACTTCTCGATGAACGACAAGTGCGCGGCGGGCACGGGCCGTTTCCTCGACGCGGCGGCAAACGTCATGGGGCTGACGATCGACGAGATCGGCCCCGTGTCGCTCACGAGCAAGGCGCCGCTTCGCATCACGAACGTCTGCACGGTGTTCGTGGAGCAGGAGATCATGTCGCACCTCTCGAAGGGCAGGAAGACGGAGGACATCCTCCGCGGCGTGCATAGCGCGATTGCGGCACGGAGCCTTGCGCTCATGCGGCGGGTGGGAGTGGACCCCGAAATCACGTTCACGGGCGGGGTGTCGAGGAACCCGGGGATGGTGACGGCGCTCGAGGAGCGCCTCGGACAAAAGATCAACGTGAGCCCGCTGTCGCAGTACTTGGGGTGCATCGGGGCGGCGATCTTCGCGCTCGAGCGGGCGCAAGGGGCGCCCTCACCGAGAGCGCCGCCGGGCGAACTGCCGATGCTGAGGGGGCACTGAGAGATGCGGTACATCGCAGGGGTGGACATCGGGGCGGTCTCGACGAAGGCCGTGCTCATCGACGAGTCGGGGGCGCTGAAGGCGCACGCGCTCGTGCGCTCGGGCTCGGACCTCAACGGCGCGGGCGAAAGGGCGCTTGCGGAAGCGCTTGCCGCGGTGGGGCTAAGCGAGAAGGACCTGGAGTACATCGCGGCGACGGGGTACGGGCGGTACCAGTTCGCCAAGCGGGACATCCAGATCACGGAGATCACCTGCCACGCGAGGGGAGCCTGCGCGCTCTTCCCGGGGACGCGCACGGTGATTGATGTGGGGGCGCAGAACACGCGGGCCATTTCCGTGGACGAGGCGGGGCGCGTCCTCAAGTTCAAGATGAGCGAAAGGTGCGCCGCGGGCGCGGGCCGGTTCCTCGAAAGGGTAGCCAAGGCCCTCGAGCTCGACGTGTCGCAGCTCGAGGCGGCCGCGGCAGGCTCGAAGGAGGCGCAGCCGATCTCCTCGATCTGCGCGGTGCTTGCAGAGTCCGAGATCATCAACCTCGTGACGGAGGGGCGCCCGATCGATGACATCGTGATGGGGGCGAACCACTCGATTGCCGACCGCGTCGTGGCGCTGGCGCGGCAGGTGGGCGCAAACGCCCCCGTCGTGATAACAGGCGGTGTGGCCCAGAACGGGGGCACGGTCGCCGCTCTCTCCTCGCGCCTTGGGCTCCCGATCGCAAGGAGCGGGGAGTCGACCTATGCCGGCGCCTTCGGCGCGGCCCTGCTCGGGCGGGTGCGGCTCAACCGGCGGAGAGAGGTCGAGGCATTTCACCGCGCGGGGGCGGCCGCTTGAGCGACGAGGGGCCAACGACCGTGCGACGCACGGACGGCAGGGGGTTTGCGACCCTCGTCCTTGACCGGCCGCCGCTCAACGTGCTTTCGACCGCGATGATGCGCGAGCTTGCGCGCGAGGTCGAGCGGGCTTCGGTGGACCGGGCCGTGAACGGGATCCAGATCCGCGGCGCGGGCCGGGCCTTCTCGGCCGGCGTCGACATGGCCGACCACACGGCCGACAAGGCCGGCGACATGATGGACGCCTTTGTTGCGATGCTTCGCGCGGTCGACATGGCCGCCGTGCCCGTGGTGGCGGCCGTCCACGGCCATTGCCTCGGCGGGGGCCTCGAGCTTGCCGCCTGCTGCGACCTCGTGTACGCGGGCGCAGGCGCGAAGCTCGGCCAGCCCGAGGTGAAGGTCGGCGTGTTCCCCCCCGCGGCCGTCGTGGCGTACCCCTCGAGGATTGGCGTCCGCGCCACGGCGGAGATCGTGTTCTTGGGCGAGACCTTCAGCGCGGCGCGCGGGAAGGAGATCGGGCTCGTGAACGACGTGTTCGGCGACGACGACGTCTTCGCCAAGGCCGACGAGGTCTGCGCAAAGCTCGGCGAGCTCTCGCGCCCCGTCCTTGCGCTCGCGAAGCGGGCGCTCCGCGAAGCCGCCCCGCCCATCGACCCGCGCGCGCTCGAGTCGCTGCGGCGGCTCTACCTTGGCGAGCTCATGGCGCTTGAGGACGCAAACGAGGGCCTGCGGGCCTTCGCGGAGCGTAGGCGCCCGGTGTTCAAGGGGCACTAGGGGAGGTTGAACTCGTGAAGGCTGCAGTCCTTGAAAGCAAAGACGCGCACGAACTCCAGGTCAAGGAAGTCCCGACGCCCGCACCCGGCGAGGGCGAGCTCCTCATCAAGGTCGCGGCTTGCG
>DATEUP010000099.1:0-19616 GCA_035283065.1 Thermoplasmatota archaeon | reverse complement strand
GTTCGGGTCCAGTCGAAGAAGGCGAGGCGCCTTTCGCGGCCGGACGACGCGTGACGTACATGACTTGCAGGAACAAGGGAGGCAAAGCCGATGGCGGAGAAGAAGGGGCGTGAGGCAGCGGGGGATGAGGCCGAGGAGCTTTCGTTCGAGGCGGCGTTGAAGCGCCTCGAGGAAGTCGTTGCCGACCTTGAGGGCGGGCGCCTTGCGCTCGAGGATTCTCTCGCGAGGTTCGAGGAGGGCATGCGGCTCTCGAAGCTCTGCCAGGAAAAGCTGAAGGGCGTGGAGCTGAAGATCGAAAAGCTCGTCGCGGAGGGCGGGCGCACGGTTCCCCGCCCGCTCGACGAGGACGATTAGCGGCTGCGCGCCGCTGCGCCTCCGCACCCTTCAAATATCGCGCGCCAAGATGGACGCAAGGCGCGGCCCCATGCTCGACGTTAAGGTGCTCCGGGAAACCCCCGAGAAAGTCAAGGCGGGCCTCAAGGCGCGCGGCGGGCCTTGGGCCGACGCCCTTGAAGACATCCTGAAGCTGGACGCCCGCTGGCGGGCCGCGACCTCCGAGGTCAACGAGCTTCGCCAGACGCGCAACCGCGCCTCCGAGGAGATCGGCAAGATCAAGGACAAGGTCATGCGGGAGGAGAAGGTCCTGCAGGTCCGCGGCCTCAAGGACCGCCTGCAGACGGTCGAGGCCGAGCTCAAGGAGCTCGACGCGCGCCGGGACAAGCTGCTCTTGGAGATTCCGAACCTGCCGGACGACTCGGTCCCGCGGGGGGCAAGCCCCACCGACAATGTCGAGAAGCGGCGGCACGGGACGCCGCCGGTGTTCGCCTTCAAGCCGAAGGAGCACGGGGCGCTCGGCGAGGCCCTTGGGATCCTCGACTTCGCGCGCGGCGTGAAGCTCGCCGGCGAGGGGTTCTACGTGATGGTCGGCGCGGGCGCGCGCCTCGAGCGCGCGCTCATCCAGTTCTTCCTTGACGAAGCGACTGCGAAGGGCTACCTCGAGGTCGTCCCGCCCTTCCTCGTGACGGAGGAGACGGCGACGGGCACCGGGCACCTGCCAAAGAACGCGGACGACATGTACCTCATCGAGCGCGACCGGATGGCGCTTATCCCGACGGCGGAGGTCCCGCTCACGTCGTTCTACCGGGGCGACGTGATCCTCACGGCGCAGCTGCCGATCAAGCTCTGCGCGTACACCCCGTGCTTCCGGCGCGAGGCGGGCCGAAACACGGACACGAAGGGGCTCGTGCGCGTCCACCAGTTCAACAAGGTCGAGATGCTCAAGCTCTCGACGCCCGAGGCCGCCTGGGGCGAACTCGAGTCGCTCACGAGGGACGCGGAGGAGCTCCTCAAGAAGCTCGGGCTCGCGTACCGCGTCATCGAGCTTTGCACCGGGGACATCGGTTTCTCGGCGGCGAAGACCTACGATGTGGAGGTGTGGCTGCCGTCGGTAAACGAGTACAAGGAGATCTCGTCCTGCTCGTGCTTCACGGACTTCCAGGCGCGCCGCGCGGGGCTCAAGTACAGGGACAAGGACGGCCAGGTCGGGCGGTGGCTCTACACGCTGAACGGCTCGGGGCTCGCGGTCGGCCGCACGGTCGTGGCGATCCTCGAGAACTTCCAGAGGGAGGACGGGAGCGTGGCCATCCCGGAAGTCCTTCGCAAGTACATGGGCGGGATGAGCGAGATTCGAGGCGCCTGAAGGATCGGGGCCCCTTGGGGCAACGCCCGCGATGGGATTATCTCAGACCCCGCCCCACGTGGTGGGTGTCCCGATGGCCGCCACCTATGAGTTCCTGACCGCCGCGGTCTATGTCCCGCGGCGCAACGACCTCCTCACGAACGACGTCGAGCAGGCCTTTGGGGCGATCGCCGCGGCGGGCTTCACGCTCGACCCGAACGGGCAGCTGAGGGTCGCGACCGCGCGGCAGATCCCGGAACTCACGGGCGAGACGCCGAGCGCGCGCACCTTCGACGGCGCTGTCTCGCTCCACCAGGCCATCGCGATGCTACGCCGCGTGTCGGCCGACTACTGGGGGCAGATCATGCTCCGGGGGCGCTTCGCGATCGGCGGGCACTTCGAGAACGCGACGGTCGTCGTCTGCCCCTTCTCGCTTGGGTCGCCCGCCCTCTTCTCCGCGCACATCCTTTTCCGCAAGCCGGGGCTGCTCGTGAAAGACCGTTCCCCAAGCGACCGCGCGGCCCACGCGGTCGAGGCGCTCGACCGGCTCCAGGACGCCTTTTCGCCGGTGGCAATTTTTCTGGACGCCGAGCAGCCGCCGATCGACGTGCAGCGCCTGAAGGCCGGGCGGCTCCCCTGGCTCCCGTGGGCGGGCTACATCTCTCCGGGGGCGCTGCGGTCGATAGGAGGCGGCGCGCTCCAGGTGCTGCCGGATTGGCTCAAGTGGCTGGAGGAGGCGCTCCACGCCAAAGGCGCCTCGGCCTCGCGGCGCACGAAGGGTGGCGGATTCATCTGGGTGCTGCCCGAGCTCGGGCTTGGCAAGGGCGTTGCCGCCGCGGGCGCGAAGGCGGACCTGGAGCCTTGGCGGGGGTACCTCAAGCGCGTCGTGGCCTGAGGATAGTCAGTACTTCGAGAGGGCCTTGAGCGCCTCGGAGTACATTCGGGCCAGGCGCTCGGCCTCGGCGAGGAACTCTGGAGGGAATTCCGGGATCTCCTCGAGGGTCTTGTACTTTCGAGTTCGGGGTTCCATCATTAGTCAAGCCTCCTCCGGGTCTCTGGAGATAAATAAGTTGCTCAAGAACCAGGCCGCGACCTCTTCGTGCGTTGCCTCGCGCGCCGTCAGATCCCGAACCGCGTCTTCAATGACCTCGTACGAAACGGCCTTGGCTGCCAATCCCAAGTAATAGCCCACGAGTGTGGAGGCAAGGAATGCCGTCCGCTTGTTCCCGTCGAAGTAAGGATGGTGGTAGGCGACGACCTCGAAGACGCGCGCGGCGATGAACGCCCGTGCATCGCCCGAAGGACGGCGAGCATCCACTCCAAGGCGAGCCCGCGTCTCCTCCGCGGCCTGCCCCACAAACCAAAGAGTGCCCTCCTCGCGCACACCGCGCACCGCCACGGGGCCGACCACTTCGGGCGAGTTTTCGATGATTCGGCGGGCCGATCGAACCGTCGTTGAAATGGCAGAGGCGAACCCCGCGACCTCAACGAGGGACGCAAAGGGCTCGCGGGCCCTCCGGAGGAGGTGCCCCAGCATCTTGTCTCCGTTACTCGTCCCCGGCGGCTCATGAGCCATGATCGGCCAAGGACACCCGGGGTAGATAAGCGTGGGAGGGGGGTCGGCGAAAGCACCTTTGAGGATTTCTACGGCGGCACTTCTCCTCGCATAGCCAATCCTAATCTGTCCGCCAAGGTCTTGGGGGGGCGGGGAGACACCCTTGGAGCCTCGGCACGCGGAGCAAATGACTTCGGCCGAATTCGCCCGCGAAATCCGCCGCAACCCCCTCGTGATCTTGCCGGTCGGCGCCCTCGAGGAGCACGGCCCCCACCTGCCGCTCTCGGCGGACATCCTGCAGCCGATGGCGCTTGCCAAGGCAATCGCGAAGACGCGGCGCGTGCTGATCCTGCCCCCTCTCTGGTACGGCTACTGCTCTTCGACGCGGGGCTTCCCCGGCACGGTCTCGATCGAGGTCGACACGCTGCGGCTCGTCGCACGGGACCTCGTCGAGGACATCTACCGCAACGGCGTGCGCAAGCTGCTCGTGCTCTCGGGCCACGCGGGGTCCGGGCACATGGCGGCCCTCAAAGAGGGGGCGAAGGAAGTCGCGGGACGCCACGAGGACTACCGGATTGCCGTGCTCACGGACTACGACTTCGCCTACGAGTTGCTTGGGAAAGACGGAATCCCGGAGAAGGACGGGCACGCAGGATTTGTCGAGACCTCTCGCGTGCTCGCGGTTGCCCCGAGGCTCGTGAAGGGGCACGCGCGCGTGAAGCCGGATTGGCCCTCCTTCAACCGGCACGAGATTCTCGGGCGGCCCGAGACGAAATGGAAGACGGGCGTCCAGGGCGACCCGCGCAAGGCGAGCGCGGCCGTGGGGCGCAAGGTCGACGCGTACGTGCTGAAGCGGACGCTCGAGCTCATTGACGAGGTCTTCGCGGCGTTGTGACGACCGTTCAGCAAATGCCCAAGGGGACCGTTTGCGAACCGTGATAGGGCAAGGGACCGCGCGGATTGCGACGGTCGCAGACGAGTGAGCACGCGCGCCAAGCGCCGGGAGTTCCGCTGAGGCGCGGTCGCCAGCGGCATGGCCGCCCCTTCCGCGGTGCAGCGCCAGCGTGAAGCCTGCCGACCGCGGCGAAGGCAGCTCTCGGGAAAGGAGCACAACTTGTTGGGCCGGGACGCCTCGTGCAAGGAACCTGACGAATTGTGCCTAAACGCTTATCTCACTTGATGCCTTCAAACGGGCGTGGACTCCCTGCCGCCCGCGCGTGGTTTGCTCCCTTTGGCGAACGCTCGGGGCGGAGGGGTGATCCGAACGGCTCCCGGGAGAGCCTTCTGGCCGAATGGAGGAAAACACATGTCTCGATGGAATCTGGCTGTATGGAAGAATCAAGCGCACGCCGCCCGGCCTCGCACTTTCCGCAGGGGCCGCGGGCTCCGGGTGGCTCTCACAGTCCTCTTCGCGCTGGCCGGCGTCCTGCTCCTCGGCGGAACCTCCGTGGCCGAGCCTGGCCTGGAACCCACGCTCCATCCGAGGCAGTCCCGCCCCACCCTCCCCGCCCCCCCAATCGGTTACCCAACCAGCCAGCTCGACCAACGGATTTTCGGGTACGAGGACGCTCCAGGCCAGTACTTCGCGGCCGGCGGGGATTTCCTCGTCCTTTTCCATTTGCCAACCAACCCGCCGCTGGTCACAATCACCAGCGAGGAAGCATGGACGACCCTATCGCCCCGCCCGGTCGACCCGGATGCAGTCCAAGTGGAGATCTCGGCAAACCGCATAAGGTATCATGACTTCTTTGGCCCGGGCGCAGACCTCGAATACGTCGTTGCGGTAAACGGCGTCAAAGAACGGGTCGTGGTCGAATCCCGTTCGGCGCTGGTCGCCATGGGAAGTCCGAGCGCGGAGGTCTTCCTGAACGATGGCCTGCCGCAAACGATCGAGGACCCCGAGGGGCCCGAGTGGGAACGCGTGGTCGACGGACCGATTCGCCTTTCGGTACCTGGGGGCTCGCCGGCCTTCGACATCCCAGCCGGGCAGGCCATTCCCGCGGACGCTGGATCCCGTGACATATTGTCGCTGCCCTACCTCCTTCGACCCTATGGGGACCGGCTCCAGTTCACGCTCTGGGTAACGCCCGAGATCCTCGCGCTTCCGGACGAGGCCTACCCGCTCGTCCTTGACCCTTCGATCGACCCCGTCAGCGGGCCCCTCAACATCGCCGACGAGACGGTGATACAGGAGGCCCCCCTCGAAATCCTGCAGGGCGGCCAACTCACGCTCACCAATGTTGACCTAATCTTCAACGAGTCGGGGCTTTACTTCGACGTTGCGTCGGGCGGATCGCTCGTCCTTTCCAACACACGGTTCAGCACCAACGGATCCTACTCATTCAACGGGACCGTGTCGGGGACGCTCTCCGCGACCGAGAGTACCTTTGAAAGCGTGGGCGCGGAGGGCATCGAGGTCAAGGGGTCGTCGATCGCCACCTTTGACCAGAGCGTCTTCATCGGGGCCTTCACGGGCGTCAAAGTCACCGGCGCCCCGAACTTCGGGCACATCCAGGACACGCTCTTTGACCACGGGCATACGGGCATCAAGATTGACGGCAACTTCCAGCTCAGCGGCTTCACGATACAGGGGAATACCTTCCAATACGGGGAGGTGGGCCTCTCGATCAAGGACTCCGATGTCCGATTCTCGTCTGTTACGGAGAACACGTTCGACTCCCTTGGGACCGCGGGGCTCGTCCTCGACGGTTCGACTGGGAAGGTAGACCCGATCTCGAACGGGTACACGGACAGTTACAAGGGAATCGCTGTGTCCGGGGGCGCGACGCTCTCCGCGAGCCAAGAAACCCTGAGCGGGAACAACTTCGGGGTGACCGTCTTCGAGTCGACGGCGACGCTCGGGCAGTTCGAGATGGAGAGCGTGAACATCGACCTCTACGATGTGTCCTCGACCGTGACGATAGTTGGAGGTAATTCCCAGTATTGGGTCATCGACCATCAAAACGGATGGCTCACACTGGCGCACCAGACGGGGTTCGTCGTGAAGAACAACGACGGGACGGCCGCCTCCGGGATTACGGTGACGCTCACGGACGCCGGGGGGCATGTCGAGTCGTCCGGAAGCACGAACAGCCAAGGCATCGTCACGGGGCTTAACGCGACGGAGTACACGACAAATGGGACGTTCTTCGGGTTCTTCACTCCGCACCTGATCAGCGTCGGATCTACAAGCGTCCACGCGGTGATGGACCAGGACAAGACTTTCACGATCTACCGGGAAGGCGACGCGGACAATGACTCTCGGGCGGACAGCGCGGAGGACATGGATCGGGACGTGACCTGGTTCGAGCTGGATGGCCGTGCGCTGAACTACTCGATGCAGCACGTCGAGGATTTCAACGCTTCCGACGGCTTCGCGCTGAAGCGCCCCGTCGACAACTATGGTTTCATCCTTCCGACACACACGCCGCCGTCGCGCCCGGGCACCTACAAGCTGTTGGTTCGTGCGCGAGCACTCGCGCCCGACCAGATCCTTAACGTCACGGTCGGCGACGGTGGTGGCAACACACTCGTCAGCAAGCTGTTCAAGCTGGACACCGAGTATCGCTACTACACCACGCCTTCCTTTACGGTCGATGGATACCAGAAGGCTTTGCCCCAGTTCACGGACGCATCCCAGGCGGCGCCCGGAATCGTCCTGGTGGACCGGTTCGCCCTCGTGCGCGAGCTCGACGCGCAGGGAAACAGGACGGCAGCATTGCCGGGCCTCGTTAGCGACCCCTTGCTCGCAGACACCGATTACGACGTCGCCGACGACGGCCTCGAGGTGTTCCCCGGCGTCCACTGGTTCGAGGCCGAACTTGCAAACGGGTCGGGCGAGTGGGTCCAGTCGACGGCCGAAAGCAATTCCTGGGCGGTCGGCCATGCCAGCGGGACAAACCTCGTCCTCAACGCGACGATCGAGCCCCTCTACTTCGACGACGGGGCGGACGTGGACGCATGGATCCGGGCGCGGTGCCTGCAGGGCGATTCGTGCAACGCCACCCTGACCCTCGAAAGCGGCGGAGACTCGGCGTCGGAAAACGTGACAGTGGGCCAGAATTGGACCTGGGTGAACACGTCGCGTCTCACGGTTGGGGACGGCGCGCTCCCTGTGAACATCACGGTGGAGGACGTGAGCGACCCGGACCTCAACGACTCCGAGAACTACCTGTTGCTCGACCGCTTCGCGCTCGCGGACGTCGCTGGCTACCCCTCGCCCGCGTTCTTCCTCACCGACCCGCTGGACTCGGACCTCGACAGGGACGACCTGTACGACGGCCACGAGGTGAAGGACTTCTTCATCCAGGATAAGGCGCAGGCGGAGTGGACGGAAGACTACCTCGGCTTCGACGTGGGCACATGGGGTCTCGGCACAAGCAAGTACACGCACGGTGAAATTGAATTTGCGGATCGCTACTTCTCAATCAACTTCACGACGGACCGGACGGCGATCTGGCAGGTGGCGGCCGTTGGCGGGTTTGCAGTCTACAACTCGCAAGGCAGCGGCGTGCAGCCCTACCTGCCGCACGCGTACAACCTCACGATGGCGGAGGCCTCGAGCCCGGAGAACCTGATCGGCGAATCGACCGCAAACGACGCGCGACAGGCGCGCGGCGATCTCATCACGGATCCTGGTAACACGGTCGCAGAAAACGCTTCGACCGTTGCCCAACGGTCGTACCTCCTGGAGCCCGGAACCTACCGGGTCAACATCAGCCTTAACATGACCTTGATCAACTTCCTGGAAAACACCCAGGGCTACTCCACGGGCGGTTGGTACGCGACGCCGGATTTTGTGCTGCTGCAGCGCAAAGTGCTCGACCCGTTGGACCCCGACAGCGACGACGACAACGTGACGGACGGGGTGGAGACGCGGCACGGCTCCTACTCACTCAACAACGACAGCGAGCACGACAATGTGAGCGATTGGGAGGAGATCTATGGAGGCGTCGACGGGCGGGAGACGAACCCGCTTTCGGAAGACACGGACGCGGACCTCCTTACGGACTGGCAGGAGATCTTCGGAAGCCGGCTGACAAACGCGGCGGACGCGGACACGGACGGCGACAAGCTGCCGGACGGGTGGGTCGATGGGTTCCGGTTCGAGCCGTTCAGCCGCACGTACATCACGGACGGTTGGTACAAGGACGGTCTGGCGCAGCCCTGGGAGGGCGAGGACCTCGACCGGGATGGGTCGACGGACGGGGGCACGTTCTCGTACGACTCGGGGACGGGCCAGAGCACCGGCGGGGAGACCGACCCGCTGGTCGCCGACACGGACAACGACTCGATCGACGACGGGTGGGAGCTGCGGTACAAGGTGCACCGCCTGGCGTCGGGTGTGCCGGCCATGCTCAACCCGCTCAACGCGGACAACGCAAGCGTGGACATCGACTCGGACGGGCTGACGAACTTTCAGGAATACAACTTCGAGACGGACCCGTACGTCGCGGACACCGACAACGACTCCATCAAAGACGGCGACGAACTGCGCATCGCGGCGCGCACTTCGATCGACGCGGGGGCTTTCACGACCGCCCATTACAACGAATCGCTGGGGCAATCCCCTTACATCTTCGCGGACGGCAACCCATACGATGCGAGCACGGGGGGTGTGTATTGGTACGACCAAAAGGTGGACAACGCGACGCTCGAGACGCGGCAATTCAACGGGACGTTCGAAGCGGGAGAGAGCCCGGCCGCGAATGAAACCGAGCCCCTTTTCACGGCCTCCGAGGTCGACTCCGTGGTCGCCGACCGGGCCCAAGCCCAGAACGGCGTCTACCCATACGGCTCGTGGTTCTACAAGTTCGAGGGCAATGACACGGGGACGGGCAACTCGCACGCCTACTACACGGTCTACGATGTGAACATCCCCGTCGAGTCGAACACCCACCTCCAATGGAAGTCTTTCGTCCTGCAAGCACCGACGGACAATGGTCGGATCAGCTTGGAGCTGAAATTCACGGATGGGTCCTACGCGCGGGATCTGGGAATCACCGATGCGGCGGGCAACGCCCTGCACCCGAACATCCACGTGAACCGGGTCGGCCTCTGGGAGCGGAACGATTACCCCATTGGGGCGACGGCGGGCAAGACGATCGACAAGATCGCGGTCGCCTACGACGACGAGGTCGCATCGCCGGCCACAGCGAAGGGCTGGTTTACGGCCTACATCGACGACATCCGCGTGGTCGCCGTGAATGGGACAGTGGCCGCGGCGCTTCCCGGGGCCCCCGGAAACCGGGTCCTCGGCATCCTCGCTGACGGCTCGATTTTCGTCCTCGGCCCGACGAACATCATGACGCCCCTCGTGTACGTGTGGTCGGGCAACGCTGACCTTGCGGACGGCAACGACGATGGGGTCCTGAACGGGACCGGCTGGGTGTTCGCGTGGGGCAGCCCGGGGAATGTGAGCACCTCGACGCTGTCGCTCCAGGGGTTCCGCCTGCGGGAGCTCCGCGGTTCCGTCGACCCCCTTGTGAACGACTCCGACGCCGACGGCATCCTGGACGGGTGGGACGGGCCGGTGAGCGGCAGCGTGCATGACTGGAAGGCCGACGCGGACGCTGACTCCATCGTAAATGCCGGCGACACCGACTCGGATGGCGATGGCCTGCCCGATGGGGTCGAAAACGCGAACTGGGATTCGGCGGTCGAGCCTGCCTCCGGCGAGACGAACCCCTACCTCAACGACACGGATGCCGACGGGATCCTGGACGGCAACGACTCCTTACCGGCGGACTTTGACAACGACGGTCTCACGGGCTTCAGCGGGTTCGGGGGGCTCGAAGACACCTACGGCACGGACCCGTCGGACGCGGACTCCGACAACGACGGCCTGCTCGACGGGACCGAGGACAAGAACCGCAACGGGCAGTGGGACGCGATCGACGAGACGGACGCCCTTGACATCGATACGGACGGTGATGGGCTATGGGATGGGTACAGCACCTTCACGGGCGGAAACGGCACGGTGCGCGTGGAAGCCGAATCGGCGGCGCGTACGGGGACGGGCGCGACGCTCGTTTCCGACTCGGGGGCGAGTGGCGGCCAGAAGGGGCGACTGGAGCCGAACGGAACGATGAACCTGACGGTGAACGTAACAAGCCCAGGGCTGTACCAGCTTAACCTCACGGTGGCCGATGCGGACAACGGAACGTTCGAGAACGCGTCGACGCCGACGGCGATCGACAACCAGATGGTGTTGAGGAATCAAGTCTCGGGTGACACAGCCACCCGCGTTCAAGCGGAGAACGGAGTAACACCGGGCGGATCGTATTACTTCAAGCTGAATGGCTCGGACAATGCGAGCGGGAACTCGTACGTGTACTACGAGGTGTTCGACGTCAACGAGTACGTGGGCGCCAATACGATGCTGTTTTGGCGGTCCTATGTGAAGCAGGCGCCGACCTCTGCCGGCCGAATCAGCATCGAGTTGTGGTTCACGGACCAGTCCTACGCTCGGGACCTGGGGCTGCAAGACGCGGGGGGCAATTACCTGCATCCCGCTCAGCACGTGAACACGATTGGTGTGTGGGAGACATTCAATTACAGCCTCGCGGCGGTTGCGGGCAAGACGGTCGACTACATCGCGGTCGCCTACGACGACTACGGGGAATCCGGGACGGCCACGGGCGCGTTTACCGCGTACTTTGAGGACATCCGCATCTTCACGCTCAACGACTTCACGGTCTCGATGTTGCCCAACGCGGCGACGGGGTTCCGCGGCGCAAGCTGGAACGTGAGCTACAACTTCACGTCTCTCTCGGGGGCGAACTGGACGAACCTGTCGCTCGGGTGGTTCGTGAGGCTGCCTGGCACAACGGCCGCGAGTTATTCGCTGCTGGTCGACTGCCAGGCATCGGCCGGGTGCTACCAGCCGTTCTTCTTGGACGTCGTAAACCTTTCGAAGGTTCGCTTCGCGGGGGAGATCCCGCTTGGGACGAACGCGTCGAGCGAGGACACCGACGGGGACCATGTCCAGGACGGGACGGAGTGGGGAGTAGGCTGGGAGGACACCCTGAATACGTCGCAGGCGCAGGCCGCTGGGTACGAAGGTGGGACGGGCAGCTGGTTCATGCCTGACCTCAACAACACGACGGTGACCGACCCGTTGCGGCAGGACACGGACAATGACGGCCTCTGGGACGGGTGGAACGACACGGGCGGGCAGGGCGATGCGACCGACTACCGGGGGGAAGATTATGACGGCGACGGGCGCACCAACCAAGCGGCCACGGCTTACTATTACGACTCGGACCCGATGGTCAACGACACGGACGGCGATGGGCTGTTCGACGCCCAGGAGTACGAGTTCTCTGGGTTCACGAACGCCTCAAACTGGGACACGGACGGGGATCTCCTGCCGGACGGCCTCGAGGTGGGGGTCGCCGTATGTGGCTTCTGGACCATCGTCGGCCAATGCATAGCCGATCAAAACACATCCAGCGTAACCGACCCGAACGATTCTGACACAGACAACGACAATCGCTCGGACGGCGCCGAGGACAACAACACGAGGAACGGCAGGTTCGATTCGCCGGGCGACTTCGGCAACCCAAACTGTGACGACCTCAACCCGTACTCGGCCAACGCATGCGACACCGATTCTGACGGGCTCACGGACGGCTATGAAACCACGCATGGGACAGACGAGACGGACTCGGACTCGGATAATGACGGACTCCTCGACGGGGTGGAGGTCGCAATCGGAACGAATCCGAACGACGCAACCACCGACACGGACGGCTGGAACGACTCCGTCGAAGTGGTAGCGGGCACGAACCCCCTGAAGGCAGACACGGACTCCGACGGGGTCAACGACGACAAGGAAATCGATTGGAACCTGGACTCCGACGGTGACGGCGCGATCAACGCTCGAGACGGAGACAGCGACAACGACGGGCTCAGCGACGGCTTCGAGGAAAACGGGGACGACGCAATCTACGACGCCGGCAGCAGCGACCTTGGGAACATGACGAACCCGGACACGGACGGTGACGGGCTCACAGACTACGAGGATTGGTGGGAGGACGAGGGAGGCCTAGATTGCTCTTTCGTGAAGGATGCGGACAACGACTGTCTCACGGGCTTCAGCCACCTCGGGTACTGGTACGGAGGCGAGGAAGCCACGGCGGGCACCGACTTCAACCTGTCGGACACGGACGGCGACGAACTCACCGACTACGACGAGGTCGTAACCTACGCGGGACTCGGAGCCGACCCCGACCCGCTCGATGCGGACACGGACAACGACGGGCTCACGGACGGGACCGAGGTTCTGGGGTGGACATTCTACTTTTCGAATGGCGCTTCGAAGCTTTTCACCTCGAACGTGACCTTGACGGACACGGACGGCGATGGGCTCAACGACACGCAGGAGTACGGCGACGGCGCCACGTACCTCGGCAGCGACCCCCGCGACCCGGACACGGATCACGACGGCCTGTGCGACAAGGGAAACAGCTCCTGCACGGCGGACAACGACAACTCGACCTTCGACCGCTCGGCGCCTAAGATCGAAAACGTATCGCTCTCGGTGAACTCGTCCTGGGGCTTCTACTACGTGCGCGTCCAGGTCTCGATCACCGACCCCTCGAAGATCTACCGGGTCGTGATCTCCTTCGAGGAGCTCGCCCCCACGAGGGAGCCCGAGCCGACGGACGATTGGGCGGAGGAAGAGGACGATTCGAGCCAGTATGCGAAGAAATCGATGTACGCGCCGGTGCAGGAGTCGGCGCCGGCGGTCGTCGAGAACGAGTCGGTGCTCGTGGATGTCCTGCCGGAGGGTCCGAGCATCGACGACGAGAAGTTCCGGTACGGGTACAACCACACGTGGAACATCCAGTTCTTCGAGACGGAAGGGAGCGCAACGCGCTTCAAGAACTACACGGCCGTGTTTACGCTGACGGACCGCGGGATCCTCACCGAAGGGTACCACATCCTCGTGGAGGCGATGGACTGGCAGGGGAACATCAACTCGGTGGAGAAGGGGGGCGCGATCGAGAAGAATTGGTGGGAGAAGGTCGCGGACAAGCTGAAGGAGTTCCTGGACATCGCCGGCGCGATCGCGAAGGCGTTCCTGGCGTGGCTCGTGGAGGCGGTCGGGCCGATCATGGGGTTCCTGCTGATGCTGCTCTACTCGATCGCAAAGAACATCGTGGACATGATCTTCGGGATCTTCCAGCTCATCGAGATGCTCGTGCTCCACTTCAACGAGCTCATCGCCTCGTTCGGCATGATGTTCACGCACATGGGCGAGGTCTTCAAGGCGATGATCAACCAGACGATCGATATTGCTGAAACGATTCTGCCGGGCTCATGGAAAACGGATCCTAAACCGTCGTTCGACACAGTGGCGCAGGCGCTGGGGGCGTTCTTCGCGGATCCGTTCCACTTTACGGCGACGAAGCGCACGATGTTCGCGATCTCGGCGGTTGCGGGGACGATCGTCGGGTTCGTGGTGATGAACTTCCTCGGCGGCGGGGGCGCCGTGATGGGGAAGATCAAGTCATTCGCGGGGTTGGCGAAGACCACGGACGAACTGAACGGTGTCACAAAGGCAGCGGCGGCCGGTCAAAAGGCAGCGAAGGCCTCCGAAGAGGTGACGCTTACCGCGACGGTTGCATCAAAAGGTGGCAAGGCCACGGGGGGGGCCCTTGCCGAATCCAAAACGATAGCCAAAGCGCACTTGTTCACGGAGGATGCGGCGAAAATTACAAGGGACGCAGCGAGATCCGTGAAAGGCGGGCTCAGAAAAGCGGATCTTGAGGCCTTTGCCTCCAAGGTCGACGGAGCGGAGCTAGCCCAGCGTGCTTACTTCCTTTCGGGCAGCGGCAAGTTACCCGTCGATGACGTTAACCGGCTACTCGCGAATGTGATCCGACAATCTGGAAAGGGCGCAGAGAACTCCTACAAAGGGTTTGCCAACGAGCTAAGGATGGTAGGGCGGTACTCGGACGAGGTCCCGGAAGGCGTTGCGTTGCGGCTCCCGCCCGCCAAAATGAAGGGACAGGGCGATCTGCTCCTCGTGGATGAAGCAAACCCCACCAAAATTCTCGGCTTCCGTGAATTCAAGAGTTGGAACCTGGAAAAGCTGCTTGACAAGAGCGAGATGGGAGACCTCGCTTATCGAGTCGAGCGCGGAGCCGAACACCTTGGGGCAAGCGGGGCCGACAAGGCCGTTGAATTTACCCTCACGGCCGCCGAGAGGGCATCCCTAACCGAGGGGCAAATCCTTCAAATCTCGAAGCCCTTTGTGGATCGCGGAATAAGGGTCGTTTTCACATGAGTGCGACGTGGATCGTTTTGATGTTTCGATCGCTCGATAGCCTTGCTGCTCCGCAGAAATCGTGGATCGAGAGGATTCTTGAATTGGGCAACTTGCCGAAAGACATCGACCGCCAACTGGAGGACCTGTCGATCCAGGAGGGAGGCGAGTTGGTGCGAAGATTTCGGTCGACAGAGGGCGCGCTAGCTGAACGTGAGCGGTGGAAAGCCCCTGAGAAGTTATTTGCGGACTTTCAGCCGCCAAGCGATGCTAGCGACGACGCGGTTGGGATCATCCTCACCGCCGAGCCCCTGTGGAGTTCTGGCAATGATGGAATCGCTGAGCGCGTAGGCTTCCTAATTCCGGCGGCCCGGGCGGCGCGACCGAGGGAGGAACTGCATGTGTTGAATAAGATCTTGGAGCCGATGATCAGAGAGTTACGGCCAGACCTGCTCGTGCAGGGGATTGACCTGGGGCATTCTCCAACGATGGCGGAACTGAGAAGAGGGGTGCCAAATGGGGGAATCCCGCGCATTGGGTACTTTCCTGAGAAATTTGTCAAAACCAAAAGCCCCGCTGTATGGGAGCAATTTCGGGCGATGATAAATGGCCCCGATGGACCGAGCCTTTCGGACGACCCCGATTGGATTCCGGGGTGGACACGGGAACTCGATGATGGCAGCCTCCTTTATCGGTTTGATTCCCGAGAGACGACAAGCAGGCCTAACGTTATGGGGTTTTTTCGAAACGAACTTGGGTTGACGGCGTCGGCGGATCGCTAAGAACCCTATGTGCGGATCCCACGTTCTAAACTCATCTCGCGGGCCCCGTTGGCTGCCCGGTTCTTCGGGCCTCACGGCGCTGGCGGAGGTGGAGAACGATTCGGTGCTGGTCGAGATTGCGCCCGAGGGGCCCTCGATCGACATCGGGAAGGTCCGGTACGGGTACAACCACACGTGGAACGTGGCGTTCTTCCACAGCAACGAAAGCGCGACGCGGTTCAACAATTTCACAGCCGTGTTTACGCTGACGGACCGCGGGATCCTGACCGAAGGGTACCACATCCTCGTGGAGGCGATGGACTGGCAGGGGAACATCAACTCGGTGGAGAAGGGCGGTGCCATCGAGAAGAACTGGTGGGAGAAGGTCGCGGACAAGCTGAAGGAGTTCCTGGACATCGCCGGCGCGATCGCGCTGCGTTCGCCCCACCCTCCCCCAAGCCTCTTTATCCGCGCCCCTTGATCGGCGCCGCGGGACGATGGCCCGAATCCTCGTGACCGGCGGCGCCGGGCTCATCGGCTCGCACGTCTGCGACCGGCTGGCGGCGGGGCCGAACGAAGTCGTCTGCGCGGACAACCTCTCGACGGGCTCGCGCGCGAACCTCTCGCACCTCGAGGGCAAGCCGAACTTCTTCTTCCAGCGGCACGACGTGGCAAGACCGCTCACGATCGCGGGGGACGTGGACCAGATCTACCACCTCGCCTCCCTTGCAAGCCCGCCGGACTTCGAATCAAAGCCCGTCGAGACGGCGCTGCCAAACTCGGTGGGGACCTACCACCTGCTCGAGCTTGCCAAGGTCAAGAAGGCACGCCTCGTGTTCGCCTCGACCTCGGAGGTCTACGGCGACCCCCTCGAGCACCCCCAGAAGGAGACCTACCGAGGCAATGTGTCGGTGACGGGCCCTCGCGCGCCCTACGACGAATCGAAGCGGTTCGGCGAGGCGCTCTGCCTTGCCTACCTGCGAGAGTTCGAGGTCGATGTGGGGATCGCGCGGATCTTCAACACCTACGGCCCGCGGATGCCCGAGGACGGGCGCGTCGTCTCGAGCTTTCTCGTCGCGGCGCTCAAAGGGCAGCCGATCCCCGTGCACGGGGACGGGCTGCAGACCCGGTCGTTCTGCTATGTGGCGGACATGGTCGAAGGGCTCGTGAAGCTCATGGAGTCCGACGAGGTCGACCCGGTGAACCTCGGCTCGCCGAAGGAGACGGCGGTCCTCGACCTTGCAAAGGCCGTCAAGCGCGTGACCGGCTCGCGTTCCGAAATCGCCCACGTCGAGGACAGGCCGGACGACCCCGAGCGGCGCCGCCCCGACATCTCGAGGGCGATGGCCGCGCTCAAGTGGGAGCCGAAGACGAGCCTCGAGGACGGGCTCTACAAGACGGCGGACTTTTTCCGTCGCAAGCTGAAGGGCGGCTGAACGGCGACCTTCACTCCTCGGCCGCCGCGGCCTTCGGCGCCGTGGCGCTGCGCGCGCGCGTCTGCCGGTGCACGAGGACGCCGGCCGTGTGGCCGAGGAGCACGACGGCAACGAGGGCCACTTCGAGTTCGAGGCTCACCTCAGCGAGCTTCACGAGGAGGATAAGGGGCACGACGGGGGCGTGGACGACACCCAAGAAGAGGGGCCACTTCTTCACGGCCTTGAGGCTCGACCCTTTCACCTTGCGGCTCAGGTACCCAAAAGGCATTGCGAGTGCGAAGAAGCCTGCCGCGAGGAGCGCCTCGACGAGCACGCTCCGGGAGAACCCGTCCCGCCAGATAAGGCGAGCGGGCAAGCCTATCGGAAACGAGAATCCGGGTGCCCCCTTCAGAATTCCTTGATCGGCTTGCGCCCGGTAAAGCCGCCCTGGAGTGTGTGCCAATAGCCGACTTCAGGCTCGCCGCGGCGCCAGCAGAGGTAGACGACCTCCGCGCCTCGCCGCGCATAGAAGTCGATGAGGCCGGTGTGGACGTCCTTCACCTCGATCCCGTCGGCGCGCACCGCGCCGAGGAGGTCGCCGACCGCGGACTCCTCGGCCGTGAGGTTTCGCTTGTATTCGAGGTACGCACGGTGCTCGGGGCAGGACGCGTCGAGGAGCTTTGCGCCCCAGACGATCTCGAGGTCGCTCACTTGGTCGTTGAGCTCTTGGGCCCGGCTCATCCGGCGCGCGACCTCCGCAAAGCGCCTCTCGAGTTCCGGGACCTTCAGGTTGGCCTCCGCAAGCGTGTAATAGCGGGCGGCACCTGGGACGGTCTCAACTCCTTCAGATCGTAACGCGGATTTCCTCGCCGACGACTTCGACCTTGAAGACGTCGAGCCTTGCAAGGGGGTTGAGGAGCGCCTTGCCGGTCGAGAGATCGTACTGCCACCCGTGCCACGGGCACGTGAGCGTGCCCTCCGCGGGTTCCACTTCGCCTTCGCCGATGGGCCCGCCGCGGTGGCGGCACACGTTCGAAAAGGCGCGGTAGACCCCGCCCGCGAGCACGAGCGCGACTTGCGTGGGGCCCGCGCGGACGACTTTTGCGCGTCCCTCGGCAAGGTCGCCGACGCGCCCCACGGTGTACGTCTCGGGCATGGGGGACGGGAGCCAGGCGGCGCCAGGACGAAAAAACCTTTTGGGCGCGTTGGGTGCGGTCGAAGCCCTTAAGCCGCGGCGCCCCCACCCCCTTGAGGGCGCCTTAGGGGGGCCCGGGCATCGCGGTTCCTATGGGGCTCGACGGTCCGCTTGGCGCCTTCGCGGAGGCCGCGCTCTCGAAGCTCATTGAAGTCGACCGCGCGGAGGTGGCGTACCAAGAGGCGCTTGGCGCGCGCGTCGAGAGGGCGATCGGCGCGGTGTGCGTGGCGAACCCCGCGCTGCCGCACCCCGCGTTCAACGCAGCCTTTTCGCTCGACGCGGAGGGCCAGGACCCTACGGAGTTCGTCCACCGCATCGAGCTCGTGTTCGCGCAAGACGGCGTCCCCTTTGAGTTCGTCGCGACTCCCGTGACGCGGCCCTACGGCCTCGGGGCCGCGATTGCCGCGAGGGGGTACGAGGTGATCTCCTCGAGGACGTGGACCGAGCTCATGGTCGACCCGCCTTCGGAGCCGGACGACCCGAGGCTCCGCGTCTTCGAGGCAGACGACATCGCCGCCTGGGCCGAGGCGGTGGCCAAGGGGACCGAGGAGCCCTATGCCTTCGACCTCCTGTGCAGGCTCGGCGACCTCACGCAGCGGGCGGAGGGGCACCGGCTCTTCGTGGCGACCTACATGGGCGAGCTCGCCGGCGGCGTCGAGGTGTCCTGCGACGAGGGGATCGCGTTTGTGCGTCGGCTTGCGGTGAAGCGCCGGTTCCGGATGCGGGACGTCGCTCGGGCGCTCCTGCACTTCGGGTGCGAGGCGGCCTACGCCGACGGGGGCTTCCGGATCCTCGCCCGTGCGCTCGATGGGACGGGGACCGAGCGGCGGCTCGAATCGTTTGGCTTCGTTGGGATGCAGATTTCCTGGGAGCTGGCGCGCGAGCGCCCGGCGTTCCTGCTCGAATGATGCCGGGGGGCGGCAGCGCGGCAAGCGCTCATGGGCCGCGGCGGTTCGAGTGAAAATAGAAATGGGCGGATGTCCAGCCCGCGTCCGTGGCGGCTTCTGCCGGCGACACGCAGGGGCCCCCGCCGCCACCGCCGCCGGATACCGCGCCCAACGTCCGCGGGCCGCGGGCCTGGATCACACGCCTATCCCCCTGGGGTCCGCCCCTCAAGCCTGGCGAGTTCTCGAAGAAGCGCCGCAGGGTCCCCGCGCTTGCGGGCGTCCTTGCTTCGACCACCGCGCTCCTCGTGGCCCTCCTCATGCGCTTCCAGGGCGGGGGGCTCTTCGTGCCCGAAGCCGCTGTGGACTTCGCGGTCGCTCGGATCCCGGGCTCCTTTGAATCCGCGGCGATCTCGCTCATGGGCGGGGGCGCCAAGGCCGTCGCCCTTGCGGTCGCGATCTTCGGATTCCTCGCGGCGCACGCGGCCTTCGCCCTCTACTACCCGCGCTTTGAGCGCTTCCTGGGGAAGCGGTGGATGGCGATCGCGGCCTTCAGCGCGGCCCCGGCGATGGCGACGCTCCTTGTCGTCCTGCCTCTCTTTGGCAAGGGGCTTGCCGGGAGCGAGGACGCCTCGGGCGTGGCGGGCGCCGTGCTCAGCGCCGCGGCAAGCTCCGCGGCCTTTGGCGTCGTGCTGGACGCCGCGCAGCGCGAGTTCGCGCGGACGCACCCCGAGGGGATCGACCTCACGCGGCGCACGGCGATCCGGGCGGCGGCCGTCATCCTCATCGCGGCGGCCCTCGGCGCTGTGCTGCTCGGCGGCGTCGTCACGCGCGTGGGCAGGCTCGCCTTCGG
>DATEUP010000098.1:0-5369 GCA_035283065.1 Thermoplasmatota archaeon | reverse complement strand
GCACCCCCCGGCCCGCCGAACCGCCAAACGTTCTTCGGGAGCCGCGCATTTGCCTCGTCCCATGCGCATCCCGCGGCACCACGTCTTCGTCTGCACGGGCCCCCACTGCGGCGAGAAGGGCTCGGCCGCGCTCATGAGCGGCTTCCGCGTCGCGGCCGAGGAGCAGGGCGTGCAGGACGAGATCCAGGTGACGAACATGGGGTCTGTGTACCTCTGCGACATCGGCCCCGTGGTGCTCGTGTACCCCGACGACATCTGGTACACGCACGTGAAACCCGAGGACTGTGCGGAGGTTGTCCGGGACCACCTCAAGGGCGGGCGGCCCGTCGAACGCCTCCGCCTTCTGCCTTCCACGCCCGCCGAGGAGGCGCGCAAGTCAATCTACCGCGACCTCTTCCACGCCGGCCGGATGGACGGCGCCGCCTTCGAGGAGGTCGCGCGGCGCAACGGGTTCGACAAGGCCTGGGTCGAGGGCCAGATGAAGACGCGGTTCGTGAACAAGGCGGCCGACGGGTCGATCACGCCGACGGCGAAGATGAAGGAGCGGTACGGGGTCTAGCCGGCCCCGGCGGGTTTTCGCCCCAGCGCATAGACGAGTTCAACCGGCGCGATGAACTCCTCAAGGTCCATGTGCTTCTTGAGCTCCGCCTGGCACTCCGCGTGGAACTTCTCTCTCGCGATGGGCCCCATCTCCTCGTGCTCGAGGTAATTCAAGGGGAACGAGAGCGCAAAGTCCACGAAATTCACGATCCCCCAAAGCCGTTGCCTCACGGTCGTCGCGTGGACGTCGACAATCCCGAATCCGGCTTCCTCGAGCAGCGCTCCGATTGCCTCGGGCGACCGCCTCTGGTGGAACTCCTTCTCGAGCCGGTACGAGAGGTCGCGGTACATCGCGAGGAACTGGCTCGGGGTCTCCGTCTTGTGGCGGCGCAGGATCTTCGAGACCTCGAAGATGGGTTCGATGAACGCGGGGCCGAAGTGGACGAACGAGAGGAGGCCGCCGGGCTTGAGGACCCGCGCGCACTCGACAAGCTCCGCTGGCGTGCCGGAAAGTGGCAGGCCGAAGGAGGAAATCACGGCGTCGAACGCCCGCGAGCGCAGGGGCAGCGCGCGCGCCGATGACGAGAGGAACGCAGGGCGCCGGTCCGCGGGCTCACGGGCCGCGCCGCGCGCGGCGAGCCTGGCCATCGTGGGCGAGGTGTCGACCCCGAGCGCCCGCCCCGGGCCCACGACTCGTGACGCCGCCGCCCGCGTGACCACCCCCGGGCCGCAGGCCACGTCGAGCACGCGCGCGCCGCGAGTGAGGCCCGCCCGCTCGACCGCCCCTTCGGCAAACGAGGCCAGGATCGGGCCCACATTCTCCGAGTAGGCCTGCGCGCACCGCTCGAAGGCCGCTTCCCAGGCGTCCGCCCACGCGAGCATGTCCCGGTTTTCGGCCACGGCGCCCGGAAAGCGCCCCGCCGTTAAGAAGGGTCGCGCAGCGAGCCGCTTGGGCGGCTGGAAGTTGACCGGAGTCCGCGACGTGGCGGCACGTGTGCAAAAAGCCGGTGAACGCAGAGAGCCGCGCCACCAGGCGGCGGCTAATGCGTTGACCGGCTCATCGGGGGTTGCCGGAGGTCGAAACGATCGGCGTTCATCACCTTGTTCCACGCCGCCACGAAGTCGGTCACGAACTTCGCTTGCCCGTCGGCGGAGCCATAGACTTCGGCAAGGGCACGCAGTTCGGAGTTCGAGCCGAAGACGAGATCGACACGGGTGGCGGTCCACTTCAACTCGCCGGTCTTGCGGTCGTGTCCCTCGAACACATTCTCATCCGAGGTCGCGTTCCACTCGGTGCGCATGTCCAGCAGGTTCACGAAGAAGTCGTTGGTCAGCGACTCGGGCCGCTTCGTGAAGACGCCGCGTTGCGACTGCGCAAAGTTCGCGTTCAGGACACGCATGCCGCCCACCAGAACCGTCATCTCGGGCGCGGTCAGGGTCAGCAACTGCGCCTTGTCGACTAGAAGCTCCTCGGCCGGCACCGTGAATTTGGTCTTGAGGTAGTTGCGGAAGCCATCCGCGACCGGCTCAAGATAGCCGACGGACTCCACATCGGTTTGCTCTTGCGACGCGTCCGTGCGGCCCGGTGTGAAGGGGACGGTCACGTCGTGCCCGGCCTCCTTCGCGGCCTGCTCCACTCCCGCGCAACCGCTGAGAACGATCAGATCGGCGGAGGACACCCTTTTCCCGCCGGACTGCCGGGCGTTGAACGCCCTCTGGATGCTCCCGAGAGTGGTCAGCGCCTTGGCGAGCTGGGCGGGCTCGTTGACTTCCCAGCCCCTTTGCGGCGCAAGGCGGATGCGCGCACCGTTCGCCCCGCCTCGCTTGTCGGAGCCGCGGAAGGTGGCTGCGGAGGCCCACGCGGTCGCGACCAGTTGTGAGATCGACAGGCCCGAGGCCAGGATTTTGGCCTTCAGGTCCGCGATGTCCTTGGCGCCAATCAGCTTGTGATCGACGACGGGCACCGGGTCTTGCCAGATGAGCTCCTCCGCCGGGACCTCCGGTCCGAGATAGCGTGCGCGCGGACCCATGTCGCGGTGCGTGAGCTTGAACCACGCCCGGGCGAAGGCATCCGCGAACTCATCCAGATGCTCGTAGAAGCGCCGCGAGATCCTTCCGTAGACCGGATCGAACCGCAGAGCGAGGTCTGTCACCAGCATCGTGGGCGCGTGGCGCTTCGACGGGGCGAAGGCATCCGGAATGGTCGCCGCATCGCCTTTCGCCTTGAACTGGTACGTGCCGGCCGGGCTCTTCGTCAGCTCCCATTCGTAGCCGAACAGGTTCTCGAAGAAATTGTTGCTCCACTTCGTCGGCGTCGCAGTCCAAGTGACCTCCGGGCCGCCCCCGATCGTGTCTTTGCCTTTGCCCGTGCCGAACTTGCTCTTCCAGCCAAGGCCCATCTGCTCGATGGGCGCTGCCTCGGGTGCCGGGCCGACCAGCTTCGGATCGCCGGCGCCGTGGGTCTTGCCGAACGTATGTCCGCCGGCGATGAGCGCGACGGTTTCCTCGTCGTTCATAGCCATGCGCTTGAAGGTCTCCCGAATGTCCCTGGCCGCCGCGAGTGGATCGGGCTTGCCGTTCGGCCCTTCCGGATTCACATAGATGAGGCCCATCTGAACGGCGGCGAGAGGATCCTCGAGCTCCCGGTCGCCCGTGTACCGCCTGTCGGCAAGCCAGGTCTCCTCCTTGCCCCAGTAGACGGCTTCGTCGGGCTCCCAGACATCCGGTCGCCCGCCGCCGTAGCCGAAGGTCTTGAAGCCCATCGACTCGAGCGCGACGTTGCCGGCGAGGACCAAGAGGTCGGCCCAGGAGATCCTGCTGCCGTATTTCTGCTTGATCGGCCACAGTAGCCGGCGCGCCTTGTCGAGGTTCACGTTGTCCGGCCAAGAGTTGAGTGGCGCGAATCGCTGCTGACCGGTGCCGGCGCCGCCGCGACCGTCGCCGATGCGGTAGGTGCCCGCCGCATGCCACGCCGTGCGGATGAAGAGCCCCCCGTAGTGACCGAAATCCGCAGGCCACCAATCCTGGCTCTCCGTCATCAGCGCATGGAGGTCCTTCTTCAGCGCTATGAAATCGAGCTTCTTGAACTCCTTGGCGTAGTTGAAGGCCCCGCCCATCGGATTGGAAAGGGACGAGTTCTGGCGAAGAATCCTGAGGTTCAGCTGATTCGGCCACCAATCGCTGTTCGACCGCATTCCGACGTTCGTCGTTCCGTGCACGACGGGGCACTTGTCCACGCTCTTCTCAACCGTTGCGTTCACGTGGTCCTTCGATCCCTGCTTGTCTTTGTCGACCGGTGCCATCTCATTCCCCCCCGACGTCTCTCTGCAGACTCTGTCCAGGGGCGTGCGGGCCCTTTCAGACGTTCATGTGCCCGAATCGCTGGGACGGGGCTTCCCCATCGAACATACGGATGTCGGAAATACGGATGGCGAAAATAAGGGTTATCATCGGATCGTGGTTGTTCAGTGGGGCTTTGGCAGTGTTCCGCAACCGTACCCCGCTCCCGGTACCATCGAATACGCCGCTGCCTGCGCCGGCGAGGCCGCCAACGCCGCCAACCCCCTGACGGGGCGCTCTACTCCTCTTCGCCGCCAGGCAGGATCGTCCCGCAGGCGGGGCAGAACCGGTCAAGTTCCGTGAGGCTCGCCGAGCAGTTCGGGCAGAAGTCGCCCGTGGCCGGGGCCTTCGGGGGCGCGGGCCGCGCACGGCCGGAGCCTCGCTTTCGCGCCACGCCTCCCCCTCACTTGCTCCAGGCGAAGACGCGGTTGTATTCGATGCGCATGCAGTGGTCCTCGATGTACAGGACTCCGGCGCGCTCGACGATCTCCTTGGCGCGCGCGTTTGTGATCCCAAGCTGCAGCCAAATCGCGCGGGGCTTCAGCTTCAGCGCTTGCTCGGCGACCTTCTCGCACTCGGGCCCCGGGCGGAAGACTTCGACGATGTCCACGGGCTCCTTGACTTCGCTGAGCGACTTGTGGACCTTGAGCCCGAGGATCTCGGTCGCCGTCGGGTTCACGGGAATCACCTTGTAGCCCTTCTCGACGAGCAACTTGGGGACCGTGTGTGCGTCTTTCTCCGGGTTCGCGCTCATCCCCACGACCACGATCGTCTTGCTGGTCTTCAGGAGGTCGGCAATTGGGTCGGCCATGGGACTTCCGCCCCCGGTACGATTGGCGGGCACAAAAACTCTTCATCGCGGGCCGGCAGCGGGCTCCGAGGCGGCCTTCCGAAGAGCCTCGCGGATCATGGATTCCGGCGGGGCGCTGGACAGGGCGCCCTTGTAGCGATAGGGTCGGGAAACCAGGCCCACGGGCGGGGCCTGCGCCAACCCCTCCGGGTCAATGTCACGCCCGTCGAGGCGCACGGTCGGAGAGCCGTGGAATTCGAGGAGCTTGGCGTCGCGCTCGTGGCGCACGAGCGTCATTTGGAGTTTTACCCCCGCGCCGGCAGCCGCGATCGCGCGCAGCGCGTTCTCGCGGGCCTTCCGGTACGAGGGGCACCCGGCGAAGTAGAGGATCTCAACGGTCGGCACAGCCCCACCTCAAGCCATCGGCAGGGCGCCGCTCGGCTCAAGCAGGTGCAGGGAACCGCCTTCGCCAAACCGCGCCGTAAACGGAACGGGTCGCCCGAGGCGCGCTCGAAGGCGGCCCGTGGCTTCCGCGTCGCCTCCCACCTCGGCCACGAGCGCGGATTCGACGCCGGGGAACAGGTAGCGCGCAAGCGCGCCCCGCGGCGCGGCCCTCGGACCGGGCCGTAGGGGCTCGAAGTCGACCGCGCCGGGTTCGCGTGCGCGCGATGCGCCCCAATACGGAACGACGTGGGCGCCT
>DATEUP010000097.1:0-6847 GCA_035283065.1 Thermoplasmatota archaeon | reverse complement strand
CGCGGTGATCCGCGCGATGGGCCTCAAGGGCGTGAAGATCGTCCACAAGCCCGCGCCCGGCGGGCGGGGGTGGGTCGGCGACGTGAAGGTGATGCAACTCCACATCGGGAGGCTACGGGCGCTTGGCTGGAAGCCCCGCCTCCCCTCGAGGGAGGCCGTCTTGCGCACCGCGAGGTCCGTGGTCGGAGAACGTGTCCGGCGTCCCCGCGCCGGGGCGGTGAAGGTTTAACCGCCGGCGGCTGTGCCCGGGGCGCGGGTCCGTGGGGTAGCTTGGTATCCTGCGAGCTTTGGGAGCTTGTGACCTCCGTTCAAATCGGAGCGGACCCACTCCCCTTCCATTGAGGGGGTGCCCTCCCCCGGCGAGCGAGCGCTTCGCGGGGCGAAGGCCCTAGAACTTGATCCCCGTCAGCGTCTTCGTGTCGATGACGCCGGGGATCGTCCGGATCTTGTTGACCACGATCTGCCCCAGGTGGTTGAAGTCCTTCGTGTCGATCTTCGCGATGAGGTCGTACTCGCCAAACAGCGGGTGCAGCTCCACGATCTCCGAGATTTCCTGGAGTCGATTGTAAACCTCGTGTTCCTTCGCGGGCGCCGTCGAAACCAGCACGAACCCGATTACCATAGTGAACCGATTGAATGCTAGCCGCGTCGATTTATATAGAGTTTTGCGGCCGCCTGGACTTCTGGAATGCACGCGCGCCCAAGGGCCCCTGTTCGAAAGGGTTTTCTGGCCGCGCGCCAAGCTCCGCGCGCAGGGACCCCAATGCCCGTCAAAGACCTCGAGTTCACCGCCTTGGAGGCGAAGCGCTTCACGCGCCGCGGCGAGCGCCTCGTGATCGACCGGCTCGACCAGAACAGCTCGGTCTCCGTGATCTACCCCGTCGACGACCAGACTGCCGATGTCGAATTCCGCTTCACGGTGACCTACGGCGCGGTCGCATCGATCCGCATCGAGGGCCGTTTGATCTTCACGGGGGACGCGAAGGCGCTCGTGGCAAGTTGGCGCGACAAGAAGAGCATGCCAAACGAGATCGCCTCGGAGATCCACACCGCCGTCATGACCGCCTGCATCCCGGAGGCCGTCATGGTCGCCCGCGACCTCCACCTGCCGCCGCCGATCCCGATCCCCCAGGTCAAGTTCGACGGGAAGCCGGTCCAGCCCGCCAAGGGTGGATGGAGCCCCGAGATTGCGTGAAGGTGGGTGGGCCCCGCGTCCACTCACTCTCGGGCCAGCACCTAGACTTTATATCGCGCCCAGCAAGTCCTCGCCCCCACAACCCAAGGCGGCGCTACGCTATGCAACCCACACCCTCGGACATGACCGGATCACGCGGCGACTTCGACTTCTCGTCCAAGGGTGACGCGTCCGCCCTTCGCGACAACCTGCGAAAGAAGGAGGAGAGCCTCAAGAAGCTCTGGGACGCCTACGAGGCGCAGGAGCGCGACATCTCGAAGCTCAAGGAGAAGCTCTCCCACGCGGAGGCCGAGAGCCTCGAACATGACAGTTCGCAGACGAACCTCAAGCTCGCGCTGGAGGCCCGCGACACGAGGATCCGCGAGATGGAGATCGAGCTCATCCGGCTGCGCAAGTTCAAGGAGGAGGGCGAGCCGAGGGTCCACAGCCTCGAAGCCCAGCTTCGCGGGGCGGAAGACCGCTATTCGAAGGTCTTCAAGCTCGCCGAGGTCGTCTCGGAGAAGGCGAAGTACTGGCAGCGCGGGGCCGAGGAGCGCGACGCGTGGTTCGACCGGCACATCGGCGTCTTCGGCGAGTTCAAGCGCGCGCTGGAGGAGCGCGAGACGATGATGGCGCGGCTGCGCGCCGAGGCCGCGGGCCTCGAGTCCCAGGAGACGCTGCGGCGCCAGAGCCTCAAGGCGGCCTCGCCTGGGGAAGGGTCTAAGAAGTCCCCGTGAGCGCGCGGGCCGTCGCGTCACTTGAGCGGCGCCGTGCAAAAGGGGCAGCGCGCCCAGGTCGGCTGCGTCGGCTTGCCGCACTTCGGGCACACGGCCTTGCCCTTCGCCGCGTCCTGGATGGCCTTCTTCACGCCGGCCGCCTCGTCGCGCGCCTTCTCGAAGTCCCCGCCGTCAAAGGCCGCGCGGGCCGCCTTGAGCTTCGCCTCGGGGGCCGCCACGTTCACGCCTTTCCCCCGCGCGTCGTCGATCTCCTTTGAGACGTCGTCGATCCGCTTGATGGCGACCTTCTTCGTAAGGTCGTGGAGCGCCTCGTGGATTTGGCCCTCGGCTTTGGCCCCGAACTCGATGGCGGCCACCATCTCGCCCTCCGAGCGCTTGCGGTCCGCCTCGCCAAGGGTTGCCTCGGCGGCGGCAAAGTCGGCGGTGAACCCGTCCTCTTCGCCCACGAGCATGAGCGTGCGCGCGTAGTCGAGCATCCCTTCGGCTTTCGCCGCGAGGTGGTCGGTCTCGTGTTTCTGGGCCACGAACCGCGCGCGGTTGAGGTAGCGCGACGCGGTCGACTTGTTGTCCTCCTCGCGCATCTTGCGCCCGCGTTCAAGCAGGTCGCGCGGCTCGACGGTCTCCGCTCCCGCCTTAGCCGCGCGCGCGATCGCGTCCTCGACGAGCTTGGCGTAGTCGTCGAAGTGGCAGTACGCGCAGAGCTCGCCGTACATCGCGTGGCCGCAGGTCGGGCAGTGGGAGCCCGTCCGCGCGTACTCCTCGCGCTCCTCGTAACTGTGCTCCTCGGCCGCTTGGTCGGTCGCCGTGTGCTCAGTCCCGAGGCCGAGGTCCAGGATCGCGGGCTTCTTGTCGCCGGCCGAGATCGTCTCGATTTTCTTCACCTTCACCGTGCGCTCGGAGCCCGAGAGGATCTCGCCAAAGAGCGTCCGGGCCTGGTCGACGAGCACGTGGGCCTCGCCGAACGAGGAGTAGGAGAGCTGGAATTCCGCCTGTTGGAGGAGGTCGCCGACATCGGTGAAGTCGCCGGCGGAGCGGTGCTTCTTGATCTCCGCGCGCAGGGCCTCGACCCCGTCCTGGACCGAGCAGCGCGGGCACGGCGCCTCGAAGGACTCCTTGTGCGTGCCGCAGCGCGGGCAGGAGTAGATGATCTTCTTCTCCTCGACGACCTTGCGGGCAAGGACGGTCTGGCCGCTCGAGGTAAGGCCCGTGGCGATGAGGACTCCGAGCCGCGAGCGGCGGCGCTGGTAGTACTCGGCGGGGTACTTGCCGTGGATCTTCTGCGTGACGGCAAGCTCGCGCGCGGTCTCCTCGGCGACGCGCTTCTCGACACCCGCCTTGGCGGCGGCCTCGGCGGCGAGCCGCGCCTCGTCCGCCTTCCTGCGCCGCATGAGGAGGAGGAAAACGACCGCGCCGCCTCCGGCCGCACCCGCGACGGCCACCGGGAGGACCGGGAAGGTGCTTACGGGGACGGGTTTCCGGGCGACGGTGAAGCCCGCGATCGTCGTCTCGCCTGAGGCGACCGATCCGGCGAGCCGGGTGACTTGGATGGTCACGGGCTTGTCAGCGTTGACGGGGCCCGGAAGGGCCGCGATGAAGGTGATTTCCAAGGACCTCGTCTCGTTTGCGGCCAGCGCGACGCCGTCGAGCCGCCCAAGTTGCGCGTTGCCTTGGCGGACGGTCACCGTCACGCTCGCCAACGCCGTGCTCCCGAGATTCGTGAGCGTGAAGTTGACGCGGACCAGGTCCCCCTCGGTCGGGTCCATCGGAATGATTGAGCCGTTGACGTGGACCTCGCCCTGAGCCGCCGCAGGCTGCGCGAACACAAGGAGGACCACGCCAGCCCCGAAGAGCAGGAGGCCGGTAAGGGCGAGGCGCCCTGCGTTTCTGCCGCGCGTTCCGCTCTTTCCGTTGCCCGGGGCCCGGCCTGGCCGTTGGCTTGTCGACAAGCGCGCCGAGAGCCTTGGCGCCGCTTAAGAACCTTTTCAAATCGCGAAGGGAAAACGCGTGAGGCCGGGGGGCGAGCCAGATGGCTTTCTGGCTAGGCTTTTTCGAAGGCGATGCCGCGCCCTTCCGGCGAGGGCACGACCCGGACGCGCGCGCCGACCTTGAGGTCGCGCGGGTCGCTGACGGAGGGCATCCAACCCGTCGTGGCGCCCCCCTCGGCCATTCTCACCACGACAAACGCAAAGGGCCCGTGGGCGGCAAAGGCCTGCGCGGGGAACGCGACGACTGTGAAGGAGACCACCTCGCCTTCGCCCCTTGACTCGACCCTCGCGAAGTCCTGTTTGTGGCAGGCTGGGCAGCGCAGCTGGTCGATGAACGCAACCCGCGCGCAGCCGAGGCACTTGCGCCCGAGGAGCAGCCCCTTGCCGGCGCTTGAAAGCGCCTCGCCGATCGAGGCGGCTTCGGCACGCGGGGTCGCTGCGTTCACCTTAGACCCTCCGGAACACATGGACGGCGCACGAGCCGCCGGTTGCGCCGATGTTGTGCGAAAGGCCGACCTCCGCGCCCTTCACCTGCCGCGCGCCGGCGCGCCCGTCGAGCTGCTCGAAGACCTCGACGGCCTGCCCCACGCCCGTCGCGCCGACGGGGTGGCCCTTCGCCTTCAGCCCGCCGGACGGGTTCACGGGCAGGTCGCCCGACAGCGATGTAAGGCCGTCGACCGCGGCCTCCGCGCCCTTCCCTTTCTTGACGAGCCCGAGGTCCTCGATTGCGAGCACTTCCGCGATCGTGAAGCAGTCGTGGACCTCGGCGAAGTCCACATCTTTCGGCCGCAGGCCGGCCTGGGAGAACGCCTGGGCGGCCGCCTGCCTCGTGCCGGGGATCTCCACGAGCGACGCGCGCGTCGAGAGCTGCGCGGCCGAGCCGCCCCGTCCCGACCCGAGCACCTCCACGCCGCCGACGCCCCAGGCCTTTGCAAGCGCCTCGGAGACCAGGAGGACGGCCGCGGCGCCGTCGGAGAACGGGCAGCAGTCGTAGAACTTGAGCGGCCAGGCCACGTAGGGCGACTTGAGCACCTGCTCGACGGAGATTGCCTTGTGCAGGTGCGCGTTGGGGTTGGCGAGGGCATTCTTGTGGTTCTTCACCGCGACATGGGCAAGCTGCTCTTCCGTGGCGCCATACTTGTGGAGGTAGGCGGTGGCTAGCGTCGCGTAGAGCGCCGGGAAGGTCGCGCCGCAGCCGGCCTCGAAGGGGACGTCCGACCCGTAGGTGAAGTACGTCGTCGCCGTCTTCGAATCGACCTGCGAGACCTTCTCGACGCCGACCACAAGCGTGGCGTCCGTGTGGCCCGACGCCACGGATGTGTAGGCAAGCTGGAGCGCCACGCCGCCGCTTGCGCAGGCGGACTCCACCGTCGCGGTCGCCGCGCCTTCGAGGCCCAGGGAGGTGGCGATGAGCGGGCCCAGGTGCCCCTGGTGGTCGACGAGCCCGAAGGCGTTGGCCACGAGGATCTCCTCGACGACGGCGGGGTCGAGGCCCGAGCGGTTGAGCGCCGCCAGCCCCGTTTGCGCGGCCTCTTCGCGCATCGAGCGGTCCATCTTGCCGAACTTCGACATGGCCGCGCCAACCATGCGGACCCCCCGGAGCCCTCCTCTCGTGCTGCGCCCCATTGCGATTCCCTCCGCCTGAGGTTTGCCAAGCCAGGGCCGCGGGACAAAATATACTCTCGTCCGCAAGGTCGAAGGCCCAAAGGAATGGCGCCCCGGCGGTCAACCTTTTGAGGGTGCAGGGGCTGCGGGCACCCGATGCCGAAAGCCCGAAGGTCGCGCGAGCCGGCGCAGGGCGCTCTCCCCCAGCGGGTCGTTCTCCACGCTTCGGCGGGGCTTGCGCCGCTTGACGACCGGGCGATCGCGAGGGACCTCAAGCGCTCGGCGCCAGCGCTTTCAGCTCTCGTGCGCCGGGGGGACCTGTCCGAGGGCGTCGCAGGCCGCACCTTCCTTGCTGCGCTTGCTTCTGCACGCGTGCGCGACGTGCGCCTGCCGGACGACTTCGTCGCGGCTACGGCCCCGGACCTGGACTTCGAGGCCGCCATCGACATCGCGCCCGCGCAGGTGTCCTCGGCGCTCCTTGCGGGCCGGCTCTACGACGGTGGAGCGGTCGCGGCGGCCGCCATGTTGAGGCTGCCGGCGGCCGAGCGGACCATGGAAACGCTCCACGTATGGGTGACCCGAAGGCTCCTTGGGACCTATTCCCCGGGCGACTGGCGCTACCACGCGCGCTACGCGGTCTTCGCCTACCCGGTCGTCGTGAGCCTCCTCGGCCTCGGGCTTGCGCCCGCGCCTTCCCTCGAGGCGGCGCTCTTTGCCCGCGAGCTCGCGCGCCGCGGGGCGGACGCGGGGGCCATTGAGGCCGAGCTAGACCTCCAGTACCCGGAGGAAAAGGTCGACATCGATGACCGCGCCACCGTGAGTGGGGCGGTGGCAAGCGCAGTCCTCCAAGGCGCGTCCGCGCTCTCTGGACGCGAGGCGTTCTGCAAGGAGCCGGCGTGCCGCCTCTTCAACCCCCACCGCAAACTCGAGATGCGCCGCTCGGTCCTCGCAGGCGCGCTGTGCGCCAAGCATAGGGCCTTCTTTGGCAAGGGAGGCCCTGGCGCGTGAGCCTCACGGCCGACGAGGAGGCGCGCCTCTCGGAACTCCTTGCAGGCGCCGATGTGCGCCGCGCCAAAGTGAGGATCCCCGTGCCCGTCCCGCCGACGAACGCATGGTTTGTCGGGCGGCCGGATGCGACGCTCATCGACTGCGGCCCGGCCTGGGGCGACGCGCTCGACCGCCTTGCGGAAGCGCTTGGGGCGGGCGTACGGCTCCGGAGCCTCCTCATCACGCACGGCCACCCAGACCACCACGGCGCCGCCAGCGCGCTTGCCCGCCTCCACGGGTGCAAGGTGGCATGTCACCACTTTGACGCGCAGGCCGTTCAGGCGTTCCCCAGTACGCTC
>DATEUP010000096.1:0-2875 GCA_035283065.1 Thermoplasmatota archaeon | reverse complement strand
CCATCCGCCCACGAGCACAAGGGCGTTATCGTAACTGCGCAAAGTCAGGGAGAGATCGAGTAGAGCCGATCTGGAGGCCCCCACGATGTCGGCGCCGTAATCTGCGGAGAGGCGGGTCATTTGGTCTGCCTCCCGTACATCAGGCGTCGGTCCCGTAGGAACTCCGCCTGTTCTCGCCCCCGCGCGGGGAAGTTGTAGAGATCCACGAAAAGCTGGGCGTCCGAGACGACCATTTTCTTCTTGATCTCACGGGAGAAATCGAGGACACCCGCATCGTAGGGCGAAAGCAGGCAAACGTTGGCCCCAGCCGTCGCGGGGGCAAGGTCCAGTCCTTCAATCCACGGTTGGAGGTCACCCGGGGCGTACACCCACACCTCATTGAATCGCACGAAGGGAGCCACAAGGGATGCCCCAGCCTGAAGTGTGAGGCCGTATTCGAGGCTCTCGCGCGCCGCCAGGCGACTGATGGCGTCCATAATGTCGCGGGGCTCCGGTGCGACCGAAAAATAGCGGGCTACAGCATTGCGCTCGATGGACCAGGCCGCGGCCCAGAAGTCGAGCAGGGGACCAGGGCGGGTGAGCACAATGCGCCGCTGCGCGTCGCGTTCAATGTACGCCTTGTCCTCCAGCAATCGCGTTGCGAAGACGACCGAGGCTGGGCTCAGCCGGCATAGGGCGGCGAGCTCCCTTACGCCGAACACCTTCCCGGGGCTGTTGAGGAGCGCTCTCAGGACTCGGGTGGCTTTTGGGGAGAGTAGTTCCTTGGTGCCGGGGCGACGGCGTGGCGGAGGGTCCGGCGCCGCTCGGTCAACCAGGACCTCGCCGTACCGCAGGAACGCGTTGCCTGCAAGGTCGAGGTAGCCCACGCCTTCCTCCTTCAACAACGACCGTGAGGAGGGTGGCACGAACGGGGCGCAGAAGACCGGGTAGGCCGAATCGAGGCCCCGAACGAGCCGGCGCAGCTGGGTCACGACGGCAAGCGCCATCCGCGGTTCGCCGTTGGACTTGGCCTCGAGCACGAGGAGTGTCCGATTTCCTCCGGACCAGGCTTCGGCGGCGATGTCCGCGCGGTCACCGCCCGGCGTTCGCCATTCCCGCCGGATCTTCCGGACATCAAGGTTTGGAAGCAAGTCGGGAAGCCGCTCAACGATCGCTTCGACGAGATCGACCTCCCGCATCGGGCTGTTCATTTATTCACACTTCGTTTAGCAAACGATAAACAATGCTTATCATAATAAACGTATCGGCAAATCAGGGGGATCGACTCGCCGGCCGCCCATGGCAAGGCCGTGCTCACGGCTGGAGACACGACATTGCCTGTAAACGCGCCCTACAAGAAGGGCCAGGGGCGCCTCGAACCTCCTCGGGGGCTGCCCAGTCGGGGAGGCGCCTCCACGCTTGCGAGGGGGCGCGCGACCTTGACAAGGCCGCGCCATGGGCGGCCGGAGGAGCACCCCCATGGGATACGTTGGAGTGGACATCGGAAAGGACGCCTGCGTTGCGACCATCATCACGAACACCGGCCGCGTCCGCGGCCGCCTCGAGTTTGCGAACCGACCGGACGGGTTCGCGGAACTCGTCGCGCGGCTGAAGGTGCGCGACAAGCTCGTCATGGAAGCGGGGACTTACATGTACCCGCTCCACGACCACCTCCGCCGGCGCGGGTACAAGGTGCTCGTCGGCCACCCGCGCGCGATCCGGCAAATCACGGAGAGCGACAAGAAGACGGACCAGCATGATAGTGAAGTCCTCGCACAGCTTGCGAGGGTGGGTTACTTTCCGCCCGCCTACGTGCCGCACCCGGACATCCTGCGCAATCGGGAGGTCCTGCGCAGCCGCCTCGACATGGCGTACCAGACCACGCGCGTCAAGACGAGGATCCGCTCGTTCCTCGCGCGGCAGGGCCTCGAACCGCCCGAAGACGTGTTCCTCGGCGGCCGCGCCTGGCTGCGCCAGGCGCACTGGCACGATTCGCGAGACCTCGTCCTCGGCGTGATGGCTGACGAGCTCGATTCCCTCGACCAGCGGCGCGAGAAGGTCGATGCGGTGCTCGCGACCCTGGCGACCGATTCTGCCGAGGTCAAGCTGCTGATGACGATCCCTGGCATCAACTACTACCTCGCACTGCTCATCGTCTGCGAGGTCGGCGACATCACGCGGTTCCCGACGCGCGAGACATTCCGCACCTACGCGGGTTGCGCCCCGCGGATGCGGCAGTCCGCGGGGCGCAACCCTGCGCAGGGCACGAACTCGAACGCAGATCCGCGCTTGAAGCGGGCGTTCGGCCTTGCCGCCCAGACCGCGGTGAAGCTCGACGGCCCGATCCAAGATGCCTTCAACAAGCGCGAACGCAAGACGAAGTCCAAGCTACGCGCGTACGCGGTCGCACGCCGAAAGATGTGCGACCTCGTGTACGCGATCCTCCGTTCCGGGGAGCCCTGCCGCTGGGCGACGGCCGCCGCGATCGAACGCAAGCAAAGTGAGCTGGAGGTGAAGAAGGACCGGGCGGAGCGACTGCCGCTGCCCGCCTGACCCGAAGCGGTCCCATGTGGGGCTTGCAGCCATACGGCCGGTCCTGGATCGTTGACAGAATGCACCCCGAGTGCCGTCAGAGGATTGTCCTACCGGCCTAGGCGAAGCCCTAAGAACCCGGGGCCGCTTACGTGCGCCACCCCGACTCAGAGGCGGGCAAAAGGGGCAGCGGGGCCCGTAGCAATACCCGCGGGGAGGGCTTGCGAGGAGCAGCCAGGCCGGGGGGGCGAGCAGACTTCATTCTGTCCATGCGGTCACGATGAGGGGCTTTGCCTGGATTCGCGCCTTCGCCTAAGGAAGACCATCCCTTGGTCGGCGCAAGACTAAAGCGGGACGCCCGGGG
>DATEUP010000095.1:0-3400 GCA_035283065.1 Thermoplasmatota archaeon | reverse complement strand
CGGGGACCCTCACGGTCGGGGACGGCACGGACACGCAAGGAAGCATCGCCGCAAACCTCGAGCTCACGTCCGCCTTGGACTCCCACAGCATCGGCTGGATCAACGGGACGACGGACTCGAGCGGGCGCCTGCCCTTCAGCGTGGCCAACGACGGCACGATGGAGGTCGACGTGAACGGGTGGATGAACGGGACGTTCTCGCAGCGGGTCTCCGCGGTCGTGCGCCTCGGCTCCGCGTTCGTGCCGCCGGGCCCCTCCGGCGCGCCGCTTGACGCGGTCCCGCAGGACGACCCGGGAAGGCTCGCATGGGAACGCAACCAGACGATCCGCTACGCGTTCTACCAGAACGGCAGCGCGTGGGCGAACCGCACGGTGCTCGCCTACGTCTCGAGCGCGCGCGGGATCCTCACGACGGCAAACCTCACGACCGACGCGAACGCCACGGCCGCGCTCACGATCGACTTTTCGCGGGTCAAGCCCGTCTCGGAGGACTACGTGCTCCAGGGCTTCAACCAGGGCCTGAACATCACGTTCCGGGCGGCGGTCGGCCCCGACGCGGCAAGCAGCGACGGGGCATTCTGGGCCGAGGACGAGGAGCGGGCGTGGCCCCAGCCGATCCCCGCGATCGCCCGCACGCTCTTCGACACGAACCTCACATTCGCAACGGAGGCCATGTCGCTCGGCGCGAGCTTCGGCGTGGGGGCGAAGTACGTGGGCCCGATGGACGTCACGGGCTACAAGGGGGCCGCGATCATCTTCCCGAGCTCGATCAACGCGATCTTCGACGGGGCCACCGAGAGGTACGCGGTGTGGACGGGGAGCAGCGAGCCCGTCGTCTCGTACCTCGTCGACGGCGACGCGCAGGAGTACTTCGGCAGGGTCTTCGTCCCCTCGTACTGGCCCAACACGACCTACACGCTCCTCGGCGCGGTCGTGCCGTCGTTTTCCGCCCTCGGCGGCGAAGGCGGGCCGACCGGCGGGGCGCTGAACTGGATCTCCCTGCGGCCGGGCGAGGCGCTCTCCGAGTTCGTGCCCGCGCCGGACACGACCCCCCCGGAGATCTGGGGGCCGGCCAATTTCACGGCGCCGAGCTACCTCGTGGACTTCGTCGCCCACGTGTACGACAACTCGCTCGACTTCGGAACGACGGGCACGGTGCTTTGGCAGTTCGATGACGGGAGCGGGCCGCAGAACTTCACGGGCGAGACGGGCGCGTGGGACTTTGGGACGCCGGGCAACTACACCGTGCGGATCACCGCGACCGACGGGTCGGGCAACAGCGCAAACCACACGTTCGTCGTAACCATCCTTGACAGGCGCCCGCCCGTGGTGACGGCCGGCTCGGACTTCACGGCCCTCGGCGGCGTGCCCGCGCAATTCCAGGGCAACGCGACCGACGACGACCCCGCGTTCGGGGCGAGCGCCCTTTACTCTTGGTCCTTCCTCTACAACGGCTCGACAGTGACGCTGCCGGGGCTTGCCCCCTCCTTCACGTTTTGGATGCTCGGGACCTATGACGCCACGCTCACCGCGACGGACGCCGCCGGCAACAGCGCGAACGACACCGTGCGCGTGACCGTCGTTTCGCCCGACACGACGGCCCCGGCGGTCGACGCGGGGGCCGACCGCACGGTCGACGCTGGCGCGGCCGCGGCCTTCACCGGGAGCGCCACGGACAACGACCCGGCCTTCCCGCTCGGCGCGACCTGCAACTGGTCGTTCACCTACAACGGCTCGGCCGAGCAGTTCAACGCGACAGGGTTCTCTTTCACCTTCTGGACCCTAGGGACGCTCGACCTCACCTTCGCCTGCGTGGACTTCTGGGGCAACGCCGCGCAGGACACCCTGCAGGTCACCGTGCAGAAACCCGACCGGGTGGCCCCCACGGTCGACGCGGGCGCCGACATCTCCGTTGCCGCCGGAGAGGCCGTGGCGCTTGCCGGGCAAGTGACCGACAACGACCCCGCGTTCCCCCTGGGCGGCTGGATCGCCTGGCTCTTCGTGTACAACTCGACCTCGGAGAACTTGACGGGGCCGAACGCGACGTTCACGTTCTTCGTGCCCGGCGCCTACACGGTCGCGCTCCTCGCTTCCGACGGGTGGGGCAATGTCGGCACCGACACGCTCCAGGTCACCGTCCGCGTCCCCGACACGGAGGCGCCCCTGCTCCCGGGGATGGCCAGCCAGACCGTGCTGGTCGGCGTCCCAATCACCCTGACGGCGGGCGCCACCGACAACGACAACACGTTCCCGCTCACGGGCAACATCTCCTGGAGCTTCGAGCTCAACGGGACGCCCCTGGTCCGCTTTGGCGACCTGTTCACCTTCGCCTTCCCCGAGCCCGGCAATTTCACCGTTACGCTTTCCGCCGTCGACAGGGCGGGCAACCGAGCCGTGGCGACAATCCTGATCCATGTCCTTCGGCCCGACACGACCCCGCCAACCGTCGTCGCTTCCGTCGACCGGGCCTCGATTGAGGCAGGCCAGAGCGTGACCTTCACGGGGTCGGCGACCGACGGGGGCGCCCCGCTTGCGGACGGGAGCCGCTTCGAGTGGAGCTTCACGTACAACGGCAGCCTCCAGCGCCTCCAGGGGCTCTCTGCGAACTTCACCTTCGCCCACCCCGGAACCTACGTGGTCACCCTCCGCGTGCGCGATGACGCGGGGAACAACGGGACGGCAGAGGTCACCGTAACGGTGAGCGCGCCCTCCGGGGGTGTGACGACCGAGCCCGGGAACTTGACGCTTTACATCCTGCTTGCCCTTGCCGCGGCGGCCGCCGTCCTCGTCCTCCTGAAGATGCGCCCGAAAGCCCTCGACGGCAAACCCTTGCCCGACGACAAGGGGGAGAAGAAGGGCTCAGGCGAGACGGGCCCCGGAAAGCCCGACGCGGACGGCAAGCCGGCGAAAGAGGAAGAGGAAAAGGACCTCAACGACCTGCTCAAATAGCGGCCGTGGCCGCGCGGGGGCGCCCCGTGGGGCGCGCCCTTTATAGGCCCGCCCGCGCGATCGCGTTTCCGCCATGGAAGACGCTCCCGCGCAAGCCCAGCCGGCCTCGGCGGCCCCCGGCGCCAAGGACCAGCTCCGGGAGACCCTGATCGCCGGCGAGCGGATCCTCGCGAAGTTCCACCCGCACCCGATGTCCTTCCTGCCGTGGTTCCTGCCGTCGATCCTGCTCTTCGTCTGGACCGCGACCTACCTGGTGATCCTCGCGTTCTTCGCGTCGCTCTTCGACCAATTCAAGAACCTCATCGGGGGGAGCGACATCGCCCCGCTGCTCTTCTGGGCGATCGGCGCGTTCCTCATCGGCCTCATCATGCCCCGAGACGCGCGCACTTCGAAGCAGAACGTGACCGCCTCCACGTTCCTCAAGGCCGTCCACTACCTCTACTTCGCCCTCC
>DATEUP010000094.1:0-9123 GCA_035283065.1 Thermoplasmatota archaeon | reverse complement strand
CTCACGCGCGGCTCTTCCGGCGTACCCCTAACCTCCGGGGGCAATAGGCGGCGCTGAGATAAGGTTACGGCAAGCGAGCGCGACCCCCCCCTTTTGATGGAGGGGCACAGGGCTCAGAAATCGAGGAGAGCGACGCCGCGTTCCTTGTCGTGGACGCGTTTCATTCGGGCGTCGTGGATGGGCGTCAATGCGACCTCCGCGATGAGGCCCACGGTGGCTCGAAAAAGGTGACCGCCCCGGAGGTTGCCGGCCGCGTCCGCGACGGCGACGTGGAGGTGCGATATGTAGGGGCCGCCGCTCCCTTCGCCGACGATGAGTCCGCCGAGGTAGACGAGCTCCAATGGGCCCGCCAAGGTGTGCCGCACATGGGGGCCCGACGCCGGGAGCGTCCCGAATTCCGCCTCCGAGAGGGAGCCGATGCCGAAATGGACCATCGCGTTCCGGACAAGCCCTTCTCGCAAAGCCTTCTCGAGCTCGTCGAGCAGGAGGTCCCCTGTTTGCATTCGCAAAATCGTGTGCAATCCGGTGGATAGGTGTCGCACCTCAGCCCGCCCCCTGACCGCCCCCTGCGGCCTGACCCCGTCGGCCTTGGACCGTACATATAGGCTCGCGCGAGAAGGCCTACTTCAGGCGCAGGGCGTTGAGCCCGAACTCCCTCTCCTTCTCGCGCCGCATTACCGGGTTGTCGACCACGCGGAGCGCGAACTCGGCGAGCACGGAAACGCGTGCGCGGAAGAGGTGGCCGCCGACGGCCCTGTGGTCGGGGCCGCCGAGCGTCACGTGGAAGTGCGGTTGGAACTCGCCCTCCGGGGACGAGGCGACGATGCCCGTCAACCCAAGGACCTCGTGGGATGCCTCAAGGGTCGTTCGGTCGTAGGCCTTCCGCTTGGCGTCGAAGTACGCGAACTCGACGTCCTCGAAGGCGCCGAGCGCCGTCACCATGACAGCGCCGCGCGCCCCTTCCGCTTTCAGCGCGCCAAGCAGTCTGCCGATCACATCGTCCCCCTTGTCGAGGCGGACGACGACGAGGTCGCCTTCGCGGTAGTGCTCCACCCGAAAGGCCCCCTATCTCTACGTCACCCCACCCACACCGCCCATGAGGAATCGGCCTATTTGAGCCTCCAGGGGGGGTCGGCGAAAGCGCCTCACTTCAGCATCGCACGCGAGATCACGATGTGCTGGACCTCGCTTGTCCCTTCGTAGATTTCCGTGACTTTCGCGTCGCGGTAGAACCGTTCGGCCGCGTAGTCCTTCGTGTAGCCCACGCCGCCAAGGACCTGCACGGCGTCAGCCGAGGCACTCATCGCGACCTGCGAGGCGAGCAGCTTGGCCTCCGACGCCTCGAGGCTGTGCGGCAGGTCTTGGTCCTTGAGCCACGCCGCACGGCGCGTAAGGAGGCGCGCAGCCTCGACTCCAACGGCCATGTCGGCGAGCTTCCACTGGATCGCCTGGAAGCTCCCGATCGTCTTCCCGAACTGTTGGCGGTTCTTCGCGTACTCGACGGCCGCGTCGAGCGCGCCCTGTGCGATCCCGGTCCCCTGCGCCGCGATCCCGATGCGGCCGGCATCCAGGGTTTTCAGCGCAATCTTGAATCCTTCGCCCGAGGGCCCCAGGCGGTTCTCCTTCGGGACCGCGCAGTCCTGGAAGACCATTTCGCAGGACCCGGAGGCGCGGATGCCGAGCTTGTCCTCTTCGGCGCCGACCTCGAAGCCCTTGAACCCCTTCTCGAGGATGAAGGCGGAGATGCCCCGGTGCCCCTTCGTGAGGTCCTCGCTTGCGTAGACGACGCAGAAGTCCGAGGCCGGCCCGTTCGTGATGAAGTGCTTCGTGCCGTTGAGGATGTAGACGTCCCCGTCGAGGCGCGCGGTCGTCTTCAGCGCGGCGGGGTCGGATCCCGCGCCGGGCTCCGAGAGCGCATACGAGCCGAGCTTCCTCCCCTCGCCGACGGGCCTCAGGTACTTCTCCTTCTGTTCTTGCGTCCCGAAAGCGCCCACCGGGTAGGCGAAGAGCGAGTTGTTGACCGAGAGGATGACGCCGGTCGAGGCGCACACACGCGAGAGCTCCTCGACCACCCCGACGTAACTCACGTAGTCGGAGCCCGCGCCGCCCAATGCCGAAGGGACCATCATCCCGAGGAGCCCGAGCTCGGCAAGCCCTTGGACGGTCTCGGCGGGCCACCGCCCCGTCCGGTCGATCTCCGCCGCGATCGGCTTCACCTTGGCCTCTGCGAAGTCGCGGGCGACCTGCCGGATCATCTTCTGCTCGTCGGTAGGTTCGAAGTCCACGCGAAGCCCCCTCGGCCGGGGGTTCGAAACCGGGCCGAAGCCACTTGAAGGTTTGGTGCTGCCGGAAAGCCGGCCGCGCGACCCCGGGGTTCGACTTGCGGAGGGCTGCGCAGCCGGCGAAGGGCTACTCATCCGCCTTGGGCTCGGGGGGCGCGAGCGTGCGCATGAAGGTGCTCACGCTCATCCCGCCCGACAGCCTGAACGACCAGAGGCGCGAGTCGGGGCGGATCACAACGTGCCACGACAGGCGGTCGGCGTAGCCAAGGAGGTCAGCCATTGGGCCTCCCGCGGCAGGGCGCCGGCCGGCCGGAAAGGCAGAGCGTTCTTGCTTGATCCGTGGGGGTTCGGACGTTCACGGGAAAGCATGGGTGTGAGCCGTTATAAGAGACCCCCGCGATGCGTACACGAGCGGTGAACAGTTGGCCGATTCGGGTGGGGGAAAAAGCCCACCTTCAACCAACGGCCCAGCCAGCACCGCACCTTCCACGAATCGTGGAACAGGGGGCCCCGCGATTTCGCGGGGCGACACCGTCCTCTTTCGCTGGGATGGCGGCGAGGCGCTATCTCAAGTCACGGAGAAGGGCGCGCGCGTCGAGGGCCTTGGCGTCTTCAAGGAGGAGACCTTGGCCGGACGGCCCTGGGGAGGCACCGTGGCGGTGGGGAGCCAGACGATCACTCTCCTGCGCCCCGGGCTGCCCGACTTTGTGCGCCTCATGAGGAGGGGCGCGCAAATCATCACACTCAAGGACGCGGGGTACATCCTCCTGCACTGCGCCATCGGCGCGGGCGCCCGGGTCATCGAGTTCGGCGTGGGCTCGGGCGCGCTCACGCTCGCGCTCCTCCATGCGGTGGGACCTACGGGGCGCGTAATCTCGCTCGACAACAACCCGAAGCACATCGAGCTCGCCCGCAAGAATGTCGCACGCACGCCGTGGGGCGGGTGGTGGGAGCTGCGCGAAGGGGACTGCGCGGAGGGCGTGCCCGAAACGGAGGCCGACGCCGTCGTGATGGACGTGCCCGAGCCGTGGCTCGCGCTCGAAGCCGCGGGGCGCGCGCTCAAGCCGTGCGGCCGGCTCGCGGCCTTCCTCCCGACGATCAACCAGACTGAGCGCACGGTCGT
The DNA here is from genome assembly GCA_035283065.1 of Thermoplasmatota archaeon. Classification (GTDB taxonomy): domain Archaea; phylum Thermoplasmatota; class DTKX01; order DTKX01; family DATEUP01; genus DATEUP01. The sequence goes on along the minus strand of DATEUP010000094.1, from coordinate 5,718 downwards.
GGCCCTCGGGAAGGGCGGCTTCTCGGATATCCGGACCGTCGAGCTCCTCGAGCGGGAGCACGCGGTCCGCGAGGGCGCAAGCAGGCCGAGCTTCGACATGCTGGGGCACACAGGCTACCTTACCTTCGCGAGGCGGCTCGCCTAAAGGGGCTCACGCGCTTGCGTCTTCGGCCTCGACGGAGATCCGGTCCTTGAGCCGCCGGTCGACGACCGCGCCGGCAAGGACAATTGCAATCCCCGCCGCGGCAAGGGCCACGGACGGCCACATCCCGAAACCGTGAGGCATCCCGAGGGTGAGGGCAAGCGCGCTCGCCGCGCTCCATCCGACGAGGAAGTACCCCGTAAACGGGAGGAAGCGCAGCGTGAGCCCGCCGGAGTGCTTGCCGCGCCTGAGCCGGAAGTCGAGGACCCGGAACACGAGGCGCACGATGAGCGCGGCGTACATGACGGGTGCATAGAGGAGCCCGAACACGACGAGCATCTGGGAAACATCCGAAGGCGCCTGGCCCGAGCGCAGGATCACGCCGAGGGGCGAGGTGCCGGACACGATGAACTGGGCGGCGACGATGGCGCCAAGGACGAGGATGATTGCCGCGAGCACACTGCCGGCAACAGTAAGGCGCGAGGTCGCCACGCCGACCCGGACGTTGCGCTGGAAGGTCCGCAGGCCCTCCTCGACGTTGAGCGCGTTAAGCGCCAGGTACCCGCCGACGACAAACGCCAGGGCGATGGGGAAGAACTCCGTCACGCGGAAGGCGCCGAAGACGGCGAAGGCAAGGAGCGCGAGGGAGAGCGGCAGGAGCAGCTGGAGCTTGAAGCGCTCCTCCTGCATGTAGCGGCGCAGGATCGAAATCGTTTCTTTGCCGGTCGGCAGGGACTTGACGATTACGCGCTTCACCGTGATGATCTTCATGCGGCTTTGGATGAGCGGCAGGACAAACTCGTCCTCGGCCCCGTCCGTCACGATGACGGCCGACTCGGCCTTGAGCACCTGCTGCACGACGTCGATCTGGTGGGAGATCTTCTCGTCGGACGTGAGGCCCACGACGCGGTCGCCAAGGAGCGTCACGACCTCGACATCGCGCCCGTCGCGCTTCATTTGGTCGTGGAGCCGGATCGCCGCGAAGATCGTGTTGAGGTCCGTGTCCTCGGGGTCGGCAAGCGCGAGCTTGACGGCCGCCGCGAGGTTGTCGCGGCGCCCGATAATGGGCCCTTTGACGCCGGCCTTCTCGCCGACATCGTTGTCGCGGTCGATGCAAAGGACGACGGTCTTCAAGGCGCCAATCGCTCCCTATGGCCCGTCTTAAGCGTTTTGTCGTGATTCGAGGAACCAGCGAGCAGGCGAAAGGTCCGGCGCTTCGGCCTGGAATCGCGGAACGCCGATTATTTCGGCCGCCGCTTCTGCAGGGGCCCACGGCCCCAGGCGACGGCCCCGAGCGCAGCGATCGCCGCGGCCGCCTCCAGGCCAGGCAGGAACCCGCCGCCGCCCTGCGGGTTGTCCACGTTCACCGTAAGCACGGCAAGCGCCGAGTAATTGAGGCCGTCGAACGCGCGCGCTTCGAAGACCAGCGGCCCGTTCGCGAAGGGCGCGGTCTCGAACGAGGCCGACCAGGAACCCGATGCGCTCACCGTGGCGTTTTGCCACGCTCCGCCCGCGAGGCGGAACTCCACGGAGGTGTTGGCGCCGTCGGGGTCGTCCACGGAGCCCGCGACGGTCACGCTGCCCCTCAAGACCGCGCCCGGGCGCGGCGTGAGGATGTCGAGGGCCGGAGGCGCATTGACGAACGGGTTGTCGATGAGGTACGTGCGGACGGCCTCGGTCACGCTCGCGCCGTCGGAAGCGCGGAAGGTGATGTTCACAGGGCCGTTCGTGTAGAGCGCCGTGTCGAGGACGCCCGTCCAGGCCACCGTGTTGAGGGCCCTTAGCCACTCGCCGCCCTCGACGCGGAATTCCACGAAGCGCACCGGGCCGACGAGGTCGGCCTCCATGGTCCCGTTAAGGACCGCGAGCCCCGAGAGGACCGTGCCGTTCCCTGGGAAGATCGAGAGGAACCTCGGCGGAAGGTCGAGCGGGCCCTCAACGACGATGGACACGGCGAGTTCGCTGCTCTTCTGGCCGTCCGACACGCGGAGGGTCACGGTGTGGGGCCCCTCGGTCATGGGGTACGAGACCAGAGGGCCGGTCGCCGCCGAGAGCCCGTCGACCAGCCACTCAAAGGAGAGGGTCGGCGAGTCCGGGTCCGTCGTGCCCGACGCGTTGAACTCGACCGGGATGTTCGAGTGGTACCGGGCGCCGGGGTTCGGGGAACTGATCGCGGGCGAGGGCGGCACATCGCCGAGGCGCACGGAGACGGCGACGGTTGCATTCGACGAGCGGCCTGTCGAGTCCGTGACCGTGAGGCGGACCGTGTGGGTCCCGACGGAGAGCCGCACGACGACGATCGGCGAACCCCCGAGGGGGCCGTCGAGGTCCGAAGACCAAGCGTAGGAAAGCGCGTCGCCCGCGTTCGGATCGAAGGATGTGGCACCGTTGAACGTGATGTCGTCGTCGTCGGTGAAATTCGAGCCCGGCGCGGGGCCGCTGATCTGCGCCACGGGCGGGTACTGCGCTTCCTCGACATGGACCCTGACGGACGCGGAAACGTTGTGCCCGCGGCCGTCGTCCACGAAGACCGTGACGTTGTGGTCGCCCGCCGCAAGCTGCGCGCCGAAGGACAGGGCGGCCGTCAGGAATCCCGTGGCGTTGTCCCACCAGGTGACCCGCATTGCGTCGCCGTCCGAGTCGAAGGAGGCCGACGCGTCGAAGAAGACCGTGTCCGCCGTCGTCCAGTTCGAGCCCTGCGCGGGGCTCGAGATCACGGCGACCGGCGCGAGGTTGGGGAAGACCCCCTCGCGCATGGTGAACGCGATGCTCGAGCCGCCGAAGTAGAGGGGCTCCCGGGTCTGCGGGTTGTACTCGACCCCCGTGAAGGGCACGAGGAACCCCGTGTCGAAGCGCAGGATCCGGCTGCCGTTTACGAACGCCGAGAGCGTCTGGTTGCCGACGACCAGGATCCTTTCGCCGGAGGGGTCGGCAACCGCGCGCGAGAGGTGGACCGTGCTGAAGTCGGCAGGCAGCGTGAGGTTGTCCCAGATCCCGAGGGCCGAATTGTAGAAAGCGATCTGCCGGGGGTCGCCGACAATCCACACGTCCTCGCCGAGGAACGCCACGCCAAAGTACGTCCCGATTCGCGTCGTGGTTGAGACGACGCCCGGCGGGTCGATGCGGGCAACGAGGTTCGCGCCCGCGGTGTAGGCATAGTCGCCGACGCCGGCCGAGTCGAGGTGCCACGCGAGGCTGAGGAACGAGTTGCCGATGGAGCCGCTCGAGATGCGCGTGAGGTTCGATCCGTCCCACCTCCCGATGAACCCGCCTGTCCCGACGGCGAGGGCCTCGGGACGCTGCGGACGGTACTTCACGCCGTACAGGTCAAGCGCGGTCGGGCCGATGGGCTCGCTAATGTTCGTCGTCGCGAGGTCGAACCGCCAGAACGTGCTCGCCCCGACGATCAGGGCCTCCGTGCCGTTTGGCGCCCAGGAGACGCCCCGCAAGCTCGCGTTCGAGTTGGGGACGGCGAGCGCGCTCGTCGAGTCAGACGTCCGGTTGTACAGGAGCACGGTGCCGTTGAAGCCCACGAGGAGGGCGAGGTCGCCGGTGCCGCGCCAGCTTGCGTCCTGGATGTACGGGCGAAGCGGCGGGGACACGTTCTGGGTCGAGCCATTGTCGAGGGCCGTGACGACCATGCCAAACGAGCCCACCGCCAGCGCGTACCCGAGGGTCGGGCTTCGGGCGACCGCCTCGACGACGGGCGGGAAGGGCGGCAGCGCCACAAGGTTCGAAAACGTGGCGTTCGTGAAGAGCAGGGCCCCCGTGGTGTCGTTGCGAAGGGCCACGACGGCGGGCTCGGCCGAACTCCGGACATCAAGGTCGAAGTACCCACCCTCCGTTGGGGCGTGGGTCTCGTTTGACAACACGCCCGCGGAATACGAAAGCAGGACGCCAACACCGCCCGCGATGAGCCCCTTGCCCGTGTCCGCCTCGAAGGCGACGGCCCGCAGGTCCTCCGAAACAATCGAGGCCAAGGCCGCCGCGGCGCCCCCCGGGGTCACTTCGACGGCAACGCCCCCGCGCCCAACCGCGAGCGCCTTGCCACCCACGCCGTTCCACGCGACCGCCATGAGGTCGTTCGTCGTGGGCGAGGTCACGTTCGTGCGCAGGCCCCCGTTTAGGAAGAACATGGACCCGCCCTGACCCACGACCAGGAAGCCGGCTCCCGGGACGAAGGCAACGCCCTGCCAGATCCCGGCCCCTTGGGCCGGGAGGTCGCTGATGGCGCCGGACGAGTAGAGGACGAGGGACCCGTTCCAGCCCACGGCGAGCGCGGTCGTGCTGTCGGCGGACCACGCGACGGCGTAGAGGTTCCCGAGCGTGCCGTTTCGCAGGAGCCGCGCGGTCCCGTTCGCGCTGTCCCACGCCATGAGCGTATTGTGGCTCCCGACGGCAAGCGCCATGTGGCCGTCGGGCGCGAAAGCGACGTCGTGCAGGTGGTCGTAGGTCGGGCGCGGGCTGATGAGGTGGGTCTCGAGGCCCTCCATCGTGCGCCAGATGTAGGGCACGGAAACCGCAAGCGGCTCTAGGGCGGTGGTCTCGCGGCTTGCCTCGGGGACGGCAAGGCCCGCGGGCGCAAGGGTCGAGGCGACTAGGGCCCCAAGCCACACGGCTGCCGCGGCCTTCATGCCAACGCCTTTTCGCCGAGGGCCCCGCTCCATGGCCCCTTCGATCCCAGATCATCCTATTTACGCTTTCAGAATCGACCTTCGAACCGAGCGCAGCCTTCACGACCTCTTCGAGGGGGTGCTTACCCGAAACGCCCGCGTTCGCCGCGGGGCGGGCCATCATGGGGGAGGGCCCGATGCCGGGAGCTCCTTAATACCAGGGTTAACATGTTAACCACCTGCCTCTTGGTGGCGCGGGGAGGTTGGCGTCCCAATGAAGCAAATCCGGCTCACGATCCCCACGGAGACCATCGTAGAGGGCGGCGTGATCCCCAAGCGCTTCTTCGCCCATAACAAGCGTCTCGACGTCCTTCGCGTCTTCGCCGTCGCGGAGCGCGCCGCGATCTTGATCGCCGAGATCCACCGGAAGGACCGCCTCTACGGGCAAGGCGAGATCGAAGCGATGCGCCGGGAACTCCTCTCCCGCTACAACTTGGAGCACTTCGAAGTCGTGGAGGTCGACGAGGAGCGCAAGGTGTACACGGTCCTCATGCGCGCCCGGATCCCCGACGACCTCGAGGAGGCCTGGCGCACCGTGGGCACCGAGGCCTTCCTGGACGGCCCGATCCAGATTACCGCCGAGAGCGCGACGCTCTCCTTCGTGGTCCTCGGCCGCGGCGAAAAGCCGATCGAACTCCTCGAGCAGTTCCAAGTCCCCTTTGAGGTCAAGGAGGTCCGGCAGGGACCCCGCGAGGCCCGCCGCGACGGCCTTACCCGAGAGCAGCGCGCGCTCCTCCGCCTCGCCCTCGACCTTGGCTACTACGAAGTGCCCGCGCGCGTAAAGCTCACGCAGCTTGCCCGCTACACGGGCGTGTCGAAAGCCGCGGTGTCGAAGAGGCTCCGGCGCGCGGAGCGCAAGATCCTCTTCGAGTCCGTGGGCCGCGTTCGCTGAACGGGCCCCCA
>DATEUP010000093.1:0-2050 GCA_035283065.1 Thermoplasmatota archaeon | reverse complement strand
GGGGGGCCCTCGCATAGCTCCGCGGGTCTCCATCCGGGCCGATCGGCCCTCCGCCCTGCCGGGCGGGGGGCCTAGAGGTCCATTTCCATGGGCTCGATCTCGATCTCCTCGGCGATCGTGGGCTCGAGGCCGAGCGGCTTGATCGAGGCGAACTCGTCCTCGTCGATGTGGATGAACCCGTCCTCCTCCGCCCGCCCAAACTCGAGCGGCACAAGCGTGGGGCGCGCCGGCGGCGGCGGCTTGAACTCCGCCTCGAAGTCGACGAGGGTGAACCGCTCCTCGAGGGGGCCCGCCTCGATGGCCTCCGCAAGGCGCAGGACCTCAAGCGAGTACTCGAGGGGCGCGAACTCCACGAGGTCCTCCATCATGGTCTCGGCGGCCCCGACCTCCTTCATCGTCTGGAGCTCGTCGAGCCATCGGACGACTTCCTCGACCTCCGCCTGCGTGTGCTCGCGCGGGAAACGCCGGTCGCTAAGGCGCGGGGGCTCCTCGACGCTTGCCACCGCCTCCTTGAGGCGGCTTTCGTGCCGGAGCTTCCGGTCGACTTCCTCCTGCGAGATGAGGTCGAAGGGGAGCACCTGGGATTCGTGGGGGCCGAGCGAGTCGATCACGCGCTCCGTGTCGAGGGGGACGACGCCGTGGGGCAGCTTCGGCTCGACGCGCACCTTGCGGATCGTCCACTCGTGGAGGTTCTCGAGCGTCACATCGTACTTGGCCTTCCCCTTGCGGACCCGCAGCGAGGTCTGGACCGCGAAATCGAGGCCGGGGAGCGGGCGCCCCTTGATCCCGACCGTGCGGGCCTCCTCGGAGACCGAGAGCTTGAACTTCAGGGTGACGGACTCGCCGGCCGGGACCGAGGAAACGCGCTTGGAAGGCTCGTCGGCGAGCTTGAGGTCCTCGGGCAGCGCCGGGGTTACGACGAGGTGCTCGATCGGCTTGCGGTCGCGGTTCGAGATCGTGATGTGGTACTCAAGGAGGCCGCGGACCTCGCGCACGGCGGTGGAGAGGTCGAAGTCGTGCGAGAGCGTCGGGAAGGGGCGGAACGCCCCCGCTGCGTCCCTTGTGACGAGGACGCCAAGCTCAGGGGGCGAGCCCTCCGCGCGCGGCAGGAGCCGCTCCCCCGCCGTCGGCCGCTGCTCCGCTTCGCCGATCGCAAAGGCCTCGCCGGCCCCTGAAGCCCCCGTCGCCGGCAACCGGGGATGTGCGCGGCGCGCTAGGGCCAGATGGTGCCAACCGTGCGATGTTGGAAAGGCCCTATTAACTCTTTGGCAACCGCGCGTGCCCGGTGTCCCAACGCGCGTTTTGCCCCGCGGCCCACCCGGCGCAGAAGGCTACCTGCCTCCCGCAACCAAAATCTCGACCCCCCAACCTTTTTGTATTGATGGCGGAATCAGAGCGTGCTTCCCCAAGCGGCGCGGTTGTTCCATATGGTGCAGATGATCAAGACCCACATCCTCGGCTTTGACGAACAGCTTGGCGGCGGAATCCCCGAGGGCTCCGTGTGCCTCGTCGTGGGCGAGCCAGGCACCATGAAGTCGTCCGTGGCCTTCAACGTCCTCTACCACAACGCGCTTTCGGACGACCGCAAGGGGCTCTACATCTCGCTCGAACAGGGCCGCGACTCGCTGCTCAACCACATGAGCAGCCTCGGCATGGACCAGACCGTCGTCGAGGACAAGGTCACGGTGCTCGACCTCGCGCTCATCCGCAAGAACCTCACGATGCTCGGCGACCACTCGTGGCTCCACGTCTTCAAGATGTACGCGGACAACCTCAAGAAGTCCCAGGACTACAACCTCCTCGTCCTTGACTCCCTGCCGGTCCTCGAGCTCCTTGCGAACTTCGAGAAGCCGCGGATCGAACTCTTCCACTTCTTCGAGTGGCTGCGCGACCACGACACGACGACCTTCCTGATCCAGGAACAGGAGCGGGGCTCGCAGGCGTTTGGCAAGTACGACGAGGACTTCCTCTCCGACGGGATCGTCCACGTCAAGATGGAGCGGGTGGACGACGTCAACATCCAGCGGCGCATCCGCTGCGTGAAGATGCG
>DATEUP010000092.1:0-2752 GCA_035283065.1 Thermoplasmatota archaeon | reverse complement strand
CTTTCGGGGGGCAGGCGCCCGGCCAGAGGGGGGGGATGCGCGCATAGGAGGGCCACGCTCGGTGGCCAGGGAGACGAGGATCGGCCATAACCCTTTCGGCCTGGACGCCCTCAAGGTGGGCGCGCCTCCCGCTTGAGAAGGCAAGGGCGCGCCTCCCGCGGCCGCAAGGTGCGATGGGCTCGGCCCAAAAGCCCAAATTGGCAGGGCCGCCTCAAGTCGAAGATGGCCCGGCTCTCGAGGCCCCGGCAGCCGGTGTTCCTGGTCGCCGTCGACGGCTCGCCGGAGAGCGCGAAGGCGGCCGACCGGGCGGTCGAGCTTGCCAACAAGCTCGGCGCGCAGCTCCTCATCGTGACCGTGGAAGACCCGCGGGGGCTCGCGCTTCCTCCGACGGGGCCGCAGCGCTCGGACCGCAGGGCGGCGCCGACCTCCGCGCAGATCGTGGAGCGCGAGTGGCGGCGCGCGAAGCACGAGGGTGTCTCCGCTTCGAGCGCCGTGCTCCAGGCGCTCGACCCCGCCGAGGAGATCGTGAGGCACGCGGAGGCGCAGGGCGCCGAGATGATCGTCGTCGGCTCGCGCGGGCTAACGGGGATCAAGCGCGTGCTTCTCGGGTCGGTCGCCTCGAAGGTCGTGGCGCTCGCGCACTGCCCGGTGCTCGTCGTGCGGTAACGGCAGAAGGCCCAAATAGACTCGAACGGATGGAATCACCGTGCCGAAGAACAGCCGCCTCAAGCCCCTGCTCTACCTCGTGGCGATCGACGGCTCGCCGTCGGGCGCGTTGGCGCGCGAGTTCGCCGCCGAGCTTTCGGCGAAGATGGGCGCGGAGCTGCGCGTGGTCAGCGTCGAGGACTTGCAGCACCTGCCGCGCGGGGGCGGCAAGGGGCCCGCGCGGCCCCAGCTCCAGCGGATGCTGCGCGACGCCGCCGAGGTGCTCGTCGAGCGCGAGCGCGCGAGCGCGGAGAAGAAGACGGGCCCGGTCTCGGACAAGGTCCTCTCAGGCGCCGACGCCGCGCAGGCGATCGTGAAGTACGCGGAGAGCGAGGGCGCCGACATGATCATCGTAGGGTCCAAGGGCCTTGCGGGGATCCAACGCGTGCTCCTCGGGTCGGTCGCCCAAAAGGTCGTGCACCTCGCGCACTGCCCGGTGCTTGTCGTGCGGTGAGGCTGGCGACCCTTGACGGGTGGCACGGAGGCGCCGCAGGAACCTCAACGCCGAAGCCCCGCGAACTTCTTCTTGGGGCGACCCGCGCGCCCCGCGGCTTCGGCCTTGGCTTGCGCGAATTGCGTGACGATCGGCTCGCAGATTTTGGTCCCAAGCTCGTAGAAGAGCATCTCGACATTCTCGCCGGTCTTCGCGGAGTTCCAGAACCACTTGACCCCGAGCCCGTCGGCCAAGGCGGTGACTTCGCCTTTGCGTGCCTCCCGGTCTTCCACGAGATCGACCTTGTTCGCGGCCAGCACGCCCGGAACCTTGCCGCAGAGCTCGTGGACGCGCGCGGCCCATTCCGGCACCGCGGCGAGCGTATCGGCGCGGGTAAGGTCGCAGACGACGATGTAGGCGTGGGCCCCCTCGAAGTAAAGTTGGTGGGCCTTTTCGATGCCCTTCTGCCCAAGGATGTCCCAAATTCCCAGGTCAAGGGTTACGCAGACATCCTCGGCTTCATACTCCAGCTTGAACTCCTTCCTCGTAGTCTTGGTGCCGATCGTCGCGATGTAACGGTCCGCGAAGAGGTCGTGCACATACCGGCGCACGAGCGAAGTCTTGCCGACGGCGCCGTCGCCGACGAGCAGGACCTTCTTGGTGTACTCAAGTTGCTCCGTCCGTCCGCCCCGCCACAAGGGTTGAGCGACCCCGCTCATTATTGTTGCGGTGATTGCGAAGGGCAAAGCGGTGCCGCGGTGGGGACCTTGTTGAGCGCCGGCCTGTGGCGCACGAGAGGCCCGCCAGCCACGCCCAGCCAAGGTCGCGGCGCCATCGACAAAATGCCCAAACGGCGGCGCGGGGCAAGTCTTATGTACGCTCGGCCCCGGATTAGACCACTCGTGGCTGTCGTCGAGTTCGAGAAGAAGATCCTCCTCCTTGGCGACCCAGCCGTGGGGAAGACCTCGCTCGTGCGCCGTTTCGTCATCGACCGGTTCTCCGACCGGTACATCATCACGATTGGCACGAAAACCTCGCGGAAGCTGATGGAATTCCAATTCCCGGATCAAGACCTTCGCGTCAAACTCCAGCTCTACATCTGGGACGTTTTCGGACAGCAGGGGATGCCGCGCGCGTACAGCATCTACTTCAAGGGCGCGGACGCGGCAATCCTGGTGTGCGACCTCACGCGCCCGTTCACGGTCGCGGCGCTTGAAACGTGGGGGTCGACGCTGCGCTCGCTCTGCGGCCCGACCCCTTGCGTCGTGGCCTGCAACAAAGTCGACTTGGTGGCCGAGAATACCGCAACGCAGGAGGAGATCGCGGCTGCCGGCAAGGTCAACGGCACGACCCCCCTCAAGACCTCGGCCAAGACGGGCGAGAACGTGGACGAGGCTTTCCGGATGATCGGATCGATGCTCTGCGCGCCCCTCGTGGAAAGGTTCGTGCGGGGCGACCTTGCTTCCCAGAAGGTCGCGGGGAGGAAAGGGAAGCCCAAGTGGAAACCGCTTTCGTGAACGGCTCTCCCGACCGATTCTTGATGGAGTGGCCCTCGGTGCCACCGTATTCCGGATTAGAGGCTTTCGGACGCAGACCTTGCCGAAAAGCGATCGA
>DATEUP010000091.1:0-4275 GCA_035283065.1 Thermoplasmatota archaeon | reverse complement strand
TAAGCGAGGGCCCGGGCGGGAAGATGTACGTACCGCGCGCGATGTATTCCTTGAGGAGGTCGTTTTGAACGGTCCCGCGGACCTCTTCCCAGCCAACGCCCTGGCCCTTGGCCACCCTGAGGTACATCGCGAGAACCACGGAGGCGGTCGCGTTGATCGTCATCGAGGTCGAGACCTTCCCAAGGGGGATCCCCTCGAGGAGCGCCTCCATGTCCTCGATCGAACCCACGGGCACGCCTGCGCGCCCGACCTCACCTTTCGCGGCCTTGTCGTCGGAGTCGAGCCCCATCTGCGTGGGCAGGTCGAACGCCGTGGAAAGGCCTGTCTGGCCGTGGGCAAGGAGGTACCGGAAGCGCAGGTTCGTCTCGCGCGCGGTCCCGAAGCCCGCGTACTGGCGCATCGTCCAGAGCCTGCCCCGGTACATCGTGGGGTAGATCCCGCGCGTGAAGGGGAACTCGCCCGGGAACCCCAGGGCCTGCGGGTCGTCGCCCCGGCGCAGGTCCGCCGATGTGTAGATCGCCCGGCGCAGCGCCGCAGGCGCCGCGCTCGCGCCCCCCGCGCCCTCCGGCGTGCCCTTCGTGAAGGGCGCCAGGACCTCGCGCTCCCACCGCGCAGCAGCCGTAGCCACGCCTTGGGAGCGGGCGGACCGCTTTGACTTGCGTGCGCCAGCCATCGATGGTCGCACGTTGTGCGCGGTATTTAGGCTTGGATGCGCGAACGGCGAGCGGCGGCCGCAGTATGGCGGAGATGGGCGTCCCGGCGTCGTTGCCAGGCCTTGGGAGCACCAGTGACGCCCCAACGAACGCGGCAACCTAAATCTCCCGGGAATCGCCTGGTCGACTCGCATGCCTGCCCTGATCTTGTTTATGGCGCACGAAGACGAGCAGGCCTTCCTCGGGTTCGTCGAGGGCACGGGCGGGGTTCTGCTACCCGACTACTCCCCAACGGCCGACTTCGAAACGGTTGCGCCAACGAAACTCGAACCAAACCCATCGCGTTATGAGCGGTGGTGGATCTATTACGAGTCCGCAGGCATCCTCGGGAAGCCGGAGTTCCTACCCGTGGGAGAGAAATGGCACAACCCGCGCGGTCGGCCGCTAATTGAGTTTCAGCGCGCCGCTCCAAAGGCGGGCGTCGTGGCCGCCGGGGTTTTGGGCTTCGATTCAAAGGCAAAGTCTGGCAATTCGTTCGGGGCCCTCCCGAACACGCCCGAGCTTCAGCGGGCCTTCCGTGTACTTAGGCAATGGATCAGCGAGCATTTCCCGGTTCGGCCCAAGGGATGGCAATTCGCGGGGCCGCACGCGGTTCGCCTTCACGAGGAGGGTTGGCACTTCAACCTTGGCGACGATCAAGTTGCAAAGTGCGAATGGTGCGGCGCAGACATCAAGAATCGAGTCGAGGGGCCCGTGGGGGAACCCCGCGCCACCTAGTAAACGGACCTCTCCCGGTACTCGCCGAACACGCGCCGGAAGACGTCCGTCGTCTCCTGGAGCGTCACGTAGGCCTTCGCGCACTCGATGATGTGGGGCATTGTGTTCGCATCGCCCTCCGCGGCCTTTTCCAGGCGGCGCAGGGCTTCCTGCGCTCGCCTTCCGTCGCGCGTCTTTCGGAGGCGCTTGAGACGCTCGACCTGCTTGCGCTCCCCCTCAGGGTCCATCTCCAGGAGTGTTGGGGAGAGGTCTTCCTCAATCGTGAAGTCGTTCACGCCCACGATGACCCTCTTCCTCTCGTCAATCTCCTTTTGGTACCGGTAGGCGGCGTCGGCGATTTCCCGCTGGAAGAAGTTCTTCTCGATCGCGGCGATCACCCCTCCGAGCGCCTCGATCCGGTCGAAGTAGGCCATCGCCTCCTCCTCCATCTGTTCCGTGAGCGCCTCCAAGTAGTAGGATCCCGCCAGCGGGTCGACCGTCGAGGCCGCCCCCGACTCGTGCGCGATGATCTGCTGGGTGCGCAGCGCGATGCGGACGGCCTTGTCCGAGGGAAGCGCCAGCGCTTCGTCGAGCGAATTCGAGTGCAAACTCTGCGTGCCGCCGAGGACCGCCGCGAGCGCCTGGATTGTCACGCGCGCCACGTTGATCTCCGCCTGCTGCGCCGTGAGCGAGCAGCCGGCCGTCTGCGCGTGGGCCTTGAGGACCCACGAACGGGGGTTTTTCGCGCCGTAGCGGTCGCGCATCACGCGCGCGAAGATCCGCCGCCCCGCCCGGAACTTCGCGACCTCCTCGAAGAGGTCGTTATGCGCGTTCCAGAAGAACGAGAGCTTCGGCGCCAAGTCGTCGACCTTGAGCCCCCGCTCGATCCCCGCGTCGAGGTACGCGAAGCCATCGGCTAGCGTGAAGGCAAGCTCCTGCACCGCCGTCGAGCCGGCCTCACGGATGTGGTAGCCCGAGACCGAGATCGGGTACCAGCGGGGCATGTGCTCGACCGCGTACTCGAAGGTGTCCACGACGAGCCGCATGGACGGCACGGGCGGGAAAAGGAACTCCTTCTGGGCGATGTACTCCTTCAGGATGTCGTTCTGAATCGTGCCGCCCATCCGCTCCTGGGCCACGCCCCGCTTGAGTCCGTTCACGATGTAGTAGGCCCAAATCGTGGAGGCCGGGCTGTTGATTGTCATCGAGGTCGTCACGTCGCCGACGGGGATCCCCTCGAAGAGGGCCTCCATGTCCTGGAGGGAGGAAACGCCGACACCGCACTTGCCGAATTCGCCACCCGCCCACGGGTCGTCCGTGTCGTACCCGTAGAGTGTTGGCAGGTCGAAGGCGATCGAGAGGCCGGTCTGCCCGTGGGCGAGCAGGTACTTGAGCCGCGCGTTCGTCTCGTTGGCCGTGCCGAACCCCGAGAACTGCCGCATGGTCCAAAGGCGCCCGCGGTACATCGTGGGGTAGACGCCGCGCGTGAAGGGGAACTCACCAGGGAAGCCCAGGTCTTCGAGCTCGTCAAACGAGGAGAGGTCCTCGGAGGTGTAGAGGCGCTTCACGGGCACCGAGGATGTCGTAGTGAACTCCTCAGCCCGCTCCGGCGACCTTTCCATGAAGGGGCGCAGGGTCTCCGCCTCCCACCGCTCACGCGAGCGTCCCGCCGCGCTCCCCTTGCGCGGCCGAGGCCCGGGGCCCCCGTTTCGGGCTTGAGGGAGGGCTCGGGTCGCCATCGGCGTCGCCATCGCACCGGGCACGCCTGGGAAAAGGGTTTCGCCACCCTCCCGCCCCTGGAGCGCCCGGGTGCCTTAGAGGCGCGCGTACACGACCCCGAAATAGTATACGATGAACGCGCCGGCGAGGATCGTCACGGTCGCCATCACCCGGTCAAACCGGGGCAAGATCTTCTTGAGCCGGCCCTCCACGGCCGAAGGCGAGGCGGTCGCGAGGACCGTGACCAGCGTCATCAGCGAGCCCTTGCCAAGCGCATAGGCCGCAAAAGCCGCGACGCCCGCTGGACCGCCCACGCTGAAGGAGAGCGAAACGACGACGAGAAAAATGGGAAACGTGCACGAAAGGGACGCGAGGCCGTAGGCGACGCCGTAGAGCAAGAAGCCGAGCCGCCCCGAACGCGTGGGGTCGAAGGTCGGGATGCGGATGGGCAGGCGGCGCCCGGCAAGGGTCCAGACGCCGAGCCCCACGAGCCCCAGGCCCACGGCCACGGCGACCCACCCGAGGCCCCCCTTGATCGCGCTTCCCGCGTAGGCGATGGGGAACCCAATCGCCACGAACACGACGAGGAACCCGAGGGTCGCAAGGCCGCCAAACAGGAGCCCTTCCGCGAAGCGGCGCGCATCGGCCGTCGACCAAAGCCCTGCAAGGACGGCAAGGATGCCTGCGGCCGAGAGGAGGACGGAGAGGTTGCGGTCCTCCGGCGAGGTGCCGCCCGCCGGCAATTGGAAGACCGCGAGGGCTTCAAGCGCCAGGCGCCCGAGGCCGAGCGCCGCGACAAGGAGCCCGCCCCAGACAAGGACCGCCCCGGCCTCGCGCCGCCCCCGCGAGACCCTGGGCTCCTCCCCCCCCGCGTCGGCGTGCGACTTCCCAAGCGCGAAGGCGATGTACGCGGGCAGCATCGCGACACAGCAGGGTGAGAAGAACGCGACCATCCCCGCGCCGAAGGCGAAGGCCAAAACGAAGAAAAGGTCGACGGCCGTGGAGTCTCACCTCGGACCTTCGGAGTGCCTCAGGCCGGGGATGAAGGTTGCCGCCCGAAGGCCAAGGCCCGGCCCCCCACAATCCTTGGGGGGCATGCTCAGATACTAGCGCGGCAATCCAAATCACGCCTCCCCATGCCCTCGAA
>DATEUP010000090.1:0-13377 GCA_035283065.1 Thermoplasmatota archaeon | reverse complement strand
TGGCCCTCGAACTGCGGGTTCTTGAGGCGCACCGAGAGAATCGCCGTGAGCCCTTCGCGGACGTCTTCTCCGCCGATGCCCACCTCAGACGACTTGAGGAGGTTCCGCCTCTTCGCGTACTCGAGGATCGCGCGAGTAAGGCCCTGGCGGAAGCCGATGAGGTGCGTGCCGCCCTCCACGGTGTGGATGTTGTTCGCGTAGGCGTAGACACTCTCCGTGTAGCTGTCGGAGTACTGGATCGCCGCCTCGACCTCGTGGGTGCCGTTCGCGGTCCTGAGGTAAACGACCTGCGGGAAGAGCGGCGTCTTGGCCGCGTTCAGCCACTGGACGAACGCGACGACTCCGCCGTCGTAGTGGAAGACTTCCTTCTTGACGTTCGCCGGGTCGCGGGCGTCCGTGAAGGTGATCGAAAGGCCCTTCGTGAGGAAGGCGAGCTCGCGCAGGCGGTTCTGGAGCGTGTCGTAGGAGTACTCCAGCGTCTCGAGGATCTTCGTGTCGGGCTTGAAGCGCTGGATCGTGCCCGTGATATCCGCCGTGCCGACGACCTCGAGCGGTGTCGTGGGCACGCCGTACTCGTAGCGCTGCTTGTACAGCTTGCCGTTCCTCGCGACACGCACCTCGAACCACTCGGAGAGCGCGTTGACGACCGACACGCCCACACCGTGGAGCCCGCCGGACACCTTGTAGGACTTGTCGTCGAACTTGCCGCCCGAGTGGAGGACCGTGAGGACGATCTCGACCGCGGGCTTTCCGTACTTCGGGTGCGTGTCGACGGGGATCCCGCGCCCGTCGTCCTCGACGGTGACCGACCCTTCGGCGTTCAGCGTCACGCGGATTTCCGAGCAGTACCCCGCGAGCGCCTCGTCGACCGAGTTGTCGACGACTTCGTAGACGAGGTGGTGGAGGCCCCGCGCGTCCGTCGACCCGATGTACATGGCGGGCCGCTTTCGGACCGCCTCGAGCCCTTCGAGGACTTGGATCGATTCGGCGGAGTATTCACTGCTTGCACTCACTTTTCCGCACTCCCTAGTGTAGGCTGCATCCCATCTGCGCGCCTTCAAAAACGACCGTTTTCGATTGTTTTCAAAGGGTCATGTCGAGACAGATTCCAACATGATTTAGGGGCTACTTTGTGCCCGTTTGCTTATATAGGGCACTATAAATAAACCCTCCGGTTCGAACCCCCGGAAACGGCCCTGTTGGGCGCACCCTTTTGGGGCCTGCTGGCACCCCCATTCTTGAGCCCTATTAATAGACCCGCGACGGGAGTGGAGGGGGGATGCATGACGGCAGTTTATGCCGGAGCGAGGCCTTTGCGCCCATCGTGGACGGCCCCAATCCCAAAGCGAGCCCTTCGCCGGGGGGCCGCACCGCCGTTTGCGACACCTCAGTCCTCCTCGCCGGCGGCGACCCGCGCTCGGGGCCCGAAGACCAAGCTTTTGTAACACCCGCCGTGCTCGACGAAGTGCGCCGCCCGGAAGACCGCGAGCGGCTCGAGACGCTTTGCGAGACGGGCCTCAAGGTCCGTTCGCCGACCGCCGAAGCGTTCCTTCGGGTCGAGCAGGCGGCGAAGGCCGCGGGCGAGAGCGACAGGCTCTCGAAGGCCGACAAGGAACTTGTGGCCCTTGCGCTCGACCTCAACGCCGAACTCCTCACGGACGACCGCTCGATGCAAAACGTGGCGGCCACTCTCAAGGTGGCCTACCGGGGTTTTGCGCAGTCCGAGATCAAAGGCGTGTGGCACTGGGAAAGCCAATGGCGGTGCAGCGGGTGCGCGCGTGCTTACGAGACGGAGCCCCCCAAGGGGGAATGCCGGGTCTGCGGACACGCGGTGCGCAAGAAGCACTGGCGCGTGCCCCGGGGCGAGGCGGCCGGGCCCCGGCGGCGTCTTGCGAAGTGAGGCGGGGCTCGCCCCAAGGGTATTGTACGTGCAAGAAGTGCTACGCGCCTGGGACGGAAGGGAGACCATGCCCGAGGAAGACTTCCGCGTCACACCTTGGGAAGTCGAGGGCGAGGTCGACTACGCGCGGCTCATCAAGGAGTTCGGCGTCGACCCCCTCACAGACGAGGTGCTCGACCGCGTCCGGAAGGGCGCGGGCGGCGAGCTCCACCACTTCCTCCGCCGCGGCTTCTTCATCTCGCACCGCGACCTCACGTGGGTCCTCGACGAGCACGCGAAGAAGAACCCCTTCTTCCTCTACACGGGGCGCGGCCCCTCCGGCCCCATCCACCTCGGCCACCTCGTGCCGTGGATCCTCACGCAGTGGCTCCAGGAGCGCTTTGGGGTCGAGGTCTACTTCCAGCTCACCGACGACGAGAAGTTCCTCTTCAACGACGACCTCACCTTGGAGGACACCGCGAAGTGGACCGTGGAGAACGCGCTCGACTTCCTCGCGCTCGGCTACAAGAAGGGCAAGACGCACCTGATCTGGGACACGCGGCACGCGGGCGTGATGTACCCCCAGGCGATCCGGGTCGCGAAGAAGCTCACGTTTTCGACGGCCAAGGCCGTGTTCGGCTTCGAGCCCTCGGCGAACGTCGGGGAGATCTTCTACACGAGCATGCAGTCGGTCCCGGCGTTCCTCCCCTCGGTGCTGAAGGGCCGCAACATCCCGTGCCTCGTGCCCATGGGGATCGACCAGGACCCCCACTTCCGCGTGGCCCGCGACATCCTGCCGAAGCTCGGCTACCTGAAGCCCGCCGCGCTCCACAGCAAGCTCCTGCCGGGCCTCACCTCGCCGGGGACGACGAAGATGAGCGCCTCGGACCCGAACAGCGCGATCTACACGAACGAGACGCCGGCGGAGGTGCGCGCGAAAGTCATGAAGTACGCGTTTTCGGGCGGGCAGGCCACGACGGCGGAGCACCGCAAGCTTGGAGGCAACCCCGACATCGACGCGTCCTACCGGTGGCTCTCGCTCTTCGAGCCCGACGACCGCCGGATGGAGAAGGTCGCCGCCGACTACCGCTCGGGCGCGCTCCTTTCGGGCGAGCTCAAGCAGATGTTCGTCGACCACATCAACGCCTTCCTCGAGGGCCACCGCGCGCGGCGCGAAGCGTTGCGCGGTGAGCTCGAAGACTTCATGCTCAAAGTGTAAGAGCCGACCCGTGGGTGCCCTTGCGTATGACGGGGCCGCGGACGAGACGCGCGGAAGTGCCCGCCGCCGCGTACGGGCGGCAAGAGGCGCTGCGCGCGGCCGCGCGGCTGATCGAGTGGGCCGCCGCGGCCCCGCAGGGCCGCCCCCAGGACGAGTACATCCACGAACTGCGCGTGCGCCTGCGCCGCGCTCGGGCCGTCATGCGCGCGTTCCGGCGCTTTTACCCCACGCGCGCGGACTTCGAGCGCCGGGTGCGCCCGCTTCGCCGGCTCACGAAGGCGCTGGGGCCCATGCGCGACGCGGACGTCACCGCCGCGCTCTTCGAGGAGGTCCTCAAGGGGACTCCGTACCCGCCGCGCGGGATCGCGCGCCTCCTCACGCAGCACCACATCGCGCAGGAGGCGCGCTGGGCGCGCGTGAAGAGCGCCCTGGACACGGTCCGTGCGCTGCGGCCCCACGACCTCGCTCCGGGGCCGCCGGCGAAGGGCAGGAAGCGGCCGCGCCCGGCCGGCAGGCACGCCTCCCGCACGCTCGAGCGCCGCTTCCGGGAGGTCTGGGCGCTTCGCCGCGCGCTCGAGTCCGAGGACCCCCTCGAGCTCCATGCGCTGCGGATCGAGATCAAGCGCCTGCGCTACACGATTGAGACCTTCGACCGCCTCCTCGGGCCCTCCGGCGCCCTCTGGGGCGAGCGCCTCAAGGCGCTCCAGGCGATCCTCGGGCTCGTCAACGACCACACGGTCGCTCTCGTGATCGTGGAACGGAAGCTCAAGCCCGCGCGCGACCCCCTCGAGGTCGCCTCGCTCCAACTCGTCGCCCGCATCCTGGAGGGGCGGCGCGCCGCGCACATCGCGCGCTTCCACGCGGAGTGGGAGCGCGCAGGCCCCAAGCGCCTGCGCGCGCGGATCCGCGCTCTATAAGTACGGTTCGGCGCGCAGGCTTATTTTGGGCCGCGGACGTCCGGGTCGGGGGCAAGCGACATGCTCGACAAGGTCGACCTCGACCAGAAGTTCGAAGGCAAGAAGGAGTACGAGGAAGCGCTCGACAAGTACCAGCTCAAGATGCTCGAGCTCCAGCACAAGGTCAAGGAGGAGAAGGTCCCGGTCTGCATCATCTTCGAGGGGTGGGACGCCGCGGGCAAGGGCGGCGTGATCAAGCGCATGATCGAGAAGCTCGACCCGCGCGGGTACCACGTGATCGCGATCCGCGCGCCGACGGGGGACGAGCTTGCCCACCCGTACCTCTGGCGGTTCTGGACCGTGCTCCCGGAGAAGGGCGAGATCGTCATCTTCGACCGCAGCTGGTACGGCCGCGTCCTCGTCGAGCGCGTCGAGAAGTTCGCGAGCAAGGACGAGTGGCGGCGCGCCTACGAGGAGATCAACAATTTCGAGAGGATGCTGAACGACCACGGGATGGTGATCGTGAAGTTCTTCCTCCACATCGACAAGAAGACGCAGCTGCGCAGGTTCGAGGAGCGCGAGAAGAACCCCTACAAGAAGTGGAAGATTACGGAGGAGGACTGGCGCAACCGGAAGAGCTGGGACAAGTACGAGGCCGCGATCGAGGACATGCTCGCGCGCACCTCGACGACCTACGCGCCTTGGCACGTCCTCGGGTCGGACTGGAAGTGGTGGGCGCGCGCCGAGGCGCTGCGGATCACCACGGAGGCCCTCGAGGAGCGCCTCTGAGGCGCCCTGCCCCCTTCAGGTCCCCATCCGCCGGTGGCGCTGCTGGTACGAGCGGATCGCGCGCAGGAAGTCGATCTTGCGCATCCCGGGCCAGTAGACATCGGCGAAGTAGAGCTCGCTGTAGGCGTTCTGCCACAGGAGGAAGTTCGAGATGCGCTCCTCGCCGCTCGTGCGCAGGATCAGGTCGGGGTCCGGGATCCCGTTCGTGTAGAGGTGCCGGGCGAAGACCTCCTCCGTCACATCTTCGGGCCGGATCGACCCGTCCTTCGCGGCCTCTGCGACCTTGCGCACCGCGTGCATGATCTCGTCGCGGCCCCCGTAGGCGACGGCGAGGTTGAGGAGGTAGTTCGAGTTCCCCTTCGTCCTGTCCATCGCGTAGGCTATGGCTTCCTGGACTTGGGGCTCGAGGAGCGAGAGCTGGCCGATCACCTTGACGCGGATGCCGTGCTGGCGCACGCGGGGGTCGTCAGCGAGCTTCCGGAAGTTCTCCTCGAACATCCGCATGAGGAGCTGGACCTCCTCGGGGCGGCGGCGCAGGTTCTCCGTCGAGAAGGCGTAGACCGTGAGGATTTTGATGCCGAGCTCGAGGCACCAGTTCAGCAGCTCCTCGAGCTTCTCGCGGCCGTAGACATGGCCGTCCATGGGGTTGAGGCCGAGCGATTCGGCGAACCGCCGGTTGCCGTCCATGATGACGGCGACGTGCTTGGGCACCTCGCTTGCCTGGATCTCCGCGAGCAGGCGCTTTTCGTATTGCCGGTAGGCGAGTCCCGAGACGGGGCCGTGGGTTTCTTGGGGGCCGGGCAACGGGGCGCGCGTAGCGGTCGTCGTCAATATAACTTTCCCGAGCGTCTTCGGCGTTTCCCGAACGGGGAAGCGGCAGGGCCAAGCGCGGCTCCTCGCGCTCCGGGGGCCCCAAAAGACCATTTCGATGGTGGCGCTTGTGCAAGCGCCGAAGCCCTTCGTTTCCTGGAGCGTCGACCGATCCCCCTTGGAGGAACCACCCGTGCCGATGCAGGTGCTCGCCCCTCCACTCTGTAGGGGGGCGCCTTGAGTTGGCGCCGGCCCCCCGGTCGAAACGGTACGCGTTCGGCCTGTCGCTTGCGGCCCTCGGCGTCGTCTTCGGGGACATCGGGACGAGCCCGCTCTACGCGGTGCGAGAGAGCTTCTCGGGGCACTTCGGCGTGGCGCCGAGCGCCGCCAATGTCCTTGGCACGCTGTCGCTGATCTTCTGGTCCCTCGTCGTGATCGTCTCGCTCAAGTACGTTCTCCTCGTGATGCGCGCGGACAACGACGGCGAGGGCGGCGTGCTCGCGCTCACCGCCCTTATCAAGCCGGTGGCCGGCGAGGCGGGCCGCGGGCGCGCGGCGCGCGCGCACCTGCGCTCGACCCTCGTCATCGTCGGCCTCTTCGGGGCGGCGCTCCTTTTCGGCGACGCGATCCTCACGCCTGCGATCTCTGTCCTTGGCGGCATGGAGGGCCTTGCGGTTGCCGCGCCCGGCCTCGAGCCCCTCGTCGTCCCCATCTCGGTCGGCGTCCTTGCAGGCCTCTTCCTCCTGCAGAAGCGAGGCTCGGGCGGCGTGGGCCGGCTCTTCGGGCCCATAATGGTCGTCTGGTTCGCGGTCCTCTCGCTCCTTGGAATCCAGGGAATCCTCCGCGCCCCCCAGATCCTCGAGGCCCTAAACCCCCTCCACGCGGTCGCATTCCTCGCCGCGAACGGGCCCCGGGGCCTGCTTGCCCTCGGTGCCATTTTCCTCGTCGTCACGGGCGCGGAGGCCCTTTACGCAGACATGGGCCACTTCGGGCGCATCCCGATCCGAAACATCTGGTTCCTCCTCGTGTTCCCGGCGCTTTTCCTCAGCTACTTCGGGCAGGGGGCCCTTGTCCTTGCCGACCCGAGCGCGGTGCGCAGCCCCTTCTACCTCCTTGCGCCTGATTGGGGCGTCATCCCGCTCACCGTCCTTGCGACCGCCGCGGCAGTCATCGCTTCGCAGGCGGTGATCTCGGGCGTCTTCTCTCTCGCCCTCCAGATCGTCCAGCTCGGCTACTGGCCGCGGCTCGACATCCGGCATACGAGCGCCCGCGAGTACGGGCAGATCTTCGTCCCGAAGCTCAACGCCGCGCTTGGCGTGGCCACGGTCCTCGTGGTCCTCGCGTTCCGCTCCTCGGGCGCGCTCGCCGCCGCCTACGGCGTGGCGATCGTCTGCACGATGATCGTGACCACGGCGCTGCTCTTTGTCGTGGCCCCTGAACGGTGGCGGTGGCCGCGGGCCGTGACATGGCTCGTCCTCGGCGGCTTCCTCGTCGTCGAGTCCGCGTTCCTCGCGGCCAACGTCCTCAAGATCCACGAGGGCGGCTGGCTGCCGCTTGCGGTGGCGGGCGGGCTCCTGGCCATGGCCCTCTCGTGGCGCCGCGGGCGCGAGTTCATCGCCACGCGGCTCAAGTCAAGGCTACGGCCCGTCGAGGAGTTCCTAGCAGCGCTCGACGACAAGACGGCAGTGCGCGTGCCGGGCAACGCGGTCTACATGACCGGCGACAACCGGCTCACTCCCACGCAGCTCCTCAAGAACGTGGAGCACCAGAAGGCCCTCCACGAGAAGGTCGTGCTCCTCACCGTTGTGACGGAGAGGGTTCCGCACGTGCGGGGCGACAGCCGCATGGACATCGAGGTCATGGAGAAGGGGTTCGTGCGCGTCACCGTGCGCTACGGGTTCATGGACACGCCGGATATCCTGGCGGCCCTCGACGACATGGCCGCCCAGGGGCTGCCGCTTGAGATCCCCCAGACGACCTTCTTCCTCGGGCGCGAGCGGCTCATCACGACGAAGCGCCCCCTCGTAGACCAGGCGTGGGTCGCGCTCTATTCGTTCCTCGACCGCAACTCGCAGCGCGCATGGGCCTTCTACCGGCTGCCCCCCGAGCGCGTGGTCGAGATCGGCTCGCACATCGACGTGTGAACGCGCGGGTCACTGGGGGCGCGCGGGCGCTCCCTCCGGCCCCTGCTCGAGCCGCGCATCGCGCTTTCGGGACCGCTCGGCAAGGAGGATGGCAAGTCCGTTCGCCGCCAGCGAGGCCAGCAGGAGGATCACAATGACGCTGGCAAGCAGCGGCGCCTCGGCTGCAGGGACAAGCCCCGAGGAGATTCCGTAGAGCACGAGGAGGATGTCCGTGAGCCCCCGCGACACGCTGCCCAAGAGAACGAGCGTGTCCGGCCTGCCGAGGCTCCACGCGCGCCTCAGCAGGGCGCAGCTCGGGTAGCGCGCCGCAAGGAACACGGCGACGAGCGCGAGGGCAAGCGCGAGCGCGGAGGGGGTGGCCAGCGCGGGGTCGAAGTGGAGGCCGAGGTAAAGGAAGAAGAACGTGCGGACGAGGAACGAGGCCTCGGAGTGGAAGCGGCCGAGGTCGGCGGCGCCGTCCACCTGGGCCCCCGGCAACGCCCGCTCGCGGGCAATGCCCCCGGCTCGCCTAAGGACCCACCCGAAGGCGAAGGCCCCCACTGCGCCGTTGCCGCCGAGGGGGCCCGATGCGACCGCGTAGATTCCGAGGGCGACCGCGAGCGTGGCGATGAACACGCCCTCCCGGGGGTGCAGGTGCTTGAGGACGAAGGCCCAGCCGAGGCCCGCTGCGCCCGCAAGCATGACCGCCAGGGCAAGCGCGGAGAGCGCGCCCGCCCACTCGGCGGCGCCCGCGCTGCCCGTCCCGAGCCCCGGGACGCTCATCACGACGAAGAAGCCGAGCACGTTGGCGAGGATTCCCTCGAAGAGGAGCGCTTGCCGGGTCTGGGGCTTGATCGAGAGCTTCGGCGCGAAGCTCGCGAGCACGACCGCCGAGGGGCCGAGTGTGGCGGCCGCAAGGACGGTGGCGGAAGATGGCGAGAGGCCGAAGGCGTAGACCGATACCGCCCACGCTCCGGCGAACGTCAGCGCTCCGGCAAGCGCCGTGTGCGCGAGGATGAGTAGCGTAACGAGCCGCCCGCCCTCGACCGTGAGGTGGATGCCAGCCTCCATCATGAGGAACGCAACCGTGACCGAGAGCAGGGGGCCCGCCGCACCCTCGAACCCTGCGCGCAGGTCCGCCGGCAGCGCGTTTGCCCCTGCCGGGCCGATTGCAAGGCCCGCCACGATGAGGAGCAAGAAGTCCGGCACCTTCCACCGGTCGAACACGAGGCGCGCGGCAAAGCCGAGGAGCAGCACCGCCGCTGAGAACCCCACGAGTTGCCAGACTTCCACCCCGGGCACCTCCCCTCGCGCAAGGCCTCAGGCGTTTAGCGGGGGAGGTCGGCGGCCTCGGGCCCCATTTCGGCCGCTCCGAGGGCCGCCACCGCCCCGATCATCCCGCGCCCGTCGAGCACGACCTGCGCCCCGAACGCGCGGGCCGCAGCCTGCGCGTCGGCCTCTGTCACGATTTCCTTGCGCGCGCGCCGGCAGAACGCCTCGGCCTCCGCGAAGCGGTCAATGACAACCCCTTCTGCGAAGGCGAGCCCCACCTCAGTGGACTTGGCGAGCGACTCGATGCGGTCCCGGACCTCGATCTTGACGGCCTCCTTCATCCAGGGCGCGACCGCGCCCTCCACGAGTGTGGCGACACAGTTCGTCGTCTTTGTTGGCACGCCGGGGAAGAGCTGCACGACGCGCAGGGAGAGTACGGCCATGTCCTCGAGCCCCGCGGTCGCCTCGCGCGCAAGCGCCCACGTCGCGCCGCTCTGGGGCGTGTCCGTGTCGTCGATCCCGATGAGGAGGCGGTTAAGCCCCGGCGTAACGACCTCCATCTCGACCGCGCGGTTGCCCCCGACGCCTTCGAGGCCGGAGGCCCGGAACTCGAGGACGCCGGAGGCGAGGCCAAACGATGCCGCGAGCCCAAGGCCCGCGCCCGCGAGGCCCTTCCAGCGCGTCACGACGTCCTTGCCGCGCGTGAAGCAGTCCAAGAGGGCCTCACCCCCCTTGCCTTCCTCGGCGGGACCGAAGGCAGGGCCATCAAGTTGTCCGGGGCCGTCCGCCATCTGCGAATCCGTAGTGAGCGTCCGGCCGTCCACACGGGCACTCGTAACGGGCCCCGCGGCTCGCCTCCGGTTCGCGGCGGCCCACTCGGCTGCGCCCTTTAGCGCGCGCTCCTCGATGATGCGGCAGCAGGCGTGCGCCGGGTCGGTCAGCGTAAAGACACGCGTGGCCGCCGCCGGCCCGACGAGCTTTGCCAGGTCTTCGGGGGCGTAGCGCTTGCCCTCAAAGGAGGCGCCGGGCCGGTGCACGCAAGGCGAATGTGGCGCCCTCATAAAAAGGGGGCGAAGGGCGGCAAACCGGCCGGGGCGCTTTCGCTCACCTCCCCCTCCGCCTTATCTGTGCCCTCCGGAATGGGGTGGTGCGGGTGGGGTGTAGTAAGATAAGGGGCCCGCCCGCGGCCTACACTTTGAGGTGCTCCCCGGGGTTCAGGATCGTGACCTCGCCCTTGTACCCCTTCTTCTTGCAGTGCGCCTCGAACTCGAACGGGTCCTGCTCGATGATCGGGAACGTCGAGTAGTGCATCGGCACGACCGCGGGCGCTTCTACGAAGGCGGCCGCCCAGCCAGCCTCTTTCGGCCCCATCGTGTACCGGTCGCCGATCGGCAGGAGGGCAAGGTCCGGCCGGTAGAGCTGGCCGATGAGCTTCATGTCCGAAAAGAGCGCCGTGTCGCCCGCGTGGTACACCTTGCCCCCTGACTCGATCACCGCGCCGGTCGCCGAGCCCCCCGGAACCATGCCTTCCTTGGGCGAATTGTAGTCGCCCGAGTGGATCGCCTCGACAAGCCGGATGGTCGTGTTCTTCACCTTGATCGACCCGCCCTTGTTCATCCCCTCCGCCTTCACGCCCTGCGCCTCGAGGTACACGGCGATCTCGTGAACGGCGCACACGGTCGCGTTGTTCTTCTTGGCAATCTCGACCGTGTCCCCCAGGTGGTCGTTGTGCCCGTGCGTAACGACGATGATGTCGCAGCGCAGGGCTGCGGGCTTGCGGTCCGTCTTCGGGTTGCCCGTGATGAACGGGTCGACCAGCACCTTGTCCTTCCCTTCCAGCAGCCAGGCTGCATGCCCGATCCACTCCGCGCGCATTTCGTTCCCTCTCCCGCCCCACGGGGGGCCCCGGCGCGATAACCCTTTTGCGTGGGGCCCCAGGCGTGGTTTTCAAGGCCCCCAGGCGTGGTTTTCAAGGCCCCCAGGCGGGGCCCTTCAGGGCCCCTGCGGTCGCCCTCTTTTCGACGCGAATTGCGGCCGTCGCTCCGCGAATCTGGCCATGCGTCACCTTTTTATCCTGCCCCTTTCCATCGGAAAACCGGGATGCACTCTATGCCTGAGATTCTCGAAACCGAGCTGCCAGGGATCGGCCGGCGCTTCACGCTGCCCATCGAAACGGGCGGCGAGCTTGCCGTCGTCGTGCACAAAAGCGGTGACAAAGACCTGTATTTCCGGGAGCCCGGGGCGGGCGATCCGGTCGCCGTTTCCCTCTCCGATTCCGAGGCAAGGCGGCTTGCCGCGGTTCTCACCGGTGGATTCTGGCAGCCCTCGCCGATCGATATGTTCCGGGCGGCCCTCGCCAAGAAAGCGGGGCTCGAGACCGTCACGGTCGTAGGCGGCTCTCCGGTCGTCGGCCGGCGCATCCTCGACCTCGACATCCGGAGGCGCACGGGCTGCTCGATCGTCGCGATCCTGCGCGAAGACGGCTCGTCACTGCCGAACCCCGCCCCCGACACGCCGGTGGAGGCCAACGACATCCTCGTGGTCATCGCGGATGCCGAAGGGGTCGCCAAACTCGAGGACTTCGTCCACGCGGGGCTGTAGGCTCGGCAAACACGCCTGCGTGCGCCTAAGGTGGCGCACGCGGGCCCACGAACGTACGCACACACGGGAAGCGGAGCAAGGGGAAAGGGGGGTGCACGGGTGGCCTTCGACTTCTTCTCGCTCGCGGTCGTCACCCTGGCCGCGTTTCTCGGCGCGGTCGTGGCCTCGAAGCTCGGCCAGTCCGTGATCCTTGGCTACCTCGTCGTCGGCATCGCTCTCGGCGAGGCGAACTGGCGCTTCTTCATGCCCCAAGCCGGCGTCGACCTCGTCGGCTCGCCGACCGTCAAGGCGCTTGCGGACCTCGGGATCGCGTTCCTGCTCTTCTTTGTCGGGCTCGAGTTCTCCGTGCGCAAGCTCAAGAACGCCGGCAAGCCCTCCACGATCCTCGCGTTCGTCGACTACGGCGTCCTGCTCTTCTCGGGGTTCCTCGTCGGCGCGGCCTTCGGCTGGGGCCCCGTCGAGTCCCTCTTCCTCGGGGGGATCCTCGCGATGTCCTCGCTTGGCATCGCCGCAAAGAGCCTCATCGAACTCAAGCGCCTCGACAGCGCTCACCCCGAGACCGAGGTCCTGCTTGGCTCCATGGTCGTCGAGAACTTCCTCTCGATGATCCTGCTCACGATCTCCGTCGGCTGGGTCGCCGGGCGCGGCACCACGCTTGCGGTCCTTCAGTCCGTCCAAGGCGCCGCGGTCATCTACGGCTCGTTCCTGGCGCTCGCCGTCTTTGGTATGCCGAAGCTCGCGCGCCTCATCGAGCGCATCAAGAACGAGGAGGTGTTCATCCTCCTTGCGCTCACCCTCGTGTTTGCCTCCGCGGGGCTCGCGGTGCTCTTCGGCACGCCCTTCATCTTGGGCACGTTTTTCATCGGGATGGCCTTCGCCGAGACGCGGCTCACCGAGCGCCTCCAACTCAAGCTCTCGACCTTCCGCGACGCGTTTGTCGCGGTCTTCTTCGTCTACTTTGGCATGAACATCGCGGTTGACCTCATCCCCGGTGTGGCGCCGCTGCTTGCGGCCGCGGTGGTCGCGGTCCTCATCGACGAGGTGCTGATCCTCTCCGCCTTTGCCGTGCTCCTCGGGTTCGGCCGCCGCGCGGCCACGGCGATCGGGACGGCGGCTTGCGGGCGCAGCGAAGACGCGATCATCTACTCGTCGCTGGGCTCGAACCTCACGCGCCCCGAGGGGGGCGTCCAGGTTCCGGCCCTTGCGCACGCGCGCGAGCTTTTCCCCCTCGCCGGCGGCCTTGCGCTGATCACCTCCGCCCTCACCCCGCTCCTCATGCGGCACAGCGAAGGGATCGCGCTGGGGCTTGCGCGCTTCACGCCGCGCGCGCTCCGGTTCGGCGGCCGCGTGGTCGGCGCGATCTTCTCCGAGTCGATCGGGCCGCGCGCGAGAAGCCACCCGGTCGCCCACGGCGACCCCGTCCTCCTTGCCCTCGTGGGCGCCTACCTCGCCCTGCTCCTCCCCCTTGCGTTCTCGATCGGCCCCGGCCACACCGTGCTCGCGCCCTTCGTTGTCCTCCTCTCGCTCCTCATTTGGCGCGAGGTCCGGATCGATGTCGAGGACGCCGTCCCCAAGGTCGACTTCGCGCGGCTGCGCTTCCTCGTCCACGATGTGGCCGGCATCGCGCGATACACGGCGTTTGTCGTCCTCGTCCTGCTCCTCTTCGTCGACTTCGTGGCGATCGAGTTCTCCGCGTCGTGGCACCTCACGGCCGTCGCGGGCCTGGTCACCGTGGCGGCGCTTTGGCTCGCCTCGATCCGGATGATGTCGGCCATCACGAGGCCCCCC
>DATEUP010000089.1:0-19371 GCA_035283065.1 Thermoplasmatota archaeon | reverse complement strand
GAGCCGCGCGGCCGCCCCGAGTGCGACGTAGATCCGGCTTGCGCGGTCGGCGACCTCCGTGCCGTTCGAGCCCTCCGTGAAAGCCTCGCCGACGACGAGCTGGAGCTCCGAAAGCCGGAAGAACGCCACCTTGGCGTCTTGGATCACACGTTCGGGCGAGAGCGCGGTGTCGGCCACGCCGACCACGGTGAAGGCCTCCGCGGGCGTGGACGGCGCTCGGGCCACTTGGACGGCGTCGCCCCTGCCCACCCCCAGCGCGCGGGCCACTTCCTTCGAGAGCACGACCTCGTGCGTGTGCCCCGACGTGTAGTTACCCTCGAAGAGGGGGTCGCCGCCGCCCGAAAACCACCCGTCGAAGAGCGCCTGGTCTGCTGGGGGCAGGATCTTGTAGAAAGGCCCGGGGATCACGCCGAGCGCTGCGGGGGTGACCGGCGCGGTTCCGGGGTTCCCCGAAGAGACGCTGACAAGCGCCTGGAGCGCGGGCGTGGCAAACTCGACCTCGTCCCATGCGCCGATCTGCCCCGCAAGGCTCCTTGCGCCGTCGAAGTTCGTGTCGTACGGCGCGCCCACGAGCAGGTCGGCGCCGCTGTCGCGGATCTGCGCCTCCACGGTCCCGATGATTCCCTCCGAGATCGCCAGCATCGAGACGAGCAGGGCCATCGCCGTGCCTACGGCCGCGGCGGTGGCCGCTGTGCGCCCCTTGTGGCGCCGGAGCTCCTTCGTCCACATCGCGCGCGCCCCCTAGAGGTTCCGGATCGCCGACGCGATCGTGAGCCGCGTGGCCCAGAGCGCCGGGACGAGCCCGGCCGCGATGCCGATGAGCACGCTCGTGGCGCCCACGACGAGCACAACCTCGGGCGTCACCGCCGTGACGTCCATCCCGTGGGGCACGCGCGCGGTGGTCGCCTTCAGGACGTAGTCGATCGACCAGGCGCCAAGCGCGCCGATCGCGAGGCCGAGGGCGAGCCCGAGGCCGCCGAGCACGCCCGATTCGAAGAGCATTTCGCGGAAGATCGTGGCGCGCGAGATCCCGATGGCCCGAAGCGCGGCGATCTCGCCCACGCGCTCGCGTGCCGAGATCATGAACACCGTGGCCGAAAACAGGACCGCGACGCCGATCGACACGACCGCGATGAGGCCCGCGAACACCTTGAAGGCCGACGTCGTCTGGTCGAGTTCGCCGAGGATCTCGCTTGGCGACGACGCCTTGAGCGCGGGGTGGGACGCCTCGACCCACGAGGCGACCTCCGCCTCGCGGGCGGCGTCGTGGAGGTCGAGAGCGATCAACGTGACCTCGCCTCGCGTGCGGTGCGTTAGGTACTGGAGCTCCGAGAGGTGCATGCGGACGTTTCGCGACTGGTCCGTCTCGAAGGAGGCTTCGTAGACGCCGACGACCCGGAAAGCCTGCGAGCCGTTGAAATCGCGCGTCGCGCTCACGAAGACCGTGTCTCCGACCGCGGCCTCAAGCTCCCTTGCCATGATCTCGTTTAGCAAGATCTCCCGCGTGAACTGCGTGGAGTTGAACCCCGCGGGGTAGAGGCGGCCCCGAAACTCGGGCGTCAAGGCGAACGGGTCGCCCGTGCTGTTCTCGAAGTAGACGCCGCTAGTCATGTCTAGGCCCCCGAGGCCGCCGCGCCGGCCCGGGTCCTCGCCCTCCGCGACGGGGTTTACGGCGGGGCAGGCGGGTTGGCATGCGGCAAAACTTCCCGGGAACACGGTCACGGTCCTCTCGAGGATTGGGAAAGCCGTCCGCACGCGCGGGTCGCCTGCGAACTCGTCCGCAAGCTGCGTGCCGTTGTCGAAGGGCAGGTGGCGCGCGGCGCCAAAAACCGGCGAGCCGCTGTCAAGCACGAGGAGGTCGACGCCCGTGCCCTCGATGACCCGCGCGGAGGTCGTGTCGAGCCCGGCGGCGATCGAGAGCATGGTCGTCGTGAGCCCGACGGAGAGCGCGACGCCAAGGACCGTGAGCAGGACGCGCCCGCGCCTGCGGCGCAGGAAGCCGAGTGCCCACATCCCGAGGGCCTCAAGCCCGCTCGACGCTATTTCCAACTTTCGAAGCGATGCGCCTTTGCGCGTGCGCCTCCCCGCGCCCCAAAGTTGGTATAATCTGGCCCGGCTTTCACCGGCGAGAACCCGTGCCCGCGCCCGCACGCCCGCGCCTGCCCCTCCTCATCCTCAACTTCAAGACCTACGCCCAGACGCGCGGGGAACGCGCGGTGCGCCTCGCCAGGATCGCAGCCAAGGTGGCCCACGAGGTCGACGCGTCGATCGCCGTGGCGCCCTCGTCGCTCGACCTTGCGCGGGTCCTTGAGCATGCGGACGTCCCCGTGTTCGCCCAGCACGTCGACCCGCGGCCCTCCGGCCAGCACACGGGCGCGGTGGCCGCCGACTATGTCCGCGAGCTCGGGGCCGTCGGGACGCTGCTCAACCACTCGGAGAAGCGCCTCCACTTCGCCTCCCTCGAAAGTGCAAGGGCCCTCTGCGCCGCCGCTGGCCTCCTCACCGTCGTCTGCGCAGGCGGCGTCGCCCAAGGCCGCAAGGTCGCGTCGCTTCGCCCCGACTTCGTGGCGATCGAGCCCACCGACCTCATCGGCGGGGACGTGTCGGTCTCAAGCGCGCGCCCCTCCGTGGTCACGAAGGGTGTCGAGGCCGTGCGCGAGGTCTCGCCGAGGAGCGTCGTGCTCTGCGGCGCGGGCGTCAAGACGGGGCAGGATGTGGCGCGCGCCCTCGAGCTCGGCGCCCGCGGAGTCCTCCTTGCCTCCGGTGTGACGCTCGCCAAGGACCCGGAAGCCGCGCTGCGAGACCTTGCCGGCCCGCTTGCAGCCCGGCCGGTGCCTCGCGGCAAAGCCTTTTGAAGCCCCCCGCGCTCCCCCGCGCCCATGGCGCGCGCGCGCGTGGACCCGCGAGAGGAGCGCCGGCGCCTTCGCGAATCCCGCCGCGGGGAATTCGAGCGGCGCCAGGCTGAAAGGCTCAGCAAGGCCCCGAAGGTCAAGCCCTTCGACCCGGACAAGTTCGTCGCACAGATCCGCCTCCAGTCCTGGGCGACGATCCACACGGTCCTTTACGCGGCGGGGCTCACGGCGGCCTTCGTCCTTACGGGGCGCGCCCTTGGCGCCGCCGGCGGCGCCGCATTCGCCGCGCTCCTGGGAATCGGCTCGCTCTTCTACTACCTCTTGCGGTTCTGGGACATCGACCTGCGCAAGCTTGGCAAGATCACCTCGCAGATCGGGGTCTTCCTGACGTACTTCATCACGTGGATCATGGTGAGTTTCCTCCTGTCGAATCCCCCCGTCTATGACGGCGTGGCGCCGGAAATCCGCTGCTGCGGTTTCTACATTCCCGCCAAACCGGGGAGCCAGGCCTTCAACCACACATTTCCCGACCTGCCCGGCGAGTGGAGCCTCGCGGTCCCGTTTTCGGGCCTGGCTTCGTCCTACACCGTGAACGCATCGGACAACCAGACGCTCCTCGAGTTCGGGGCCTACGACGGCAGCGGGGTCTCGCGCGTCACTCTGGGTTGGGTTGACGACCACAACATTCGGGTGAACAATACGGACCTCCCCCTGTCCGCGGACGGAGCCTACCGCCACGTGGTGACGGGGCTCGAGCCCGGCACCTCCTGGACGTTCTTCATAAGCGCCTACGACGCGGCGGAGCACGTCAGCACGGCCACCGCGAGCGTGACCGTCGTTTGAGCGCGCGACGCCCCAGGCGCCGGCGCTAGAACTGCCAGGGCAGCCCCGGCTGCAGGAAGGCGGAGGTCCTCCCGGTAAAGGGTTCGCGCGCCGCGTCGTCGAGCTCGATCACGTCGAATCTCTCGGCAAAGGCGTCGGCCACGCCCTTCCCGTGCGCCACGGACGTCGCGCGGTCCTTGAGAAGGTCCGCCGCGTCTGTGAACTCACGCGTGACATCGACCATGAGGCGCCCCTCCTCGACATAGGGCTTCGAGAGCTGGCCGGGGCGCCCGTTCCACTTTTCGACGAAGTCGCGGGCGTTCTCATGGAGCGCCGACGGGCCGAAGTGCTTGTTCGCGGAGGGCAGGTGCGAGGCCGTGAGCTCGAAGAGGAAGAGCACGGGCTCGCCGCCGTCGGCGCCCGCCTGGACATCGGACCTCGCGACCGTGAACCCGTAGGTCGTGAGCAACTTGGAGAGCGCGCGCTCGCTCTTGCGCAGCTGGGGGATCCACACGTCGTCGACCTCGGGCGATCCCCGGATCGTGACCCCGAGGATCCGCGTTCCGCGCGTGGCGGCCGCCTCGCGGATTTCTGTCGGCGTGAGCGCGCGCTTCGGGTTCGGGAAGAAGAAGAGCGGCCGGGGGTCCCGCAGGTACTCCCTCGCGGCGAAGACGAAGAGCGCGAGCTTGTCGAGCGAGACGGGCGAGGCGACATTCCTCGAGGGGTCGACGGGGTCGATGAAGACGAGCGGCTCGCCGAAGTCGCGCCGCGCCGTGTGGAGGACTTCCGTGGGCACCGTGCCCTCGACGCTGAGCGCCGGCCCCTCGCGCCAGCCGGCCGCCGCCTGCATCACGCCCTCGAAGCCCCCGAACCGGATCACGAGGAGCTCGCAGAGGTACCCGGAAAAACCCTGCACGCGCAGCTCGCTGCCGTAGGCCCCCACGCCCCGCAGGAACGCCTTGAGGAGGCGCACCTCGTCGCGCTGGGAAGGCGCAAGCCTCTCGCGCACGAACTCGTTGTGGAACGGCGTGCGGTCGACGGCCGTGCGCATCTCGGCGGCCGAGGCGACCTTGTAGGCCGGCACGACGTCGACGCGGACCCCTTCGATGCGCCCCCGCAGGTACGGGTGCTCCGCATAGCGCGTCTCGCCCTCGTCGATCACGCTCTTCGCGATCTTCACGCCAAGCTCCTTCAGCGCCTCGAGGGGCGTGTCGACCGAGAAGAGCAGGAACACGTCGAGGTCCGCGCCCTTGAGCTGGGTCTTCTTCTCGAAGGAGCCCACGACCTTCGGCTCCGCGCGCGCCCCGAAGAACTCCGCCGCGGCGCGGCAGCGCGCAACGAGGTCCGCGGCGATGCGCGCCATCTTCGCCTCTTCGGCGGGGGGCGGGCGCACGGCTTCGAGGATCCCCACTTCCAGGGTCGTGCGGGCCGTGTCGGGCGCGGGCAAGGTTGGCCTTCCTTCCCGGTGCCAGGCCCTTCGCTCACAAAAGAAGGTTGCGCCCGTTTTCCTGAAAGAATTCCCGGGACGCGAGGATGATCTCCGGCGGCGTCTTCACATCGGACACGAGGCCGTACCAATAGACGACGAGCCCGGGCCCGAAAAGCTGCGTGTAGGGGATGAGCTGCTTCCTCAGGTTCCGATTGACTTCCTGGTGGTCCCCGAAGTTCGCCTTGGACTCGATCCAGTGGATCGGCCGCCCGTCGAACTTGAGGGGCTTGTCGAGGAGCGCGTCCGGGGTCTTCGTGGAGATCTGCCGCAGGTCCTTTTCGGTCCGGTACCCGACCCCGAGGTCGTCGAGCCAGTTGTAGAGGAGGGCCTCGCCCTCGCGCCCGCGCTCGGCCTGGCGCTCGTTGGCCTCGGGCGCATAGACGAGGTCGTGGGCGATGAGGTCGAGGATCTCCCGGCGCAGGCGCAGGTCGCGGATCTGGCCCGGGTCGCGCACGTACTTCCAGAACTGCTTGCGGGGGATATGCCCCTCGAGGAGCACGAGGTAGGCCATGAGCACCGGCGGGAAGCCGTGCTCGTGGGCGAGCCGCAGGAGCGGCTTGCCGGCGCGCCATTGGCGGTGGAGGGTCGGCACGCGCGCCTTGACTTTGTAGTACCGGCGCGTAGCGTCGCGCGACACCTTCTGCTGGTAGATGATGAGCAGGAGCTCCCGCTCGAGGCCCGTGGCCTCGTGGAGCCGGTCGATGTCTTCCTTCGTCTCCAACTTTGCCTGGAGATCCCTGAGCGTTTCTGGCGATAGCACTGGCATGATCAAAACAGCCTTTCGAAAGAAAAGACCTTGAGGGCCGCTGGGGGCCGACTTCTCTTGAGGGCCGGCTATCGGGCCTTCCTATATAGTGCTTTCCGGCGGCGTCGCGGAGGCGCCAAACCCCCCCAGATTTGAAATAGCCCAGGGGCCGACTCGCGCCCCTCAAGGGCCCGTAGCTTAGCCCGGATCCGAGCGCCAGCCTTCTAAGCTGGACGGCGTGGGTTCGAATCCCACCGGGCCCGCTTGCTTTTCCCCCCGTCCGCCGGCCCTTGGGCGTCCAGGGCAGGATACTTTACGGCACGGGTGGTTCGCGCCAAAGGCCATGCGCAGGGTCGTCATCCTGGGCGCGGGGTTTGCCGGGCTCACGCTTGCCGAGGCCCTCGATCCCCTTGCCGGGCAGCGGAAAGTCGACGTGACGCTGGTCGAGGGCGCCCGGAGATTCCAGATGGGCCTTGCGGCGCAGTGGGCGCTCGCTTCGCGCCGCGGGGCGGACGGCGGGGCGCGCGAGTACAAGTCCATGCGCATGCGGAACATCCGCTTCGTCAACGAGAGCGCGCAGGCGATCGACACGGGGGGCCGGTCCGTGAGAACCGCGTCCGGGAAGCACGCCTACGACGACCTCGTGGTCGCCACGGGCGCCGAGCTTGCGCCCGAACTCGTCCCCGGCCTCGCGGAGACTGCGCACAACCTCTGCGATATGGCCTCCGTGCTGCGATTCAAGGAAGACCTCGAGAAGATCCGCTCGGGCACCGTGACGATCCTCATCACCCGCCTGCCTTTCAAGTGCCCGCCCGCCCCTTACGAGTACGCGCTGCTTGCCGACGAGGTCCTCTCGGAGCGCGGCGTGCGCAACCGCTGCAGCATCGTGGTTGCGACCCCCGAGCCCCAGCCGATGCCCGTCGCGGGCAAGGCGGTCGGCGACGCGGTGCGGGGGCTGCTCGAGTCGCGCCAGATTTCCTGCCGCTTCAACCACAAGGTCAAGGAAGTGCGGCGAGGCTCGAATTCCGTCGCCTTCGAGGACGGCTCCTACGTTGAGTACAGCGTCCTTGCCGCGATGCCCCCCCACCGCGCGCCCAAGGTCGTGCGCGACGCGGGCCTCTGCGACGGCTCGGGGTTTGTGCCCGTTGACCTCGCGACGCTCCGCACGGCCACGCCGGGGGTCTTCGCCGTCGGCGACGTCGCCTCCCTCAAGCTGCCGGACGGAAGGCCGCACCCCAAGGCGGGCGTCTTCGCCGAGGCCCAGGCTGCGGCCGTGGCGCAGACGATCCGGTCCGAGGTCGAGGGGGGCGGGGCGGGCGCCTACCCTGCGAGGGGCGCCTGCTTCGTCGACGTGGGCCGCGGGCAGGCGGCCCCGGCGGAAATGGACCTCCTGGCCCAGGGGGGCCCGCTGGCGCGGATCGGCGCGCCATCGAAAGAGGGCCTTGACGCCAAGGCCGCCTTCGAGGCCGAGCGGCTTTCGCGGTGGTTCTCGTGAGCGCCCATCGTTACGCTCAAAAATGCGAGCCTTGATGGGGCCCCCGTCCGGGAGACTGCCCTGTGCCACAGTATTCCTCGACGCTCATCGTGGGCAAGAACTACAGGCTCCGCCTTTGGACGAAGGAGGAGATCCGCGCGCGAGTTGTCTCCGAGACTGGGGACAGCTACATCCTGGGCCTTCTGGAGAAGTGCTCGCTCGGGCCCGCCTCGGAAGATGTGGGGGTCAACAAGCTCCACGTAAAGCTCCTCGAGGAGATCCCGTAGCCCGCCCTCGGGCTCACTTGACGAAGAACTCGCCGCACGACAAGCAGTACGTTGCCCCCGGCTTGCGGGCGGAGCCGCATTGGGGGCAGGTTTCCTCTGGCGGCGCGTCCACGTACACGATTTCCGGCTCCGGCCCCGGGGCGCGCTGGAAAAACGACTTCCCGCCAGGCGTCGGAGGCGGCGGCATCGGCGCGTACGTGTAGGGGGCGGGGGCGGGTCGCGCGGCAGGCGAGGTCGGGGCGGCGCCCGGCACCGGCGTCCCGGCCAACGGCGCCGGCGGGGAGGCGGGGGCCTTTCCCGCGCTACGGCGGCGCACCACGACGAGCCCCACGACGCCGGCCGCAACCAGGGCGAGGAGCACGACGCCAAACGGGCCTCCTTGCACCGGCGGCGGATTGAGGTCGCTCTGCAGCCCCGCACGCACAAGCACGCGGCCCGCTTCCTCCACGGACGCCGGCGACGGGCTGTAGGTCTCGATGTCCGCGCGCGACACGCCGCCGACGGCCGACCATATGGCGATGATCTCGGAGGCCGCGGACTGGTTGCCCGCCGCCGTCGCCTCGGTCACCTGCTTGAGCTTCCCGGTCGCCGGGGCGTCGAGGAAGAAGCCCACCCCCGTGGAGGGGAAGAAACCCGTAGGCCCTTCCGCGGCCGCGTACATGGGAAACTCGGAGTACGTCCATGCGGGGACCTCGAAGACTTGGTCCCGCGTCGTCACGTAAGGTCCCACCGACGGGTCGTCCGGCCGCCACCGCTGGCCCGCTGGCACGCGTATCGATAGCGCGACGGGTTCCTCGTTGAGGATTCCAAGCAACATGCAACGGCCGTAGATCTTCCCCTCCCCCGAGGGGCCGAGGTCCCCCCGGCCCGCGCCCGAGCTCGCCCCGCTTGCCAGGATGATCGCGTTTCGCGTCTGGTTGGCCGTGAGTGCGTCGACCTGCCTGCCCGCCGCAAGCGCCGCATGCCGTGCGGTGAGCGCGACCGTGTAGGGACCGCCGGGCGAGCCCGCTTCGATGCGCAGCAGTACCCTTCGCTCGGGCGTGACGAGGAACTCCACCTCGCTCCCCCCAACGGGGTCTCCGAACTCGTCGCGCACCGGCGAGCCGTCCGCGAGTTCGACCGAGAAGCGGTCGCAGGGGGACGTGCAGCTCCAGCCGGGCGAGTAGGTCGCGGTGACGATGAGGGGCTCGGGAACAGCGATCGAGAAGAAGTCCGCGGCGTCCTCGGACGAATCGGCGCGCCCCTCCACGGATACCGTGCCGTTCACGACGATGGCGGTCGCGTTGGCCCTGTCCTGGTTCGGCTCGTCCTCCGAGGCGCCTTCGTGGAACTCCGCCACGCTCTTGTAGAGCACGACGGAGAGCGTGTAGGAGCGCTCCCCGGCGATGGCGACGACCGCGAACCAGAACCGGTCGTTTGCCGAGTCGCTAAGCTGGAGGGCACCGCCCACGGGGCCCTGCGGATGGCCGACGCTGTCGAGGGGCGCGAGTTGCACGGCCGTGGGGTCCGAGGTCGTGAGCGTCACGCGCGCCGCCCACGGCGAATCCGCAAGGACGCGCCACATGTCGACGGGGTCGTACGTCGCCTCGAGGCGGCCCTGGAACGCGCTTGACGCGTTGAAGGTCGTGGCGCCGACTTGGTTGTCGTTGTACTCCACCTCCCCCGGGAAGAAGTAGAGCCCCTGCGGCCCCCCCGCGTCGGTCGCCCGCAGCTGCCAGGCGTGCCCGTCCTGGCGGCAGGCGACGCGGAACTTGTAGTCCCCGGCCGAGACCGTGACGAACCCCCACGCGCCCGTGCCCGAGACGTAGCGCCCGCGCACGGTGTCGCCGCTCGGCGCGCGGATCTCGAGGAGCACGGACCCGGTCTCGATGAAGTACTCCACGTCCACTTTTCGCGACGCGTTGAAGGCGACGCTGACCACATCTTCGTCCGCCGTGCAGTCGCCTGCGGCCCACTCGCCTGGCGGGACGGCGTTGGCCTGGAGGAAGTTGTTGTTGGGCTCCGTCTCCGTCACGGTTGCGCCGGCCGGCGGCAGCACGGCGAAAAGGGCAAGGAGGGCCGCCGCGCAAGCGCGGGCCCGACTCGCACGACTTCGAAATGGAGGGGCCAAGCTCTCACCCCGGGCGCTGGATCGGATTCCTCCGGCCCTACATCAAGCCATGCGCCTCCGGGCCCCCGGGGCGGGTTGCGCGGCCGCTCACATGGAACCTTCGTCGGCGGGGCGTTCCGCGCGCCCCGCGCCGGAGCCTGGCGTGAAGCGCACCCGCTCGTACTTCCACCCGGGCTCGCCGAGCCGCTTTGTGCAGTCGAACCCCTGCTTGGCGGTGAGCCCGGCCACCAGCGACGGGTCGAGCGAAGACCCGCGCGCGCCTGCCACCACGACTTCGTCGCGGTCGGCCTGGAAGCGGGTGGCCATCGCCCACTCAACTTGCTGGTCGTCGTCGATGTCCACATCCTCGTCCACGATGACGACGCGCTTCATTGAAGGGTGCGCGGCAAACGCTGCGAGGATCGCGTTCTTGCCGTCACCCTCGCGCTGCTTCGTGATCGAGACGACGCCATGGAGCCAGCAGCAGCCGCCCTCCGTCAGGCGGACATTGTGGACCTTCGGGACGACGGAGCGCACCGCTCGCTCGATGATCGGCTCCTTCGGCATCCCCATGAGCATGTAGTGCTCGAGGTTCCCCGAAAGGAGCGCCTGGAAGATCGGATTCCTGCGGTGGTGCACCCGGTCGACCTGGATCACCGGCTGCTCCCGCACCTCGTCGTAGGTGCCCGTGATGTCGACGAAGGGCCCCTCGTTGACTTGCGTTTGCGTGAGCCGCGCTTCGAAGACGTACTCCGCGCTTGCCGGCGCGATGACCCCGTTCTCGAGCCGGTGGACCTCGCAGGCCTTCCCAAAAGCGCGCTTCGAGAGCCGCGAGGCGATCTTTACCTCGCTCTCGCCGTAGGCCACGGACATCGCGGCCGGGAGCATGAAGTCAGGGCCAAGGCCGAGGGCGATGGCGATGGGGAGGTCCCTGCCCCTCTTCTTGGCCTCCTGGTGAATCGCGTAGAGGTGGCGCGGGACAATCCGCACGGCGAATGTGTCCTCGCCGAGCAGCATGAGCCGGTGGAACGACGCGTTCGTGTACTTCCCGTCGCTCCCGAGGATCACATTGGCCGTGACATACGCGCCGCCGTCGCCCGGGTAGTAGCGCGGGATCGGCAGGGCCTTGAGGTCCACCTTGGCGTCCGTCTCCTCGAGGAACGCGGGGTTGTCGACCTCCACTTCGTCCTCCGGGTGCTCCATCGCGTCGACGAGAGCGCCGCGCACCAGGTCCTTCGACATCCCGAGGTACCTCGCGACCAGGTCGCGCGTGGGGAACACGTTGCCCGCGACCCGGTGCCCTTGGACATTTTCGAAGAGCATCGCCTGCCGCGGGTCCTCATGGAGGAACCGCGAAACCTCGAGGTCCTTGGAGACGGCCTTGTGGTACGTTACGAGGCCCGGCAGGGTCGTGAGGAAGGCGCGGAAGTCCGTGGGCTTGACCCCGTCCGGAGGATCAAAGGAGGCTCATAAAGGGTTGTGGGTGCGGCCTCGGGGCGTCGGCGCTCGGCCGGCCCAGCCCTTACCGACCATGGCCTCGAGGTACGACCTGCTTTGCTGCCGTCCGACCCTCCGCCATCTGGCGCGCCCGGCGGGCCGCGCCCTTGCCCCACAGGCCTTTCTGCTTGGCGATCCTCTCGATCTCGGTCGAGGATTTCTCGCGGAAAAAGTAACGCAGGCACCCGGGGCACGCAAGGACCTCAAACCGCCCAAAATACACGCCATAAAACGAGTATTCGCGTTTTTCGACCCGGAGGTCGGTGTCGCAGTACGGGCAACCCTTTGTCGGCGGCATGGTCGGATCAACGGACTCGGAAGACCGTTTCAACATGCAGGATGCACCTCCCGACTTTAACCCTAACGTTCCATTTTCCGTACCACACGTCGAACACGCCGCCCCCAATCGCACGCCAACGGCCTTCGCGAACCAGGCGCTGGACGTCGTGGAACGGAAGCCCCCTTTGGCCGCTCCGGATTTCACCGTGCTCGTCAAGGCCAACCTCACAATCCTGCCGGGGATCCAAGCGCCTTGCCTCTCGGACTTTCTTTCCGGTTTGCTGGCCAGAAGGAAATCCGAAGTCCGCGTGCTCAAAGGGGGAGAAGTAGGTCGCGTGATACTAATCACGAATCTCTCACACCATCATGGTCCTTGCCTACACAGTGCCCTTCCGCAGCACGAGGTAGTTTCTCGTAAGGCTGGCGTGCACCCTTTGGGGGATTGTGATTTCCCGCTCAAGGAGCGCCTCGAGCGGAGCGGCCATCGAAAGCTCGGGCACGCAGAGCGCAAGCCTGCCACCCGGCGCGAGGGCGTCGGCAAGCCCCTCGGCCGAGTCCTCCATGACGGCGCGCGCCCCCGTTTTGAATGTTGTTGCCGCCCGCCCGTAAGGCGGGTCCGTGGCGATCGCTGTGATCGGGCACTCAAGGAGCGAGGGAGCATCCCGAGCCAGGCCGTGGTGGACCCGCGCACCCAGCACCCCGAAGTGATCGAGGTTTTGCCGGGCGCCTGCCGCCGCCGCTTCCTCGGCGTCGATCCCGACCGGGTGGGCGCCCACGAGCCCCGCTTCGATGAGGATCCCCCCCGTCCCGCAGAAGGGGTCGAGCAGCGTTTCGCCGTCGTGGACCCGCGTGAGGTTCACAAGGACTCGCGCGAACTTGGGGTGAAGCGAGACGGGCTTGAAGTAGGGCCTGTGCTTCACGGCCCGCTCCTCGAAGTCGTCGTCGTCGCGGTCGTAGACCTCGTGCGCGAGCAGCGCACGCTCCCCGACGTAGACGCGGAACGTGTGCACGGGCGCGAGGAGGTCGACGCGCCCGCCCTTGAACCGCGCGCCGACCTTGCGCTCGACATCCGCAGAGCGCAGCGAAGCGGGGGCACCCTCAAGGGGGGTTGCGCGGACGGCGAACGTGCCCTCGACCTTGAGCGGCCCTGGCGCAAGTTCTTCGAAGTTGGCGGCCTCGGCAAGCAGGGATCCCACGCGCCGGAGCAGGCCGCCGCGCCTCGCGACCTCCTCGGCTCCCCCTGGGGGCACGGTGGCCCTGAACAAAAGCGGCGCGACCTGCGCAAGGCCCTCGCCGCCCACGATTTCGAGGACCGCCTGGAGCTCCGCGCGCGCAAGCTCCGGGTGCTCGCCCGTGACCTCCGCAACGAGGGTTTCCTTCGGGCGCGGGGCTGTGGGGGGCACTTGGCGCTCACCTCAAATCGGCTCGAGGTGGCCGCAGGTGTTGAGCTCGAACCTGCCGAACTCTCTCGAGCCTTCGAGGAAGGCCGTCCCGAAGACCGGCCCCTCCCGGCAGACGCGGACGCCGTCGAGGGCGCAGATGTCGCACACACCCATCGCACACTTCATCAGTCGCTCGACGGCGAACTCCGCCTTCACCTTGCGTCGAGAAGCCGCCTCAAGGAGCGCGACGAGCATCCGTTCGGGGCCGCACGCGACCACGTGCGAGAAGCGGCCCCCATCCATCAGCTCGGCCGCGCGTGCGACCGCCGTCCCCTTGAAGCCCCGCGAGCCGTCGTCGGTCGTCAAGTGGACCTGTGCGCCCCCGCGCTTCAGCCGCTTCTCATAGAGGAGGTCGTCCTTCGTGCGCCCCCCCACCACGACCACGGGCTTCCGGCCCTTGGCCGCCCACGCGTCGACCGCCGTGATGATCGAGGACATCCCGACGCCACCGCCCACGAAAAGGGGCTTCTTCCAGGCCATGGAGAAGCCCCTGCCGAAGGGTCCCCGGACCCCGATCCGGTCGCCGGGCTTGAGCTCGCGGATCCGCGCGGTCGTGTCGCCGAATTTGCGGGCCGTCACCCCGCGAAGGCCGCCCGTGCCGATCCGCGACGACGACATGGGGACCTCCTCCGCGCCGAACACCCAAACCATGTAGAACTGCCCGGGCGCCATTGGCGCCTCGTCGCGGAATTCCACCGTCGCGTCGGCGGGCGTCTCGAGGAGCGTCCGCGTGACCGTGGCGATGCGCATGCGGCCTGCACGCTCGAGCGGCCAAGGCGCCTCCAAAGGGTCACCTCCGTTGAGCCGCGCCGCGCGCGGCCTCCACGTTCTCAAAGCCCTCGGCCTCCAAGAGCGCGGCAAGCTCGGCGGTGATCAATTTGAACACGCCCTCGCCGCGCGTGACCACGGCCGACCCGATCTCGCCTGCCGAGGCGCCCGCCATGACGTATTCGAGGAGGTCGCGCCCCGTCGCAATCCCGCCCGAGGCGACGATCGGGGTCTCAAGCTCGGCCGCGAGGTCGAAGACGGCCTTCATCGCGATGGGCTTCAGGGGCGCCCCCGAGAGCCCGCCGGCTCCGTGCGAGAGCACGGGCCTCCTCGCTTCGACGGAGATCGCGATCGCCCCGATCGTGTTCGTGGCCACGAGCGCGTCCGCGCCCCCTTCGGCCGCGGCCCGCCCCACCTCCACCATGTCCGAGACATTCGGCGAGAGCTTGGCCCAGACGGGGCAGCGCACGCTCCGCTTCACTTCCGCCACGACCTCGCGCACGAGCGAGGGCACCCGCCCGATCTC
Organism: Thermoplasmatota archaeon; assembly: GCA_035283065.1. Lineage (GTDB taxonomy): Archaea > Thermoplasmatota > DTKX01 > DTKX01 > DATEUP01 > DATEUP01. The sequence goes on along the minus strand of DATEUP010000089.1, from coordinate 5,101 downwards.
CACCCCGTAACCCTTGAGGTGCGGGCAGCTCAGGTTGAGCTCGACCCCGTCGGCGTGGGGGGCGAGCCTCTTTGCGAGTTTCCCGAACTCCTCCGCGCCGCCGCCGAAGACGGAGACGATGACCTTCCCGTCGCCCTTCCGCGCCTTGAGGCCCTTGAGCACCGGCGCGAAATCTTGGGCCCCCGGGTTCGGGATCCCCATGGCATTCAGGAAGCCCGCTTCCAGCGAGACGAAAGTCGGCGTCGCGTGCCCGTGCCGGGGCTCGCTCCCGATCGACTTCGTGACGACCGCGGCGGCCCCACTTCGCAGGACGCGCACCATCGTGTCCGGCGTGACACCGAGGATGCCAGACGCGAGAATCGTCGGGTTGTCGAGCGCGAGCGTGCCGACCTCCACGCCCAGTCGCATCAGGGCCCCCGCCGCCCAAGCCGGCCGGCAGAAATAAGGGTTGCTCGCCCCCCGCTTCCGCTCCGATTGTCGGGCTAGATTGAGCGAAAGCCAGACGTCTCCGCGCGGCCCACCTTCACGTGATCGCCGTAAGGGAATGCTTAAGTAGCATCCTCCCGATCGACCCACCCAATGAAGTTCCTCGATTACTCGAAGAAGATAGTGCTGGTCGGTGATGCCGCCGTCGGCAAGACATCGCTCATCCGGCGCTTCGTGATCGACAAGTTCGACGACAAGTACATCGTCACGATCGGGACGAAGACTTCGCGCAAGCAGATGGAGTTCAAGTACGAGCCCCAGCAGCTTGCCATCACGCTCACCCTGAACATCTGGGACATCATCGGCCAGAAGGAAATGAAGAAACTCCACACGCTCTACTTCAAGGGCTCTGAGGGTGTGATTGTGGTCGCGGACATGACGCGAGCAGACACGCTCGCCTCGGTCCCCGAGTGGCTGAACGGCGTCTACGAGTGCTGCGGCAAAGTCCCCGGCGTCCTCGCTTGCAACAAGGCGGACTTGAAAGACGAGTTTGCGGTCACCGAAGCGCAGATTCAGGCGCTCTGTCAGCAGTTTGGAATGAAGTACTTCTACTGCTCGGCAAAGACGGGCGAGAACGTCGAGACAATCTTCAACGACATCGGCAACAAGCTCTGCGAGCCGATCGTCGTGAAGCACGCGTCGGGCGCCGTCTGACCAGCGGGGCTTTCCCCGGCCGGAGCGGCGGGATTCCACGAAGGCTAAATACGGCAGAGGCATCGAGGCCGACGGCCGGGCCGGAGGCGGACGCGTGGCATCCAAAGCAGCGTACCAGGCGCGCGGGCGGCGCATCTTCAGGGAGGTCCGAAGGGTAAAGGGCGGGGCGAAGGTCGACGCGATTGTCGTCGCCAACGGCACGATGCCGATCCTCGACCTCTCCTTCTTCTACCTCACGGGCTTCGAGCGCGGGGTCTTCGAGCGCTCGGGGGTCGTGCTCTACCCGAGCGGCCGGATGTCGATCTTCACGGGCACGCTCGAGGAGGAGAGCGCGAAGTCGCGCAAGGGCGAGCTCTTCGTGTTCCGCCAAAACCGCGAGCTCGAGGAGTGGCTCGCCGAGTCGCTCTCCGGGTGCCGCGCCGTCGGCGTGAACGCGCCGGACCTCTCCCACAAGTGGGCAAAGGACCTGCGCCGCTGGGGGAAGGCGCCGCTCGTGGACGTCTCGCCGGCCATCCACGCGGTGCGGGGCGTCAAGGACGGCGAGGAGCTGCGGCGGATGCGGAAGGCGGCCGCGATCGCCTCGGATGCCGCGGCCTCGATCCCCGAGATCCTGCGCACGGGGATCACCGAGCAGGAGGCGGCGGCCAAGCTCGAGTACGAGATGAGCCGGCGGGGGTCGAGCGCGCCTTCGTTCTCGACGATCTGCGGGTTCGGCGCGAGTTCGTCGGAGCCCCACTACGTCCCGGGCAAGGTGAAGCTGCGCCCGGGGATGTTCGCGCTCTTTGACTTCGGCGGGACCTTCGGTCGGTACTGCTCCGACATCACGCGAACGTTCATCTACGGTACCCCCACGCCGAAGCACAAGGAAATCTACAGCATCGTGCTCGAGTCGAACCTCGCGGGGATCGACATGATGGTGGAGGGGGTAAGCGCGCGCAAGGTCCACGAACGCTGCGCGGAGATCATCGACCGGACGAAGTACAAAGGGCGGTTCATCCACTCGACCGGCCACTCGATCGGGCTCGCGGTCCATGACGGGGGCCAGGGGATCTCGAGGATTGCGGACTTTACGCTGAAAGAGGGGCAGGTCTTCAGCTGCGAGCCCGGAATCTACGTTCCCGGGTTCGGCGGCGTGCGCATCGAGGACGATGTCGTGATTGGCAAGTCGAAGGCGAAGGTGCTCACGTACGCCGAGAAAGAGCAGATTTCCGTCCGTGCGCGCTGAAGGGTCCTCACAACCCTGATTAGCAGGCCCTACCCTTTCGCCCCGAGGCCTTCGCCGCCATGGCGCTCAGGGAGCCCCGCCGCGGAATGGACCGCCCGCTTTCGGGCGAGGTGCTTACCGCGCGGCTGCCCCTGCTGCTCGACGAGCTTCGCGCCGAGGAAATCTGGGACGAGGAAGGGCGCAACTCCCGGACGGTGTTCAAGGCGCAGGGCCTGCGCGTCGTGCTCGTCCTGCTCGGCGCCGGCCGCAGGGTCCGCTCGCACAAGGCCGAAAGTCCCCTCACGCTCCAGGTGATCGAAGGGCAGGTGCGCCTCCGGGCCGGCAAGGAGGATCTCATCCTCGGCCCGGGGGCCATCGCGGAGCTTGGCGCGAAGGTCCCCCACGACCTGAAGGCGACCAAGGAAGCTGCCTTCTTGCTCACGATCGGCGGCAGAGGTTGAGGTCCGCGCAGGGGCCCCTCTCACCCGAGGTCGAGCTCGCCTTCCATCTCCTCGACCTTGAGTTCGGGGAAGAACGCTTCGTCGAGGAAGGTCTGGATCCCCCGGACCCGGTCAATCGATCCGTCCCAGTCCCCAAGCACGTCTGCGAAGCGCGAGGCGATCTCGTCCGTCGCGCTTGCGAAACGCTCGCGCATCGCAAGGTCGGGCGTGCCCGAGACGACGAAAGCCGCCTGGAAGAACTCGCGGGACTCCACGCGCACGAGGAAGGACCCGTAGTGGAGCTCGTCGAGGGGCGGCGCGCCGGCCTCTGCGCCCATGAGCGCGAACTGGATAAAGTCCTGGATCGCGCGCAGCGTCCCCGCTACGAGGTCCGAGTCGACCTGCGGGCGGAAGAGCCGCGACCGGTGCGCAAGCAGCCGCGTGCTCCGGTGGATCACGAAGACCTCCTGCACGACCGCGTGGGACGACTGGACTTCGCGGTACCGGCGCCGCGCGAGGTCCGCGACCCGGGAGAGGGCGGCCGAGGCGACGCCCTCCCCTCGCGCGGCCGTGTCGAGGTCGACGATCGCCCCGAAGTTGCCCGACGCGAGCAGGGCGCGCGCCTCGATGAGGTAGGCCTCCTCGTTCTTCGGGTCGCCGGCCCGCGCTTGGCCGCACAGGGCGACGGCCTCCCCGTACCTTGCAAGCCGGTTGTAGAGGCGCGCGAGCGCGAGCTTGCCCTGCAGGTTTCCCGGTTCGGCCTTGAGCGCCTCGCGGTACGCGTGAACGGCGGCCTCGTACTCGCCAAGCGACGTGAGGGCGTCGCCGCGCGAGAGGAGCGAGCGCACGGAGTTTGGCCCGCCGCCGTGGAGCATCCGCTCGAAGGTCGACACGGCCTTCAGGTAGTCGTCGACCGTCTTGGCGACCCGGTCGCCCTCCTCGGCGCCGCGCCGTTTCGCGCCCTTGCCGGCCGAAGGGAGCGGCTCTCCGCAAGCCGGGCAATACCGGTGGGGGGCCTCGACGGTCTCGCCGCACTGGGGGCAGCGCGTGGGTTGCAACATGGCCGGGCGCGGCGGCAAACCGGCTCCCGGCGTAAAGTGTCTTCGACGGCGCGCGGCCGGTGGGGCGCCTAGAGGACTTCGAGGATCCGCCCCGCCGCATCCCCGATGCCGCGCAGGTTCGCAGTTTCGCCGTCCCAGGCCGCGAGCCGGCTGCCGTGCAACTCCTCGATGCTCTGGACCGCGAAGGCGACCTCCGCGCGCGCGCCGATCGGCGGGACCCCGTGGATGACCACGGCGATCGAGATCCACTTGCCGCGCTCGATGAGGATCTGGTTCTTGCCAAACGACATCTCGGAGAGCCGGCCCTCGTCGCCCTCGCGGAACGCCTCCTGGATGAAGCTCTGGATCGCCGTCAGCATCCCGGAGAGGAGCTGGTTGTCCATGTCGGCGCGCAGCCGCCTCGTCTGGTGGTTGATGAGCCGCCCGTCGCGGTAGATGATGAAGATGTCTTCGACTGTGTGGTCGGTGCCCGGCGGCTGGACGCCGCGCGTCCCCACGGGCGCGCCGGCCGTGCGCAGCTTGCGCCCGGATGCGGCGAGCACGCGGGCGAGGTCGACTTGGCCTGGCCAGCGCAGGAGCGCCGACTCCGCTTCGGCTTTCGCAGCGGCAAACTCGCGGCACCTGTAGAGCGCGACCGCGAGGTTCACCGCCGCGACCTGGTTGTCCGGTTCAAGCTCCCGGGCCCGCGCAAAGGCGTCGCGCGCGGAGGGGAACTTTGACAGCGAGAAGAGCAGGAGCCCCTTGCGCACGAGGGGCTCCGCGCGCCCGGGCCGCATCAGGGCGGCCTTCTCGTACGAGTCGATCGCGCCTGCAGGGTCGCCCCCCTGCCGCAGCGCGTCCCCTCGGCGGACGACGGCGTCGGCGTCATTCGCGTCGAGCTGGAGCGCGCGGTCGAAGCAGCGGCGCGCGTCGGCCGCGTGCCCCATCTTCAGGAGCAATTCGCCCTTTCGCCTCCAGGCGGTGGGCTCCATGGGCGCGGTCTCCAGCGCGCGGTCGAAGGAGCGCAGGGCTCCCGCGTTGTCGCCGAGGCGCACGAGCGCCTCGCCCCGGGAGAGGAGCGCGACGGCGTTTCCAGGCTCGAGCTCAAGGACCGCGTCGAAGCAGGCGACCGCGCCCTTGAGGTCGTCCATGCGCGAAAGCGCGGCGCCCTTCTCGAGGCGAGCGGAGGCGAGCATGGGGTCGAGGCGGATCGCCTCGTCGAAGGCCGTGACCGCCTCGCCGAGCCGCCCGAGGTTGGCAAGCGCCGCGCCCCGCCC
>DATEUP010000088.1:0-31138 GCA_035283065.1 Thermoplasmatota archaeon | reverse complement strand
TCGAGGCGGGCGGCACGACGATCGGGCTCCTGCCTGACGCGACCGTCGAGCGCGCGAACCGCTTCGTTTCGGTCCCGCTTGCCACAGGCGTCGGGTACGCTCGCAACTACATGATCGTCTACAACAGCGACGCCGTGATTGCCGTCGGCGGGAGCGAAGGCACGCTGAACGAGATGGCCGCCGCGCTCAACATGGGGCTCACCGTCGTTTCGCTCGATTCGTGGCCCGTCGACCGCATCGGGGACTTGCGCCGCGGCCGGCTCGTCCACGCGAAAGGCCCCGAAGAGGCGGTCCTGCGTGCGCTGGAGGCCGCGCGGGGACGTGCCTCTCAGAAGGCGGGAGCCTCGGAGGAAAAGCGGCCCGTCCCTTAAGGGCAGGGAGCGAAAGGTTCACCTACGCCGAAGGGGACTCTTGAAGGGGGCAAGAACACGGCGCGGTACCCGACCTTCATCGACGGGCTCGACGAGGCGCTCGAGGGCGGCATCCCCCAGGGCCACGCGGTCCTGATCCAAGGCGCGAGCGGCTCGATGAAGTCTACGCTGGCCTACTCGATCCTCCACCACAACGTGCGAGCAGGAAACGCCCGCGGGCTCTATGTCTCCTTCGAGCAATCGCGCCCGTCGATCCTCTTCCAAATGAAGAGCTGCGGGTTCAAGACGGAGGAGGTCGGCGAGAACCTTGCGGTCCTCGACCTCGCGCTCATCCGGAAGTCGATCGGGGAGATCACGGGCTCGTCGTGGCTCGAGGTCTTCAAGATGTACGTGAAGTCGCTGCGCGAGCAGATCGGCTACGACCTCATGGTCCTCGACTCGCTCACGGCCCTCAACGTCGTTTCGAAGCCCAAAGACCCGCGCGTCGAGATCTTCCGGCTCTTCGAGTGGCTGAAGGAGCACGGGTTCACGGTGCTCACGGTTTCGGAGGAGCTGCCGCCCGGGATCTTCGACAGCGCGACCCACGACGAGGGGATCCTCGCGGACGGGATCTTCCGCCTTGAGATGGTCCCGGTGAACGTCGTCGATGTGCGGCGGCGCTTCAAGATCACAAAGATGCGCGGCGTGAACCACCCGCTCGGCTACTACGACTTCGAGATCAAGGCGGGCCGGTTCTCCGCCACGAAGGCGGTCGTGGACTGACGAGGCCCGCCATTAGGCAGGCTGGTTCACGATGATCGAGACCTCGAAACTGTCATGGATCTTGTACACCAAGGAAACGTCGCAGAGCTTCCACGAGGCCTGGATCGCCCAGGCGCCTGGCCGCGGCCCTTCGACGACCACCTTCTTCTCCACGCTGCGCCCCTCCTCATGCACGTCAACCCAAACAACGCCCGCACCGTCCTTCACGACGAGGTCCAGGCTCCCGTTGTAGACGATGTCGAACGGCCGCGGCGCGGCCTTCAGTGTGGCGCGCAGGTCCACCGAGACGCTCCGGGCTCGCTGGGGAACGTAGAACTGCCTCACGTCGCTCCCCGCAACGCAGGTCCCGCCTCCCGAGGGCCCTTCCTCGGCGCGGTGGTAGACCTCCACGTTGGCAAAGGGCTGCGACGCCGTCGTGGGGTCGGTCGAGAGCAGCCCCTTCACGGGGAAAACGCTGATGCAGCCGGAAAGCGCCGTGCCGCCGAGGACGGCCACAAGGGCCGCGGCAAGGAGCCTCTCCCTTCGCGCCACGGGCGTTCCACTGCGAGCGCGCCGATAAAACCGTCGGGCCAGGTTACCGCGCCCGCTGCGCCCGGCCTGGGCGCCTCCTGAGGGTCGTTCCGCCTGGCCTCCACCACAATCGATGCTTTCTTAACATCCCAATCTGAGCGCGCGGCGCTTGATGCGAATGCGCGCCCCCCTGCTCGCGGTCTCCCTAGCCGTCCTCCTTATGGGGCTTCTTGCGCCGGGCGCCCAGGCGAGCGCGGGGGCGCAGGCGGCCGACGGGCCGATCCCCCCAAGCGCGGCCCCAGACCTCCCTCTTCCCGAGAGGGCTCCCCTTGAGGACCTCCGGAGTGGCTCGGGCTTGGGGACGGCCGCCGAGGGCGTCGCGCCCGGGGCGCTCCTTGCCGCAAACGGCCTGAACGCGACGCCGCCTGCATCGATCACCGTCGAGCCCGTAAGCGGCCGCCTCGCGGGGACGAGGGTCCTTCCCGCCTACGCGATCCTCGTGTTCCGCGTCACGGCGGCGGAGGGCGACTCGATTATCTTCCAAGCTGACGCCCCCCAGGGGAGCGCGGAGGTGTTCGACTCCTACCTATTCGACGCGGAGAACTACACGGTTTACGCGGCGCTTCGCGAAGGCGGCAACCCGAACGCCACGGTGTCGTTCTTTGTCGACTACAGCCGCGCGGCGACGGAGCACACGGCCTTTACCACCGAACCCCTGCCAGCCGGGACGTACTTCGTCGTCATCGACAACGACGAGCGGCTTGCAAACGGCGCGAACCCCTCGGGCAACGTGACGGTCACCTTTGCCGTGGCGCTCGTGAACAACTCCCTGCCGATGGCCGCCCTCATCGTCATCCTCGCGGGGGCCGCGGCCGCGATTTACGCGACCGTCCGCTGGCGCCCGGTCTTCGACGCGCGCTCGCCGCTCCTTGCAATCGACGGCGACGGCACCTTGGACGACGAGGGTGCCGAGGAGCCCTTGCACCCAGACATGGACGAGGGCGAAGGCCCGCCGCCCCACCCCCGCTGAAGGGCAAAAAGCAGGGTCCGCTCGCAAGGAATCGCGGCGAAAAACGTGAATGCGCCGCGCCCGTCGCCCTTATATATGGGTGTTCCTTTGCAGCATTACTTTGCCTCCTGGCAAAGGCAAAACCTAGGTGTCCAGATGGGCCAACCGACGGGTCTCCACACTGCGCGGAAGCTGCGCAAGAACCGGCAGGCCCTGCGCTGGTCCGACCGGTACTACAAGCGGCGCGTCCTCCACCTCAAGGAGAAGTCCGACCCCCTCGAGGCGGCGCCCCAGGCCCGCGGCATCGTGCTCGAAAAGGTCGGAATCGAGGCCAAGCAGCCGAACTCGGCGATCCGCAAGTGCGTGAAGGTCCAGCTCATCAAGAACGGCCGGCAGATCACGGCTTTCGCCGTGGGCAACCGGGCGATCGACTTCATCGACGAGCACGACGAGGTCCTCGTCGAAGGCATCGGCGGGCGGTCGGGCCGCTCGTACGGCGACCTGCCGGGCGTGCGCTACAAGGTCATCAAGGTCAACAATGTCTCCCTGGACGAGATGGTGCGCGGGCGCAAGGAGAAGCCCGTGAGGTGAGGTGGCGCCCAACATGAGCGAGGAACCCCCCGCACCCCAAGCGCCCGATGCGCCGGAGGCGCCCCCAGTGCCGACACCCGAGGCCCCCGCGCCGGCCTCGCCTGCCCCTGCGGAGACCGCGCCCGCCGCACCTGCGCCCGCGGAGCCTGCGGTGCCCGCATTGCCCGCCGCCGCGGCGCCCGCGCCGGCCCTTCCCGCGCCGGCCCCAGCGTCCGTCCCCGAAGGCGCCCCGAAAAAGGGCGAGATCCTCCTCTTCGGCAAGTGGAGCTTCGAGGCGATCCAGGTCAAGGACCCGGGCCTCATCCGCTACATCAACGTCAAGCCGATCGCCGTGCCCCACACGAGCGGGCGCCACGCGAACAAGTCGTTCGCCAAGCAGCGCCTCAACATCGTCGAGCGCCTCATCAACGGGATGATGCGCTCCGAGCATTCCACGGGCGAGAAGGCCCACGCGTACAACATCGTGCGCGAGGCGTTCCAGATCGTCCACAACAAGACGAAGCTCAACCCGATCCAGGTCTACGTCGACGCCCTCCAGATGGTGAGCCCCCGCGAGGAGGTCACGCGCCTGCGCTTCGGCGGGATCTCGGTTCCGAAGGCCGTCGACATCTCCTCGTCCCGGCGCCTCGACGTGGCGCTTCGCAACATCTGCCGCGGCGTCATCGAGTCCTCCCACAAGAACCGCAAGCGGCTCGCCCAGTGCCTGGCCGACGAAATCATCAACGCCTCGCTGGGGAAGCTCGAGTCCTCCGCGATGGCCAAGCGCGAGGAAGTCGAGCGCGTGGCGGCAAGCGCAAGGTGAAGGGCAGGCGCCCTTGCGGCTTTGAAGGGCCCATCTCGTGAAAACCCCAGGGGATTGCTATGGGACGCAAAGAGGAGAACATCGCGCGCGTCCAGGCGCTCATGGCCGACCTGAAGCACGTGCGCAACATCGGCACGGCGGCCCACATCGACCACGGCAAGACGACGCTCTCGGACTCGCTGCTTGCAGGCGCCGGCCTCATCTCCGAGGAGCTTGCCGGCACCCAGCTTGCCCTCGACTACGACGAGCAGGAGCAGGCGCGCGGGATCACGATCAACGCGGTAAACGCGTCGATGGTCCACGAAGTCGAGGGCACGCAGTACCTCATCAACCTCATCGACACGCCGGGCCACGTGGACTTTGGCGGCGACGTGACGCGCGCGATGCGCGCGCTCGACGGCGTCATCCTCGTCGTCTGCGCGGTCGAAGGCGTGATGCCCCAGACCGAGACCGTGATCCGACAGGCCATGAAAGAGGCCGTGCGCCCCGTCCTCTTCATCAACAAGGTCGACCGCCTAATCAACGAACTCAAGGTCTCGCCCGAGGAGATGCAGAAGCGGTTCGTGCGCATCATCAGCGAGGTCAACGACCGCATCAAGAAGTACGCGCCCGAGGGGTTCCGCAACGACTGGCAGGTCAACGTCGAGAAGGGCACGGTGGGCTTCGGCTCCGCGTTCAACAAGTGGGCGACGAGCGTGCCCTGGATGAAGCGCAAGGGGATCTCTTTCAAGGAGATCTATGAGTCGTGCAAGAGCGGCACGCAGAAGGAGCTCGCCAAGAAGAGCCCGATCCACGAGGTCCTGCTCGACATGTCCGTGAAGCACCACCCAGACCCCCCGACGGCGCAGAAGTACCGCATCCCGAAGATCTGGCACGGCGACGTCGAGTCCCCCGTGGCCAAGGCGATGCTGGCCGCCGACCCGAACGGCCCAATCGCGCTCATGGTCAACAAGATCATCGTCGACCCGCACGCGGGCGAGGTCGCGATCGGCCGCCTGTACTCGGGCACGATCGAGCGCGGCAAGGAGGTCTACATCAGCGGGATGGGCGGCCGCTCGTACCACGTGGCGCTTGTCGCCGTCGCCGTCGGCGCCGACCGCATGCCCGTGGACAAGGTCCTTGCAGGGAACATGGCGGCCGTCTCGGGGCTGCGCGACGCAATCTCGGGCTCCACGGTCTCGAGCGACGCCGCGATGGACTCCTTCGAGCCCATCGTCCACTACAGCGAGCCCGTCGTCACGGTCGCCATCGAGGCGAAGCACACGCGGGACCTTCCGCGGCTCATCGAGGTCCTGCGCAGCATCTCGAAGGCCGACCCGTCGATCGTCGTGGAGATCAACAACGAGACCGGCGAGCACCTCATTTCGGGGATGGGCGAGCTCCACCTCGAGATCACGCAGTACCGCATCGTCAACGAGCAGAAGGTCGAGATCAACACCTCGCCGCCGATCGTCGTGTACCGCGAGTCGGTCCCGAACCCCTCGCCCACGTACTTCGAGGGCAAGTCGCCGAACAAGCACAACAAGTTCTACGTCGAGGTCGAGCCGCTCGAGCAGCCGATCGTCGACGCGATCAAAGCGGGCGACATCCCCGCCGGCAAAGCCATCAAGGACAAGAAGGCGATGGCCCTGAAGTTTCAGGAGTTCGGGTGGGGGAAGGACCAGGCCAAGGGGGTCGTCTGGATCCAGGACACCAACATCATGCTCGACATGACCAAGAGCATCCAAAACCTCCACGAGACGATGGAGCTTTGCAAAGACGCCTTCATCGAGGCCTGCAACCGCGGGCCGCTTGCCAGCGAGAAGACCATGGCGCTCAAGGTGAAGCTCGTGGATGCGAAGCTCCACGAAGACTCGATCCACCGCGGGCCGGGCCAGGTCATCCCCGCGATGCGCTCGGCGATCTACGGCTCGATGGTGACCGCGGGGACCGTGCTCATGGAGCCCTACCAAAAGGTCTTCATCAACGTCCCGAACGACGTGATGGGCTCGGCGGCGCGCGAGATCCAGACGCGCCGCGGCGAGATCATCGACATGAAGAGCGAGGGGGAAATCACGACGATCGATTCGATCTGCCCGGTCGCGGAGATGTTCGGGTTCGCGTCCGCGATCCGCAGCGCGACGCAAGGGCGCGCGCTCTGGTCGACGGAGAACGCGGGCTTCAGGCCCGTGCCGCGCGACCTCCAGCCCACGGTTGTTAAGAAGATCCGCGAGCGGAAGGGCCTCAAGCCCGACCCGCCGACCGCGGACTACTACGCAGGCTGATGTGTCGCGAAATTGCGCGCGGTTTTGTTTGGAAACGTCCGAAAACGGGCCCGAGAATTGGCGATTCGCCAGCCCGTCTCGCGCTGAGTAAACGCATATATAGTGGAAGCCCTTTGCGAGTTCACCCTGAATGGGCACACACAAGCCCAGCCATAGGAGAAAAGAAAGCGATGCCCGCTGAGAAGCCCCACCTAAACATCGTGTTCATCGGACACGTTGACCACGGGAAGTCCACGACTGTCGGCCGCCTGCTGCTCGAGACGGGTCACATCCAGGCCCACGTCATCGAGAAGTTCCGCCAGGAGGCCCAGTCCAAGGGGAAGGCCACTTTCGAGTTCGCGTGGGTCATGGACGCGCTCAAGGAGGAGCGCGAGCGCGGCGTCACGATCGATGTCGCGCACAAGCGGTTCGACACGCAGAAGTACTACTTCACGATCATCGACGCGCCCGGGCACCGGGACTTCGTGAAGAACATGATCACGGGGACCTCGCAGGCCGACGCCGCGGTCCTGGTCGTGTCGTGCGTCGACGGGGTCCAGGCGCAGACGAAGGAGCACATCTTCCTCGCGCGCATCCTCGGCGTAACGCAGCTCATCGTGGCCATCAACAAGATGGACGCGACGGCCCCGGCCTACGACTCGAAGAAGTTCGAGGAGGTCAAGGTGGACGTCATCAAGAACCTCAAGAACGTCGGCTACAAGACGGACGAGGTCCCGATCGTGCCGATCTCGGCGTACGTCGCGGACAACATGATCAAACCCTCTCCGAACCTCGGCTGGTACAAGGGGCCCTCGCTGCTCGACGCGCTCAACGGCCTCAAGGAGCCCCCGAAGCCCACGGAGAAGCCCCTGCGCCTGCCCGTGCAGGACGTCTACTCGATCACGGGCATCGGCCTCGTGCCGGTCGGCCGCGTCGAGACGGGCGTGCTGAAGCCCGAGATGAAGCTCATGTTCGAGCCTGCGCACAAGACGGCGGAAGTCAAGTCGATCGAGATGCACCACGAGCAGATCCCCCAGGCGGTCCCTGGCGACAACGTGGGCTTCAACGTCCGCGGCCTCAACAAGGGCGACATCCGCAGGGGCGATGTGGCCGGCCCGGTCGACCACCCGCCGAAGGTCGTGAAGGAGTTCACGGCGCAAATCACCGTGCTGAACCACCCTTCCGCGATCGCGGTCGGGTACACGCCGGTCTTCCACGCGCACACGGCGCAGGTCGCGGCGACCTTCGTGAAGCTCGAGAAGAAGCTCGACCCGAAGACCGGGGGCACGAAGGAAGAGAACCCCGAGTTCCTCAAGACGGGGGACGCGGCGATCGTGCGCGTGAAGCCGACAAAGCCCATGGTCCTCGAGAACGCGAAGGAGTTCCCGCAGCTCGGGCGCTTCGCGATCCGCGACATGGGCCAGACCGTCGCGGCGGGCATGTGCATCGCGACGGACTGACGCCCCGACAACCTCCCGCGGTCCTGACGTCGTGTGGAGGTGGCTGGGGTGGCGGCCAAAGCGAGGATTTCCCTTACGGGGACCGAGCCCAAGAAGGTCGACTCCGTGTGCGCGCAGATCAAGCAGATCAGCGAGCGCACGGGCGTGGATATCCGCGGGCCGATCCCCCTGCCGACGCGCACGCTGAAAGTCCCGGTGCGCAAGTCCCCGGACGGCGAGGGCTCGGAGACCGTCGACCGCTGGGAGATGCGCGTGCACAAGCGCCTCATCTACCTCGACGCCGACGAGCGGGCGCTGCGCCAGCTCATCCGCATCAACGTGCCCGACGGCGTGAACATCGAGATCATCCTGCGCGGGTGAAGGGCCCGGCGAGAGGCTGGCGGCCCCAAGGGCCAAAGGCCCGCGACTGCGGCGCCTCACGGCTTGCCTGCATCTAGAGCCTGAGCGTTGGCCGCCCCTTCCGCGCCCGGCGCCGTCGGGGGCGGCGCAGGGTGCCACCGGTTGTAGGCGACGGACGCAGCGATCGCGACAAGCAGGATCGACGCGACGACGGCAAGCGACACGGAGACCGGCATGTGGTACCAGTCGCTCCACGGCCCCGCGATGATCATCTTCACACCGATGAAGCCAAGCAGGATCACGAGCGCGGGCTTGAGGAACTTGAGGTGCTGGATGCCGGCCGCGACCACGAAGTAGAGCGAGCGCAGGCCGACGATGGCGAAGATGTTCGACGTGTAGACGATGAAGGCCTCGTCGGTCACGCCCAGGATCGCGGGCACCGAGTCAAGGGCAAAGAGGACGTCGGTCGCCTCGATTAGGAGGAGGCAGAGGAGCAGGGTCGTCGCGTGGCGGCGCCCGCCGACCTTGTGGAAGAACTTCCCGTCGTGCGCGTCCTCCGTCACGGGCATGATGCGCTTGAGCAGGAGGTACATCCGCGACTGCGACGGGTCGATCTCCCTGTCGCTCCCGAAGGTCATGCGCAGGGCCGTGAACAGCAGGAGGCCCGCAAGGACGTAGATCGTGGCCTCAAACGCGTGGAGGGCCGCCACACCAACGAAGATGAAGAGCCCGCGCATGAGGATCGCGCCGAGGATCCCGTAGAAGAGCACGTTGTGCTGGTCTTCGCCGCGGACCCCGAAATAGCGGAAGATCACGATGAACACGAATAGGTTGTCGACGGAGAGCGACTCCTCGAGGATGTAGCCCGTGAGGTAGAGTTGGGCGGCGGCTTCCCCGGAGAGGGTGCCGGGCGTGCGGCTGTAGAGCCACCAGACGGCGATGGAAAAAGCAAGCCCGACGCTGATCCACAGGCCCGCCCAGAAGGAGGCCTCCTTGATCGTCATCGCGTGGGCGCGCCGGTGGAAGTAGCCGAGGTCGATGGCCAGGATCGTCGCCACGGTCGCAAAGAAGCCCACCCATGCAAGTGGCGGGACGTCGACCAAGGCGTGCGGGCGACCCCGGGAGGATCATAAAACCCTTTCCACGCGGGGAACCCCGCGCTTGGCGGGCCCGGCGGCGGCGCGGCCGCTACGCCATCAGAAGGGCCACGCGACGTCGAGGACCATTGCGAAGGCGAGGAGGGCCAGATAGGCATTCGAATAGCGGAAGAGCGCGCGGGCCGCGGTGGGCTTGCGCGTGAAAAACAGCGTCGCGGCCTGCGCGAGGAAGATCGCGCCGAGGGCGGCGGATAGCAGGAGGTAAACGAGTCCGAGCACGCCGAGGGGCACAAGGAGCGCCGTGACGGCGACGAGCAAGGCGGAGTACGCGAGGATTTGGCGGCGCGTGACCTCCTCGCCGCGGGTGACGGGGAGCATGGGGAACTCGGCTTGCGCGTAGTCGTCCTTGTAGAGGAGCGCGAGGCTCCAGAAGTGCGGGGGCGTCCAGAGGAACACGATGAGGGCGATGAGGACGGCGCCCGGGCCGATCGTGCCGGTCACGGCCGTCCAGCCGACGAGCGCGGGGAAGCACCCAGCGGCGCCGCCGATCACGATGTTCTGCGCCGTGAGGGGCTTCAGCCACAGCGTGTAGACGAAGGCGTAGAAGACGAGCCCCGAGAGCGCGAGGGCCGCGGCGAGCGCGCTTGCGAAGGCCGTGAGAACGATGCAGGCGGCGCCGGCAAGCACGGTCGCAAAAACGGCGGCGTGCGAGGGCTCGAGGCGGTGCGCGGGAAGCGGCCGCCTGCGGGTCCTGCGCATCTTGGCGTCTCGGTCGCGTTCGAGGAGGTTGTTCAGCGCCGCAGCCGATGCGGAGGCAAGCGCGCCGCCGACGAGCGTGGCGGCGACGAGCGTTGGCGGCGGCAGGCCGCCTGCGGCTACGACCATCGCGGAGAAGCACGAGATGAGGAGGGCGAGCATGATGCCGGGCTTCACGAGGACGGCGTAGTCTGCAAGGCGGCGGCCGAGGGTCGCCCCGGGCGCTTCCTCGGAAGGTTCCTCGTCCATTGGGCTTTCCTCGCCTATCCGGTCTTCGTGGCTTCCGCCTCGGGCGCCGCGGCAGGGGCCGGCGCGCCGGCGGCGGCGGGGGGCAATTTCCAGGCCCGCATGGCGATGACGAGCGTGAGCGCGAAGAAGAGGGTCGCGACGGCAAGGTGCGCAGTGACGATGAAGGGTTCGAGGTTCGTGAAGATGGTGAAGGCGCCGAGCGAGACCTGGACGGCGAGCACCACCGCGGCAAGCAAGGTGAGCCGCAAGAGGCGCCGCTCGCCGCGGTAGTGGAGGAACTCGACGGCGAGCAGGGCGGCGCCGGCGACCATCACCGTCGTCGCGGCGACCCGGTGGGCGACCTCCGCGGCGACCCCGGCGTTGTCGAGGCGCGAAAAGAACTCGCCGTCGTTGCAGGTGCCCCACTCGCTGCACGCCATCCCCGCGCCGATCGCCTTCACGTAGGCGCCGAGCACCATGGTCGCGTATGCGGAGGCAAGGAGCGCGCCGGCGGCAACCTGGATGGGCTTCACGGTTTCATGCCCCCGGCGGGTCGGCCACTTTTTCGGGGAAACCCTCCCCCTGGATAAACCTAACCGAAGGCGGCTTCGCCGGGTCAGGCGCCGTCGGCCGGGTAGGCGGCGTGGAGCACCTGGAAAATCTGCTCGGCCGTGCGCCGGGGGACGCCAGGGACCGCGGCGATCTCTTCGAGGGAGGCTTGGGAGAGCGCCCGGATCGTCCCGAAGTGCGCCAGGAGGCGGACCGCGGTTGAATGCGAAACCCCCGGCAGCCCTTCAAGGACGGCAAGCTGGGTCTCGGCGACCGTGAGCCCCGTTTTCGCCGTTCTCGGCGCGCCCGAGGGCGGCGTCGCCCCCGTGCGCCCGGCGCGGCGCGCAAGCCCGGCGAGCGCCTGGGCGCTGCCCCTCGGGTCCCTTGTGCGAAGGACCGAAAGGTGGAGGTCCGTGATCAGGCGGGCCACCGCGCCGTGGAACGCCTCGGGCGCAACGCCCTCGAACCCCGAGGCCTCGTCGCCCTCGATGAGGAGGACCGGGCGCTCATAAGCCTGGGCGAGGGCCTCGGCCTGCGCGAAGAGGCGGCCGTCGGAAAGCGAAGCTGCAAAGTCCCGGATTGTCTTGCGCTCGACCCCGACCTGCGGCGGGCAGGCAAAGTCCCCCACCGCGAGGCGCTGGGGCACGACCCGCACGCCGAGGGCCCTCAGCGCGTCGACAAGGGGGCCGCGGAGCTCGCGGTCGTCCGCGAAGATCTGCGGGCCCTCCTCCGCAGGCGGTGCGACCTGGCGCGCGGGAATTGAGGCGGGCGGCTCCCCCGAGCCTCGCTCGCCGAACGCTTCGAGCGACCCCTTCGGCGCCGGATCGGTCTCGGCCGGCGGGTCGGTCGCTTTGAAGTTCTCCAGGCGGCGCGCCACCTCGCCCTCGGCGGGCGCGTCGAGCACCTCGATCGGCAGGCGCAGGTTTACGCGCAGGCGCTTGAGCTCCTCGCGCATGGTCGACTCCCGCGCGGAGGCCGCGCGCATGTACGCCTCATCGCGCGTCTTTCGCGCGACGAGCACCTCCACGGAGCCCGCCCGGCGCCTGCCCGTGCGGCCGCGCCGCTGGATCGTGCGGATCTCGCTCGGGACCGGCTCGTAGAAGATCACGTGGTCGACCTGCGGGATGTCGAGCCCTTCCTCGGCCACGCTCGTGGCCACGAGCACGTTGAAGGCGCCCTCCTCAAACTTCTCGATGACCTCGACCTGTTCTTTCTGCGAAAGCCCCGCGTCGTTGCCCCGCGCGGCCTGGCCGACGAACCGCACGGCGCGCGCGCCCTCGACGGCCTCGAGCCGCTTGAGGAGGACTTCGCCGGTCTCGCGGAAGTGCGCGAAGAGGATGATCCGGCCCTCGGGGTCCGCCTTGAGGGCCCGCGCGACGAGCTTCGCGGCGGTCTCGACCTTCGGGTGCTGCGCCTTCGTCGTCTTGGCAAGGGCGTAGGCCTCGGCAAAGTCCGGGTCCTTCGCAAGCGCCCGCGAAGCGGCCGACCCGCCCCTGTGCGCGGCCTCCTCGCGCAGCCGGTCCATGTAGGACAGGAAGACCTGCGACCCCTGAGTCTCGATGTACTCGAGCGCGTGGTTTAGCTTCATCGCGCGCGCCTGCGCGCTTGCAAGCGCCCACCAAGGCCCGCGCTCCTGGGGGGGCAGCCGCGCGAGCCCCGCCTGGATCCCCTGCCTTGCGCGGATGATGTCGCCGGCGGACACGAAGTTTCCGCGCCGCACGAGCCCGGCGTCCTGGAGCTTGCGGGCCTCGCGGTCGAACATCCGGCGGAGTTTGGCGGCGATCACCTTGAAGTCGCCGGGCAGGTCGACTTCGATCCAGTTCACCGCGATCTCGTGGACGTAGGGCGCGACGTCGATGTCCTCCTCCGTGCGCACGTCGATCTGCTGGATCCCGAGCGCTTCGCACACCGCGAGGATGTCGCGCGCGTTGCCCCCCGGCGAGGCCGTGAGCCCGAGGAGCCGCCCCCTTGCACCCGCCTGCGCGCGGAAGGTCTTCGCAAGCGAGACATACGGGTAGTCGCCGGCCGCCCGGTGCGCCTCATCGAGCACGAGCAGTCGCACGCCGGCAAGCGACACGCGCTCGGCCGCCAGGTCGTTGCGGACGACCTGCGGCGTGGCGATCACAACGTCGGCCTCGAGGAAGAGCGACTCGCGCTCGGCCGGGTCGACCTCGCCGGTCATGTCGGCTACGACCACGCGCCCCTCGCCCGGGTCATGTTGGGTCCTGTCGGGCGGCCCTGCGCCGACCAGGTTCTCGCGGAAGAACGAGGCGTGCTGTTCGACGAGCGGCTTCGTAGGCGCGAGGACCACGACGCAGGCGCCCCTGCGCCCCTTGTCGCCCCGGGCGTCCCCGACGGCCTTGCCGGCAAGCATCAGCGCGACGACGGTCTTTCCAAGGCCCGTGGGCAGCACGAGCAGCGTGTTGTCCTTGAGGGCCGAGCGGTAGAGGTTCTGCTGGTAGAGCCTCGGCTCGACCTTCGTAAGGTCAACGAGGGGGAACTCCTGCTGCGCGGCCGCGCTGCTCATCAGACTTTCGCCAAGGCGACTTGCCCCGTAAAACCCTGCCGGGGGGTGGGCCGAACGGCCCTGGCCTTACTGGGCTTCGAGCTGGAGCCTCGCGCGCGAGACGCGCCTATAGGTCGTCGCGTACCCGGCAATCCGGTTCGCCATCCCCTTGTAGCGCACGTCGCAGAGCTTGTGGACGAGGATCTTGTTCTGGTCAAAGCTCTCGGTGAAGAGGTCGGGGTACTTCTCGATGAGCTCGATGGCCACGCGCTTGATGTAGGTCGGCCGGATGTTCCCCATAACCGTCGGGCCTCGCAAACGGGTGACCCTATTTATACGTGCTGGGAGGCCAGCACGCCGAGCCAAGCGTTTTCTCCCCGCTCCCGCTTGAGGGCCCCTGCCATGGAGTTTGCCGCTTGGGAACCCCGGTACATCGCGGCGACGAACGACCTCGGCTACTCGCGGGAAGGCGACCTGAAAGCCGCCGAGCGCCTCGCCGTGCTTGCCTACACGCGCCTCGGGCGCGTGGCCGACGACAAGGACCTTGCGCCGCTCCTTGCGCGGCAGCCCGTGTTCGTCTGCGCGGCGGGCCCCACGCTCGAGGAGGAGCTCGGCGAGTACCAGTTGGACGGCACCGTCGTTGCGACCGACGGGGCCGTGGGCCGCCTCCTCAAGCGCGGCACGATCCCCGAAATCATCGTCACGGACCTTGACGGCGACATGGAGGCGATCCTCTCGGCAAACCGCAAGGGCTCGATCGCGGTGGTCCACGCCCACGCGGACAACCAGGGCAAGCTCGAGGAGTTCGTGCCGCGGTTCGAAGGCCCGATCGTCCCCAGCGTCCAGTGCTCGCCGCCTGCCGGCACGCGCAACTTCGGCGGCCTCACGGACGGCGACCGCGCGGTGTTCCTCGCGGACCACTTCGGGGCGTCACGCATCGCGCTTGCGGGCTTCGACTTCGGCGACGAGGAGGCAAACCCCCTCCCCAAGGACCGCCAGCGCAAGTTCATCTGGGGCGCGCTGCTCATCGCTTCTCTCGACAACCCCGCGGTCATGTTCTTCGACGAGTACCGCGCGTCCCGCGGCGCGTCGCCGCCGGGCGAGGGCGAGTTCGGGCCGGGCCCGTCTCGCGAGAGGCCCACGCCCGATAAGCCGCCGTGACCTGAAGGCCTTCGCCCCACGCGATGTAGGGCACCTCGTAGGGGTGCTCCGCCTTGACAAACTCGAGGAGCGCCCTCAGCCTCCTCCGGTCGGTTTTCAGCTCCACGCGCACTTCGCGGCGGCGCTCCAAGGTCCCCTCCCACCGATATGCCGACTCGATCGCCCCGAGGTTGGCGCAGGCGGCAAGGCGCGCTTCGAGGGCCCGCTGGGCAAGCGCCCGGGCTTCACGCAGGGTCCCCACGTGCGTCTCAACCCACGCGACCACGTTTCGGCCCGCCACAGGGACGCGTCCTAACGCCATTCCGGCAATCCCTCCAAAAACAGCAAATAGCGCTCTCGCGCAATGATCAGGTGCCGCCCTATTGACTTTCGCCTCCTCCGGATGGCGACCCTATGGCCTACGACCCCCGCGAACCCGACGCGTTCTTCGACGAAGTCGAGGAGCCCGAGGCTCCGCGCAGGGCGCCGCAAAAGGGCGCAGGGCCCCCGCCGTTCCTGGGCGCCACCGGCGAGATGAGCTCGGCCCAACTTGCCGGCAGCGTGATCACGTACGACATCCTGCGCAGGGCCCTTTCGAAAATCCTAAAGCGCCGCGGCATGGACGAGGAGGAGATCAACGGGCTCGCAATGTACCTCCTCTCCTTCTTCGGCTTTTCCGACGCGATCATCGACAACATCCTCGACACGGACGACCGCGACGTCTTTTACATGCTCGAGGAGGAGGGGATCCTGACGACGTCGCGCGAGGAGTCCTACACGGTCCGCGGCAAGATCTGGCGGATCCACTACTGGATCATGCGCAAGCGCGAGATCCTGGAACTTGCCAAGGACGCCCCGGCAGGCGAGGGAGAAAAGGCCAAGGAGCGCGGCGAGTTCGAGGTCTACGACGAGGTGGACCCGCGCGTCTGGGCCCGCGAGGACTGAGGTGCGATTTCGAGGACCGGACGGCCGGGAGACGCCGTTGGCGAAGCCTTTATCCTCCATGCCCCTGTCGCGGCCCTGTCCATGGATCCCTGGCTCCTCGCCACGCTCGTCTTTGCCGCGTACCTGGCGGTCATCATCATCCTGAAGCAGACGGGGCTCCTCCAGCGCGCGAACATCCAGGCCTTCGGGCCCTTCCTCGTCTGGCGCACGGTGCGCTTCCGGTCGGCGCTCGACCGGCTCGCGCGCCGCAGGCGCCTATGGGCGGCGTTTTCCCGCGTTTCCGTCGTCGTGGTCTTCATCACGATGGGCCTCATGGTCTTGACGCTGATCGCCCAGACGATCCTGCTCGCCAGAAACCCGGTCGAGACGCTGCCGCCGCAGTACGCCATCGGGATCCCGGGCCTCAACCCGATCATCCCGCTCGGTTTCGGGGTCCTCGGGCTTGCGGTCGCGATCCTCGTGCACGAAGGGTGCCACGGAATCCTCGCGCGCGCCGAGGGGATCAAGGTCCGCTCGGTCGGCCTCCTGCTCGTACTCTTCCCGATTGGCGCTTTCGTCGAGCCCGACGAGTCCGAGATGCGCGCCGCTCCTCTTGCCAAGCGCCAGCGGATTTACGCGGTGGGGCCGGCGAGCAATATCCTGCTCGCCGTCGCCTGCGCGACCCTTTTCTCGGCAGGGTTCATGGCCTCGCTTGCGCCCGTCGACGACGGCGTCCTCGTCGTGGCGCTCGTTCCGGGCGGCCCTGCGGCCCTCGCCGGCATCCTGCCCTACTCGCTCCTTGACGCGGTCCAGGCCGACGCCGGCCCGCTTGTGGACCTCCACAGCCCGGACGACTTCGACGCTTTCATGGCGCAGGCCTCGCCCGGCGACAACGTCACGGTGCACGTGCTCTACAACGGCGAGGCCATGACGCGCCGCCTCCAACTTGCCGCGCGCGAGCCTCCGGTCGCCAACCAGTCCTCGGCCGTGATGGGGATTTACACCGACCGCGTGGGCATGTACAACCTGCCCGTGACGGCGCGCCCGGGGGTCGGCGCGTCCCTGTGCGGAGAGAAGGGGCACGGCCTCGGGTCCGGCTGCTTCCAGTTCGTCGGCGCCCTCTACCTCGGGATGCCCCTTCGCGGTCTCTCGCCGATCCCCGGCGAGCTTGCCGCCCTCTACACGCCAACCGGCGCGTTCGCCTCGCTTGGCGGGCTCTTCTGGCCGCTTGCCGACGCGTTCTACTGGCTCTTCTGGCTCAACCTGATGGTCGGGATCTTCAACGCGCTGCCGCTCTTGCCGCTCGACGGGGGCCACATGTACCGGGACGGGGTCCTCAAGCTCCTGCGGCGCTTCCAAAAGGCGCCCGTGGCGCCGACGACGCCCGAAGAGGAGGAGGCCCTCAAGGAGGCTTCGCGCCCTCACCCGGCAGACGAGCTCTTCGGAGGCCCGAGGCGCCCGCGCGACCCGCTTGAGCGCCGCGCGCTTTCGATCACGAAGTATACGTCGCTCCTGATGCTCGCGCTGATCCTGCTGCCCTTCGTCGTGCCGCCGCTCATCCGCGGGGCGGGCGCGTGACTGAAGGGCCCAAAGAGGGCCCTACTCCTCTTCGCCGGCCTTCTTGCCCTTGCCCTTTCGCTTGGCCGCGCCCTCGGGCGCGTCAGCTGCGGGCGCGGGCCCTTCCTTGCCGCCTTCGGCCTCGCCGCCGCGGGGGGCGTCGCCTTCAGGGCGCTCATCCCCCTCGCGCCGCTCGCGCCTCTCGGGGCGCTCGGGCCGCGTGCGCGCGAGCATGGCCTTCTTCTCGTCGTCGGTAATCTCCTCGGTGGGCGCCCGCCGCAAGTACTTGGGCGCGACCTCGTCGCAAAGGTAGACCGTGGAGGCCGCGTGCATGATCTTCACGCCGTCCTTCTCCGCCGCGCGCACGTCGACCTCGAGGATTGTCGGGGAGTCGGCCTTGCCCGATCCCGCCTCCCAGGCGTTCTTGTAGGTCTTCGATAGGTGGACGTACCGGCGGTCCGTCGCCTTGATCCCGCCCTCGAGGAGCGGGTCGGCTTCCGCCTCGGTCGCCGGGTAGTAGAGGGACCCCGGGATGTCGTGCGTGGGCAGGTCGAGGTTCACGTCGACCGAGTGCGCGTAGGTCGCGCGGATCATCTCGTCGTCGATCTCGTAGCGCCCCTTCTCGTCGCTCTCGACGATGGCCGAGATGTGCCGCGGGCGCAGCCAGTGGAGGTCGTCGCGCGCGTCGCGGAAGGCGTCGACCATGTCGAAGAGGTTCACCCACCCGCGCTCGTCCATCGCAAGGTCGAAGCGCTCGGGGAAGTGGCGCAGCGTCCCCGCCATCATCCGCGAGAGGGAGTTCAGCTCCCTGTCGGACATGAGGAACTTGCCGCGGTCGTTGCACACAGGGCACTCTTGCACTCGGAAGTATCCATGTTCTTGGCATTCCTTCAGCATAGTTGCACCACGCGTCGGTGGGATCCCGGGGCCGGGGGAGCCAAGGGAGGCGTTTAAAGGTTTGGTGGGGCGGGCCCCGTCCCCTACCCCAGGCGTTCCGTTCGAAGGCCCTGCGCCTCCAAAAGGGCGGCCGCGCGCTCGAGCGCCCCGCGTTCATCCTTGCGGGCATCGACCAGGCAGACTCGGGCGCCCGTGAGGCGCACGGCGTCCTTGAGAGTCGCTTCGCGCAGGCCCTGGAGCGCGTGGAGGGGGATGAGGTGGCCGAAAGGCGTGCCATCGGCCCGCGCCCGGTCCGTGTGCCGCGGGTGGTAGTGTCCTCCGCCAAGACCGAGGGCGGGCGCAGCGGGCTCGGCAAGGCTCGGCTTCAGGTAGCCCTCCACGACGGCGCGGGCGACGGCGTCGACAAGGTCGGGGTTCTCCCAGTCCTTGGGCCTCGAGCCCACCTCGACGAAGAGCGAGGGGAGTTTCATTTGCGGCCCGTGGTGCGTCGCTTCAAAGGTCGCCGTGACATCGAGGGGCCGCGCCTCCCCTGCGAGCGCGAGGAGCAGCGAGGTCATGTAGGCGGGGTCGGCAGGGGCAAGCGCGCGGGGGGCGCCGCCGAAGGCGGCCTCGCCTCCGAGGTTTCCGATCGGGTGGACCGTGAAGGCGCTCCGCCCGGAGGCCGCGCTGTGCCGCGAGAGGAAGAGCGCGCGTTCGAAGGGGAGCCCAAAGCGGGCGGCGATTTCGCGGTCCGCGAAGTCGGCCGCAAGGAGCGAGCCCTCGACCTTGGCAAGGGCCGCGCCAAGCGCGTCGTCCCTGCGCAGCGATCCGTCCCCCTCTGTCCGTGGGAAGTGGCCGAGGGCGACGAGGCGCAGGGCGAGCCCCCTTGACGCCGGGTCGTCCATCGTCCAAAGGAGGAGCTTCACGGGGCCGAGCGATCGCGCCGGCCCTTAGATAACCGATTCGGGCCGCGGCTCTAGGGGTGGCGCGTTACGAGCCCGACGGAGGGCGTTTCCGGCGCTGGAGCGGGCGGCGCCTCGCGCGCCTGTGCAGGCTCCGGCGCGCCCACGACGCGGTTGGGCTCGAGGACGACACCCGGCGCGTCGCGCGCGCCGGCGCACGGGTCCGCGATGCCCATGACCAAGGAGACGAGGCTCCCGCCGGCACGGATCGTGGGGTCGCGCGCGACCGTGAGGCGCACGTTGTGCGGCGGCGGCTGCAGGGACTTGAGGCGCCTTGCGATTTCGCCGACCGCGCGGTGCGACCCGATGGGCGCGCGCCCGTCGCTGGTGTGGATGTGCACGAGCGCGCCGCTTGGCGCCCCGCCCGCGGATTCGACGAGCGCGTGCTGAACCTGCGGTGCCGCGCCCTCTTGCGCCCACTCCCCGTAGACGATCGTGCCAAGGCCGCCCACAAGGACGAGGTCCCGGGCCTGCCGCTGCGCCTCCTCGCGCTCCCCCGCGAGCTCGACGGCCCGCACGAGCGCCCGCGGGACCTCGGCCATGAAATAGTCCATGACGCCAAGCGCGGTCGACATCGGGAGGTTGCCGGCGATCGGCAGGAGCGCTTCGCTGTCGAGCAAGATCGTCGTGTGCGCCTCGCGCTTGAGCTCCGGGAGGGCCGCGAGCGCACGCTCGCGCCGGTTGCGCTCCGCCCGCAGCGGAAGGGCCGCCACGAGCACGACGGCCGCGC
The DNA here is from genome assembly GCA_035283065.1 of Thermoplasmatota archaeon. Lineage (GTDB taxonomy): Archaea > Thermoplasmatota > DTKX01 > DTKX01 > DATEUP01 > DATEUP01. The sequence goes on along the minus strand of DATEUP010000088.1, from coordinate 11,726 downwards.
CCCTCTCGCGGGCCTTTGCCGCCACGACGGGCGCCGCACCCGTTCCCGTGCCGCCCCCGAGGGCGGCCATGACTACGACGATGTCGAACCCCTCGAGGAGGTCGGAGAGCGCGCCCGCCGATTCCCGCGCGGCGCGGCGCGCGGCGTCCGCGTGCCCCTGGGCGCTCTTGCCCCCGAAAATCCGCTCGCCAAGGAGCATCTTCGTCTCGGACTTGTGGAGCTCGAGCGACACGCGGTCCGTGTTTACCGTCAGGGTCGAGGCCTCGGGCGTGTCCTCAAAGACCCACTCGGCGGCCGCGCAGCCGGCCGACCCGACGCCGACGGCCAGGAGCCGCCTCGAGGCCCCTTTTCGCCGCGCCCCCCCGCTCGTCTCCGTCCGGGTTTGCCCTGCGCGCGCAACGACCTTCGAGATCAGCTGTTCCATCCGACTCATCCGCCCATTCGTTTTTCAGGCGGAATGCCAGGCGTGGGGAAAGGGGGGTAAGGCAGGGTCGCCCCTGCCCCGGCATCCCATCCCTTCCGACAAGGTTACTTGGAGACCACGTCCTCGCGCCGCGCGGCCCCGACTTGCGCGTCCAGAAGCTGCTGGCGGAGCTTGTCCCGGAGCGTGTTGAACTCCGAGGCCTCCTCCACCAGGGCTTTCAGGCGCGCGGCCGAAAACTCGCGCAGCACCCGCACCGCCGCTTCCTCGACCGTCGGGCCGTCCCCTGCCTCCGTGAGCGCCTTGAGGCGGCGCTCGACTTCGGCTGGCACCTTCAGTCTAAGGACGCGCGTGTGCGGGGCAAGGTCGTAGCGTTCGAGGAACTGCGAAAGCGCTTCGAGGATGAGTTCCGAGGTGGTCTGGAAAGTGCCGTTTCCCACAAGGTTGTCCATGCGGGCGGCCATCTCTCCGGAGACCCGGATGCTCTTCGTCACGCTCACGCTGTCCATCGCCCAATCGCCCCTACGTGCCCCACTAAACCCCTCGCCCAGCAATCCGTTCGGGCCGCTCCTTTCGAAGCTTCCCGTGCATCCCATCGAGTGAGACTGTGTCTACACTCGTGAGACAATAGTAAACGCCTTTTCTATATAAATGGTCATCGGAAATCCCCGAAGCACTCCCCTGGGTGCGCGCACGCGCGGGGGCGCGTCCTCAGGCGCCGCAAGGGCCCCTGCCCCCTTTACCGGCCTTGCCTTGCAAGCAACGTTTCCTATGGCAGCGGCCGCCGCCCCAGGCGGGCCTCCAAAGGCGGGCACGCAGGGACCTCCATTGGCCGCACCCAACCCTTTTTCTACGCTCCCTCGGTTTTGGGCCGAGGCGGTAGTCTGGCAGAGATTCTTCTCGTGGACGACGAGACCTTCCTCCACGAGATCTACTCCGATTTCCTCAACCTCCACGGCCACAAGGTCGTGGGGATCGCCTTGAACGGCGAAGAGGCCGTGGCGCTCGTTCGCTCGCTTCCCAGCAAGCCCGAGATCGTGATCATGGACCAGCGGATGCCTGTCAAGAGCGGCGTGGAGGCCACCAAGGAGATCCTCGCGATCGCGCCAGCCACGCGCGTCGTCTTCTCAAGCGCAGACATCCACTCGAGGCGCGCGGCGACTGAAGCCGGCGCGATCGCCTTCGTCCAGAAGCCCTTCACGCTCGAAGAGCTCCTCCGCGTCCTTGAAAGCGTCCTCGCTTTGCCCCCGCCCCCTCCCCGGGCCGAGGGAAACTCGACCTGAGCGCCCCGGCGCCCCGCCAAGGGGCCGCCTTGGGAAGGAAAAACGCCCCAAAACGGGCCGACTGGCTACCCACCCAAAGTTCTTTATCTCCTCGCGGACTTTTCGCGCCCGGGGTAGTGGGATGGGAAGCGACCTCTTTGAGCAGTTAGACAAGGAACTCTCCTCGATGCAGCAGGAAGTCTCCGAAGACGTGAACAAGCTGACCGGCAAGCGCCGGGACGTGACGCGGAGCCTCATCGAGAACTTCTGGCAGATCTGGATCCGCTTCAAGAACATCGACGTGCACTACACGATGGAGCCCTCGCCGTCGGTGTTCGCGACCTTCGACGAGTTCCCGGACAAGTGGAAGCTCAAGGACACGTTCAACTACGCGCTCGTGAACAGCGTGAACCTCATCGACCGCACGCAGTCCCAGGGGCGTGTCGGCGACTCCCTCAAGGCGTTCTATTACCAGAAGGACGGCTCGACGCGCCTGCGCGTCGTCTTCGAATTCTGCGAGGGTGAGCAGTACTACAAGTACAGCGGCTGGAAGCGCATTTTCTCCCAGCAAATCCTCTTCGACGGCGACGTCGAGAAGATGAGCTTCGAGAAGCTCTGGGCGGTTGTGGCCGGGGTCGTCAAGGTGTGGTTCGAGTCCCACCTGCGCAAGAACCGCGACGTGATCATCCAGTACGTCAAGGAGAACTTCGAGAAGGGCGAGACGTTCACGCAGTAGCGCCTCGACACGCGCGCCTTTATCCAAGCGCGCTCCCAATCCCCGCCGATGCGGGCCAGGCCCTTCCTTGCGCTCCTTGCGGCGGGCGTACTTGTTGGCGGGTGCTTCGCCGCCCCTCCCAACACGCCGCCCACGGTCCACGCGCAGGCTTCCGCCGCCCAGGCCGCCGTCGGCGAGGAGGTCATTTTCACGGGCACGGCCCTCGACGCCGAGGGCTCGGTCGTGCGCTTTGACTGGGACTTCGAAGACGACGGGGTCGTCGACTTCACGAATGCCACGCGGGGGGCGGCCGTGCACGCCTATTCGCTTCCCGGGACCTACTTCGCCCGCTTCACGGCGCACGACGACCGCGGCCTCACGGCCTTCTCGCTCGTCACGGTCTTCGTGATCGCGCGCTTTACGATCCGCGCGGACTGGGGCGCTGACGAGGGGTACCTCGTCGTGAAGGCCCCGACGCTCGGGGCGGCGGACATCGCTGTCGTGGTCACGCCGAGCGGGGCGCCCGCGAACTTCACCTTCCGGGTCGGCGAAGGCCTCGCCGTGCTGAACGAGACCCTGCTCCGCGTGTCGATCCCCCGGACGAACCTCGGGCGGTACTCCGTCACGCGCGTCGAAGCGGCCTACAACGGGACGGTCGGGGGCTCGCGGGTCTTCCGCGCCGTGCCCTTCTTCGGCAGCGAAAACGACACGTCCGTGGTCTTCGCGGCCTCCGGCGCCGAGACGCGGACGCTCGCGGGGCTCAACCAGACCACGGCCTTTGAGGGGGCCCTCTCGCAGGACATGCCTGCCACCGTCGCCCTGCGGGCCTTTGTGGGCACCGGCGCCTCGCTCTCGGAAGGCTACGCAGGGGGGGTGAGGACCGCTGCGAACTACACGTTCTCCTCGCTTACCTGGAACCACTCTGTCGGCCGCGACAACGGCTCCTTCGTACCCGTGACGTACGCCTGGAACGCCACGGGGGACCTCCGCTCCGAAAGCGACGCGGGCTTCTCGACCACGATCCACCTCACGCGGTTCGAGGGCGCGCGCTTCCGGGGGAACCTCTCGAGGGAATCCGCGGAGGGCGCCGGCAATTTTTCGGGCAGCGCCCCCGGGACACAAGGGAGCGCGCTCTACGCCCTCCAGGGCAACGCGACCCTTATGGCGGTCGACGGCAGGGGCGCGGCGCGAAGCGCGCTGCGCGCCTTCGGCACACTCACGCTGAACGGCACGCTCGGCGGCGCCTCGTACGCCGAGACCAACCTCACGGAGCGGCTCATCGCCTCGGACGAGCGGCTGCTGAACGAGGAGTTCTTCGTCGCGTGGAACACCTCCGGGCACATCGGGGCGACGAACCTGTCGGGCTTCGGCTCGCGGTTCGTCGACTCGGACGGCAACGGGGTCGCAAACCCGGACGCCCGGCCCCTGCTCGCCTCCGAGGCGCAGTACTTCGTGGGGCTCGCCCCCGCGCGGCTCGAGGAGGGCGACGCGTTCACGGTGGCAAACGCGCACGGCGCCTTTGCGCACCTCACGGTCGGGCGGGCGACGACCGAAGTCCTCGTGGCGTCGGGCTTTGCGGCCGTGGCAATCGAGGTCGTCGAGGTGAACGGCACGGTGGGCGGCGCAGGGTTTTCCGGGGCCCTCAGCGCCGCAGTCGTGCGCGACGGCCCCCATGCGGGCCTGCGGGTGCGCGAGCACATCGACCTTGGAAACGCCGTGAGCACGTTTAGCGCCGACCTCACGCTCGTCTCGAAGGGCCCTTGAGGCCCCCCTAGGAGCGTGCCCCCCCCGTGCCCGCGCTCGCTGTCGTCACCGAGGACTTCTCCCTCTACCACGACCTCGTCGTGCGCCTCAAGCGCCGGGGGATCGCCTTCACTTCCCTCTCCCCGCGCGACCCGATCCCGGACGACGTGGGCGTCGTCCTCACGAGCCCCAAGGAGGCCGCACTGATCCCTTTCCGCCCCATCGTCACGGCCGGGGCGGACCTCGACGACGACCTCGACCAGGCGCTCAAGGCGCTTGCGGGCCGCGAGCGCGCCGACCGGCTCTTCGTGGGCGTCGACCCCGGCCGCCGCCTTGGGGTCGCCGCGCTCCTCGACGGCGCGGTCGTCGCCACGGCGCGCTGCGGCAGCGTCGAGGAGGCGGCCAACCGCGTGCGCCTCTTCCTCCAGCGCCACCCCGCGCGCCGCCAGGTCGTCCGGATCGGCCACGGCGCGCCCACGGTGCGCAACGTCCTCCTCCACCGGCTCCAGACCCTCGGCGTGCCCCTCGAGATCGTCGACGAGACGAGCACGACCGAGGACGTCGAGCACCCGGATGTCACCGCGGCGATCTCGATTGCCGCCACACAGGGGCAACGCGTCGAGCGCGTGCCCCCGATCGCGACCTCGCCGGGCGAGGTGAAGGACATCCAGAGGCTCTCGAGGATCAAGTCCGCGGGCCGCTTCACGATCCCGCGCAAGCTCGCGGAGGACGTGGCGGTCGGCCGCCTCTCGCTCGACGAGGCGGTCTCCCGGTACCGGCGGGGCCGGCGGGCCGACGGCGCGCTCGACCTGTCGGCCGAAGAGGAATGAGAAAAGCGGCCCCCGCCGGGCCATATGGCTAAATACGCCCGTCCGATTTGCCGCGCTCGGCCATGTCCCCAAGCGCAGACCCAAAGGCCTTTGGCCCCCTCGGCCTCTCCGAGCCCCTCCTTCGCGCGGTCGGCGAGATGGGCTATTCCGAGCCGACCCCGATCCAAGTCGCCGCGATCCCCGCGGTGCTCCAGCGGCGCGACCTCATCGGCCAGGCGCGCACGGGGACCGGCAAGACGGGGGCTTTCGTCCTGCCCTCCATCGAGCTCATGCTGCGGAGCCCGAGCACGGGGCGCGCCGTGCGCATGCTCATCCTCACGCCCACGCGCGAGCTCGCCGTCCAGGTCGCAGGCGAGGTCGCGAAGATGGCCGCCCACGCCAAGCTCCGCGAGCTCGCCGTCTACGGCGGCGCGTCGATCGAGCGCCAGGTACGCGCCTTGCGCCAGGGCGTCGAGGTCGTCGTGGGGACTCCCGGCCGCGTGATCGACCTCACGAACCGCCGGGAGCTCAAGCTCGACGCGGTCGAGATCCTCGTCCTCGACGAGGCCGACCGAATGCTCGACATGGGGTTCATCGACGACATCCGCTTCATCCTCTCGAAGCTGCCCCGCGAGCGGCTCACGATGCTCTTCTCCGCGACGATCCCCCCGGAGATCCGCGCGCTTGCCGACGAGTACCTCAAGGCGCCCCTCTTCCTGCAGGTCTCGGCCGACACCCTCACGGTCCCCTCGACGGAGCAGGTGTTCTACAAGGTCGGGCGGCGCAACAAGGTCTGGGCGCTGTCCCGGATCCTCGAGGCCGAGAAGCCCGAGCGCGCGCTCATCTTCTGCAACACGAAGCGCGGCTGCGACCTCGTCGTGCGCCGGCTCAAGGAGGCCGGGTTCCGCGCCGACGCGATCCACGGGGACTTCTCCCAGGCGCGGCGCGAGGCCGTCCTCAACAAGTTCCGCTCGGGGGACCTCAAGATCCTCGTCGCCTCGGACGTGGCCGCGCGCGGCCTCGACATCGAGGAGACGAGCCACGTGATCAACTACGACACGCCGGACTCGATCGAGGCCTACGTGCACCGGATCGGGCGCACGAGCCGCGCGGGGCGCGAGGGCAAGGCGATCACCTTCGTCACGAAGGAGGACGAGGGCGCGATCCGCCAAATCGCCGTGATCATCGGCGCGACGATCAAGGAAATCGAGCTCCCGGACCCCGCGCGCACGGACCGCGTGCGGAAGGTCGTGGACTTCGACCACCTCGCCAACGCATTCGGGATGGTCCCCGTGCGCATTGAGGTGGGGGAGAAGGACGGACTGCGCAAATACGCGCTCGTGGACTTCGTCTGCTCGAAGGCGCGCGTCGCCGAGTCCATGGTGGGCCACGTGAATGTCCAAGCCTCGCAGACGGACTTCGAGGTCCACAAGTCCGTCGTCGAGAGGGTCTTGCGCTCGATCGAGAAGGCCACGTTCAACGGCCGGGCGCTCAAGGCGCGCACGGCGGAGTAGCTCAGGCGGCGGCAAAGGCGGCGGCCGCGCGGTCGCGCAGCGCTTTCGTCGGCGCGCTGAGTTCGAAGGCGAAGGTCCCCTGCCGCCACGCGAACACGTACCGGTCGGGGCCGTCCTGGGTGAACCAGTGCTTCCCTTCGACCCGCAGGCACAGCCGCGGCCCCTTCGTGGGGTCGAGCTGCCGGTAGCGCGAGTCGACGAGGGCGTCGGCGCGCTGGCCGGCCACTTCGACCGACGTGTTGTTCACGTCCCCGGGGAGGATCTCCGTCGTCGCGTTGAACCGCGTGACCACCACGAGGACGCCGTCGGCGTAGTCGGCAACGGCCTCGACCGACCGGTTAAGGCCGGCGACCACAAGCCCCGTCCGGGGCGCTCCCCCGATCTCGCCGGGCAGGAGGTCGGAAGGCGGGGTCGCAAGGGCGGGCGCCCCGCGCGCGAAGACATCGGCCGGCAGGGCGGGAGCGGGCAGGATGAGCGAGAGGAGGACGAGGCCCACGACGGCAAGGGCGAGCGCGACGAGCCCCGGGCGCTCCGCAAGGCCGGCGCTGGGCTCGGCCTCCCGCCCCTCTCCGTCCTCGCCGACGCGCCGCAGGCGCAGGACGCCGCCAGCCACCAGCGCCGCGCCGATCACGGAGAGGCCAAGGGAGGCGATCACGCACTGGCGCCCGAGGTCGCCGGCGTCGCAATTCGCGTTGCCCGCAAGCCATGCGCCGAAGGCCGCGAGCGAGAGCCCCGTGAGCGAGAGTACGACGCCCGAAACGACCCAGACCCGGCTCAGCCTCCCGCCCCCCGGCCGCATCGGAGGCGGGGTGAAAAGGCTTTGTTTCGCGCGCTAGATGGGGAGGAAGGCGAGGACCGCGGTCGAAGGCGCCGGGGTCACAAAAGGCGGTTGAGCTGGAGGCGCCCTGGAAGCGCGTGAGGGAGAGGAGCGCAAAGGTGAGGACGAGGATCGGAAGCGCGGCTTCCTGCACGCGGCCGCCAAGGTCGATGCGGCATTTGGGGTTGGCGGCTCGGGCGGCCTGGCCGCCCGCCTGGGGCCCCTCCTCCCCCACCCGTGATTAATCAGCGGGCCAATGATAGGTTTCAAGGCGCGTTCAAGTCCTCCGGCGGTGACACCTCGCCCGGTGGTAGCCGGATGTCGTACGCAACGACGGTACTCGGGATGTCAGCAAGGGCTCGCAGGTTGAACGCACGGATCCTTGGGCTCAAGACGAGCCGGAGGGGGTCCGTCGAGGGGTTGCCCCTTTACTTCATGGTCTCGGCCGTCGTCGTGGCGGTCGCCATGTCGGCCCTCCTCTCGATGATGGGCGGGCTCCAGGGGCAGACCCTCGGGGGCGTCGAGACCGACCGCGAGACCGCTCAGGTCGCCTCGGGGCACGGGGCGCTCACCTTCAACGTAACGGTGACGGACACCTCGGGCAAGCCGATCGAAGGCGCGACCGTCGTCGTCGAGGGGCTTGGCGCCTCGGCCGCGAAGAAGACGGACGCCTTGGGCAAGGCGCGCTTTACCGTGACCATCGACCTTGGCAACGCGAATTTCGGCGAGCTCGAGGTCAAGGCCTCTTTCGCAGGGCCCGTCGGAGAGGCGACGCGCGCGACGAGCGTGCTGGTCACGCGCGCCTGACGCGGTACCCTGCGCGGCCGCCCTCCGCGTCGCCCCCCAAGGGCGGGGGCAGAGGTGGGGAGCGGCCGCGTTGACTTCCGCCTGAAGAATGGGGGGAAAAAACGTGCTCGAGGAAATCCAGTCGCACCTCGTCACGGCCATCGCGGGCGCCGTGATCGCCTCGGCGCTCCTTGGCGCGGCTTCCTTCGAACGCGCAATCGGCGAAGACCTTGCGCTCCAGCGCGTCCTCGACGACGCGGCCGCCGTCCTGTCGAAGGTTGGATGTTCGGCCGCGCACCCCTTCGTGCGCCTCGACCTCGGGGCGCTCCTCGAAGGCGCGCAGGGCCGGGCCTTGTCGGTCCTCCTCCTTGGCGACCACCTTCGCGCCTTGCGGCCCGGAGGCGGCGCTGCCTTGAGCCTCCGTTTCCCGGCGATTACCCAGGCCGAGCCCCTCGAGTTGCTCGGGTTTGCCGCCCTCGAGCTGCGCTTCGACCCCGTGGAGGAGCGGTGCGGCGCCTTGCGCCTTTGAGCCCCCGATCCCCCGCCGCGCCTCACGGGGGCCAGGGGTCGGGGCCGAAAACCCTTAAGCCGGTCGCAAGGATGCACGGCCGGTCGCGCCTCCCCTATGTCCGCCGTCCGGCTCGTCTACAGCTTCGATGAAGGCAGTGCCCAGATGAAGGCCCTGCTCGGCGGCAAAGGCGCCGGCCTTGCCGAGATGACGCGGATCGGGCTCGGCGTGCCGCCGGGTTTCATCATCACGACCGAGGCGTGCCTCTCGTACCTCCAGAAGGGCACGTACCCGCTCAACCTCCGCGAGCAGGTCACCGTCGCCCTCCACAACCTCGAGAAGCTCGCCGGGCGAAAGCTCGGCGACCCTGAAGCCCCCCTGACCTTGTCCGTCCGCTCCGGCGCGGCCGTCTCGATGCCCGGCATGATGGACACCGTGCTGAACCTCGGGCTCACGCGCGCGACCGTCGGCGGGCTTGTCAAGATGACGGGCGACGAGCGCTTCGCGTTCGACTCCTACCGCCGGTTCCTCCAGATGTTCGGCGACGTCGTCCTCGGGATCCCCCACGAGGCCTTCGAAGAGGTCATCGCCGCGCGCAAGAAGTCGCGCCGCGTGAAGGCCGACACGGAGCTCAAAGGGGACGACTGGAAGGAGGTCGCCTCGAAATTCGAGGAGCTCATTTCCAAGAAGACGGGCAAGGCGCTGCCGGACGACCCCGTCGAGCACCTCTGGATGGCGATCCGCGCGGTCTTCGACTCGTGGAACAACAAGCGCGCGATCGAGTACCGGCGCATCCACAAGATCGCCGACAACCTCGGCACCGCCGTGAGCGTCCAGGCCATGGTCTATGGGAACCAGGGGGCCGACTCCGGGACGGGTGTGGCATTCACCCGCGACCCCTCGACGGGGGAGAAGGCGTTCTTCGGCGAGTTCCTGCTAAACGCCCAGGGCGAGGACGTCGTCGCGGGCACGCGCACGCCCGAGCCGATCGAGAAGCTCAAGGACGCGCTGCCCGCGGTCTTCGAGCAGCTCGTGCGCACGTGCCAGACGCTCGAGCGCCATTACCGCGAGATGCAGGACATCGAGTTCACGATCGAGCGCGGCCGCCTGTACATGCTCCAGACCCGCACGGGCAAGCGCAGCGCGCAGGCGGCCGTCCGGATCGCCGTCGACATGGTGGGCGAGGGCCTGATCACGAGGGAGGAGGCCCTCCGGCGGGTCACGCCGCACCAGATCGAGAAGCTCCTGCACCGCACGCTCGACCCGACGTCGAGCGCGAAGCCAATCGCGCGAGGGCTCGCCGCCTCGCCGGGTGTGGGCACCGGGCGCGTCGTGTTTGACGCCGACGACGCCGTCGCGCAGGGCAGCGCGGGCTGGAAGGTCATCCTGACGCGCGTGGAGACGACGCCCGAGGACATCCACGGGATCAACGTGGCGCAGGGGATCCTCACGGGGCGCGGCGGCATGACGTCCCACGCGGCGGTCGTCGCGCGCGGCATGGGCAAGCCGTGCGTGGCCGGCTGCGAGCAGATCGTCGTCGACACGAAAGGCAAGCTCTTCACGGCGCAAGGCGGCGTCGTGGTCCACGAAGGCGACGAGATCACGATCGACGGGGCCTCGGGGAGCGTCTACCTCGGGCGCATCGCGACGATCGAGCCCGAGGTCGGGCCCGCCTTCCGCAAGGTCCTCGCATGGGCCGAGGAGTTCTCCCGCCTCCAAGTGTGGGCAAACGCCGACACGCCCGCGGACGCGGAGCGCGCGCGCGCCTTCGGGGCGCAGGGCGTGGGGCTCTGCCGCACGGAACACATGTTCTTCGGGGAGGAGCGGCTCCCGTGGATCCAGGCCATGATCATGGCCCGCTCGCTCGAGGAGCGCCAGGCGGCCCTGGCGAAGCTCCTGCCGTTCCAGCGGGAGGACTTCAAGGGGATCCTTCGCGCGATGCACGGCCTTCCCGTCGTGATCCGGCTCCTCGACCCGCCGCTCCACGAGTTCCTGCCGGACTTCACGGCGCTCAAGGTCCAGATCGCGCTTGCCCGCGAGCGGCACGAACCCGAAGCCGAGGTGGCCAAGACGGAGGCCGTGCTCAGGAAGGTCGAGGCGCTCAAGGAATTCAACCCGATGCTGGGCTTCCGGGGCTGCAGGCTCGGGATGCTCTACCCCGAGATCTTCGAGATGCAGGTGCGCGCAATCGCCGAGGCGGCCCTCGAACTCAAGGACGAGGGGGTCGACGCGCGGCCCGAGATCATGGTGCCGCTCGTGGGCCACGTGAACGAGATGCGCGTGCTGCGCGAGATGATCGAAGGGACGCTCCGCGAGGTCGGCGAGGCGCGCAAGCGGGACGCGTCTTTCAAGATCGGCACGATGATCGAGGTCCCGCGGGCGGCGCTCACCGCCGACGAGATCGCGCGCTTCGCGGAGTTCTTCTCGTTCGGCACGAACGACCTTACGCAGATGACCTTCGGCTATTCCCGGGACGACGCCGAGGGGAAATTCCTTTTCCACTACGTGGAGAACGGCATCCTTCCGGCCGCGCCCTTCCAGACGATCGACCGCGAGGGCGTGGGCAAGCTCATGGAGATGGCCATCGAGCTCGGCCGGCGCACGCGCCCCGACATCAAGGTCGGGATCTGCGGCGAGCACGGGGGCGACCCCGCGACGGTCGCGTTCTGCCACGAGATCGGGCTGAGCTACGTGTCCTGCTCGCCCTTCCGCGTGCCCGTCGCGCGGATGGCCGCCGCGCGCGCGAGCCTCGGGTACCCCGTGCAGGGCTAGCGCGGGGAGCCTCTGCCGCAAGCCCGGCAAGGACGCGGCGCAGGGCGGCCTTGAACGCCTTGAGGCGCCCTTCGTTCACGACCGTGACGTCCGCGCGCGCGACGGCCTCGCCGATTCCCCAGCGAAGCTCGCGCCTGTCGCGGTCTTCGAAGCCCTGCTGTGTCGGCTCGTCGTCGGACCGCGCGCGCGTGGCAAGGCGCCCACGGCGTGTCGCCGGCGACGCTTGCAGGGCGAGGACCCGCACGGAGGCGGCACCGGCCTGCGCGCGGAACGCCTCGACCTCGGCGCCGCTCCTCGCGCCGTCGATGACCGCCACCGGGGTGCCCGGGGGAATCACCGCGAGCGTGCGCTTGGCCCAGATGTCGGCCCCCATCTCCTC
>DATEUP010000087.1:0-5621 GCA_035283065.1 Thermoplasmatota archaeon | reverse complement strand
GGGAGCGGCTGGCGGCCTGTGGGCGCCGGCGGCGTCCCGGAGGCCGTGCCGCTGACCTTCACGGTTCCCGTCATCCCGGAGTACAGGGGGCCGTGGCCGGACGTGTCCCTGGCCGCGTGCGGAGTGCAGTGGTAATTGAACGTCCCTTCGGAGGCGAAGGTGTACGCGTAGGTCTGCGACTTCTCGACATTCGGCGACTGCAGGGGCCCGGAGGCCTCGTCGGAGGTGACCGTGTGGTACACGTCGTCGTCGTTCACCCACGTGACGGTGGAACCGGGGGCGACTTCGACGCTTGCCGGATCGAACTTGAAGTTCTTCATATGGATCGTGAGTTCGACCGGCGCGGCCGGAGTCCCCGGGGTACCCGCCTCGACGATTGGCCTTGCCGTTTGGCTTCCGATCGCAAACCCGCCGGCCATCGCCGCGCCTCCCACAAGGAGGCCGAGCACGACCATAGCCAGGCCCTTGGCACCCGCTGAAGATTCCCCTGCCATCGACACACGTCCGACGCCCTTTGAAGGCGCCGAGCGGGTAAATCGAGGTCAAGGGTTTCTAGGCTTGCTTTGCCACAGTAAATACAGGCAATACGGGCAAACGCCGATCGAAGCGGGGAAAGCCGACCGCGGGCGGGGAGGCGCCCAGGGGCGTTGAAACCCCCCCACGTTTGCCAATTCCCGGTTCAGTAAGAGCCAACAGGCGATATACTGCGCTTCACCCCTGTCGTACCGGTGGCTGAATGAGGAACCACGCGCCGTCGTCGCTGGTGGGCGAACATGAGGGACTGCTCGAGACTCTCGAGTACGCGAAGTCGAGGCGCGGGCCCGTGGGCGAGATGGCCGGTGCGCTTCAGGCGGCTCTCTCGATGCACATGGAAAGGGAGGAAAGCGTCCTTGCGGTTCTCGCCTCGCTTGAGGACCTTGCAGCCGACCAATGGCCCGGGAACCCCGAGCTGCTCCTCGAGAAGGCCGACGTGGTCGAGCACGACCTGAAGCGGATGCACAAGGAGCACGACCTCATCGCGACGCTCTCGGGGCAGCTTCGCCGCGCGGCGGAGAAGGAGGGGGAGGAAGAGGTCGCGCGGTTCTGCGACGACCTCGCGCGCCACGCGGAGATGGAGGAGCAAGTGCTCTACCCCGCGGCGCTGATCGTCGGGCGCTACGTCCGCCTGCGGGAAGAGAAGACGCTGGACGAGCGCCAGCGGCTGAGGTAGCCGCTCCGCGCGAGGGCTCACTTCGCCCGCGCTCGGACCTCGATGCGCCGGCACGCCTTCGACGCGGCCGAGGCGCCGTCGGCGGCGTCAACCGCCGCGAGGGGCTCGAACCCCGCGGCTTTGAGCGCGGCCCGTACCTCGTCGAGGCGGAAGAACCGGTAGGGGACGGCGCGGCGCAGCCAGTCGATTGCGTAGTCGCCGACCATGACGAGGGGCGCCCAGACGAACCGGTCGCCGCCGTCGGGGTGGGCCTGCCACTGGTCGTAGAGGAGCGTGCGCTTGCCTTTGTAGTCGAACGCCTCGGAAGGGTACACCTTGTTGAGGGCCCCCTCGTCGAGGCCCTCGCGGTTGAAGAAGGCGACCGAAAGGAGGCCGCGCGGCTTGAGCGCCTTGCGGGCCGCGCCGAGGAGCTGCTCGGCCTGGCCTTCGACCGCAAGACGGCTCAAGGCGTTTCGGAGCGAGACGACGGCGTCAAATGGGCCTGAGGGCAGTTCGGCAAGGTCGCACTCGAGGACCTTCGCGCCCTTCGCGTTGGCTTTCGTGTGCGCGACAAGGGCGGGCGACGGGTCGACGGCCGTGACCTTGAGGCCGTCCCTGACGAGGCGCTTCGTCGTGAGGCCGAGCGCGCTGCCGACCTCGAGGACGGACTTTGCGCCTTCGCCCTTCAGCCACACGCCGCAGGCCGCCGCCTGCTTTTCCATGTGCGCGGTACCCCAGCCGGTCGCGTCGAGCCAATCGGCGAGCCCCTCCCAGGGGTCGGCGGGCCCCGCCGACGGGCCGCCGAGGGTCGAGACGAAGTCGTGGTCGAGGGCCGAGGAGTGCAGGTCGCCGCCGCCCACGCCGCTGCCCATCATGCTGCCGCCGCCACCTTCGTGTTCCCAAGGCTGGTAGCCTCGGCGGAATTCCTTGAATTTCCCCATTTTCAGACCTCGAGTACCTCAGGCATCCGGCGCGTGCTCAAAAAGGCTTGGTCGAAGGGCGCCGGTCCCCCCGGGCGCCAGGAGCGCGCGCCCAAACCCTTTTGGCAAGGCCGCATCCTCCACCGCACCCATGCGCTTCGCGTTCCTCGGGACGGGGGGTTCCTACCCCTCGCGCGAGCGGATGACCCAGGCGTTTGCCGTGCGCTACCGGGGCGACGTGGTCCTCTTCGACTGCGGCGAGGGGACGCAGAGGCAGATGATGCTCTCCTCGCTCTCGTTCATGTCGATCAAGGCGATCGCGATCACGCACTTCCACGGCGACCACTTCCTCGGGCTTGCGGGGCTCGTGCAAACCATGCAGCTCAACGACCGGCGGGAGCCGCTCGACATCCTCGTCCCGAAGGGCACGGCGGGCTTTGCCGAGGCCTTCCTCGAGCTCGGGCACTTCCGCCTGAAGAAGTTCGAGGCGCGTGTGCGCGAGCTCGGCGACGGGGAGCGCGTGGTCTTCGACGGGTATTCGATCACGGCGGCGGCGCTCAACCACCCGGTCCCGACGATCGGGTTCCGCTTCGACGAGGACTCGAAGGCCGGCCGCTTCGACCCCGGCCGGGCCAAGGAGCTCGGCGTCCCCGAGGGGCCGCTCTTCTCGAAGCTGCAGGACGGCCACCCCGTGGAAGGCGGCAAGGGGAAGGTGCACCCGGAGGACGTGATGGGCCCGCGCCGGAACGGCCACGCGTTCTGCTACCTCACGGACACCGCGCCAACGCCGCGGGCCGTCGAGATCGCAAAGGGCGCAGACGTCCTCGTCATGGAAGCCACGGCCGACGATTCGCTCACGGAGTTCGCGAACCAGTACGGCCACTGCGCGGCCTCGCAGACCGCCTCGGCCGCCAAGGAGGCGGGCGTCGGAGCGCTTTACATCGTCCACCTCTCGGCCCGCTACAAGGAGAGCGACCCGATCGAGTCGCAGGCGCGGGCGGTCTTCGCGAACTCCAAGGTGCCCAAGGACCTCGAGGAGGTGGAGCTGCCGTGGGGGTGAGGGGAGAGGCGCGCCGGCTCTTCGAGGGCCCGGCCCACGAGTGGAGGGTGCCGGACCCGCGCTCCCCGCTCGCGTTTTTCCTCCTTGCGCTGTCCTGCATCGTGGTTTTCACGGAGCTCCTCTTCGTCGGCGTCGAACTCGCGCTCCACGGGTTCGTCTCCGCGGGGACCTCGCGGTCCTTCGCGTTCTTGGGCGTCCTCCTGCTCCTTGGGGGCAACCTGAAGTCGCTCGCGCTATGGCTCCACCGCAAGGCGGGCGACACGCTCGAGGGCCTCGTGACGGTCGCGCTGCGCCGGCTTTGGCCTTTGCACTTCTGGCTGAACCCGCTCGGGCTCTTCTCGCTCGGGCTTTTCCTCGTGTTCGCGCCGCGCGCGCAGCCGCCGTTCTACTATGTGGCCTATGGCGTGCTGCTCTGGCAAGCGGTGGGCGGGCTGCTCGCGCGGGAGGCGGTCCCGCTTGGCGGGCGAGAGGGGCAGGTGGCCCAAGGCGCGCGCGCGGCGCACCGCCAGCCCCCTGTGTTCGCCCTCCTCGTCGTCCTCGTGGCCGCCGGATTTGTGGACTCGTTGTTCCCATGAGACGGAGGGAGGCCCGTTGATCCCGCTCTCGGTGGTGGGCTCTTCGAGGCCTTCGGCCGAATGCCCTGTCGGGATCGGCTGTAAAGCACGGCGCGAGAGGCTCCCGCTCGGGCCCTTTGGCCGTTCGGCGGGCGTAAGAAAGCTCGAGGGCGCGCCGGCCCTGCTCAGGGCGCTGCGGGACGGCCGCGTCGCAGCCGCGGTGCGCGGCACGCTGCCGGCGGCGGCATTCCTGAGCGCCCTTGCCGGCGCGCCGGGGGCGAAGGGTCTCCAGCGCGCAGTCCTCCTCGAGCCCAAGAGGGGGCGCGGCGTGCTCCTCGGGCCCGTGGGAATCTCCGAGGGCCGCGGCGCGCGGGCGCGCGAGGCCTTCGCGAAGGCGGCTTGCGGCCTGCTAAGAGACCGGGGACTGCTCACCGAGGCGCCGCTCGTGGCCGTCCTTTCGGTCGGGCGAAGCGAGGACGCCGGGCGCGGCCCCCACATCGCGCGGTCGCTCGCTGAAAGCGCGCGGGTCGTGAGGGGGCTTCAGGCCTGCGGCCTCGACGCCTTCGCCGCCGGCGTGCAGATCGAGGACGTCCTTGCGGACTGCGATGTCGTGGTGATGCCCGACGGCGCGGCGGGCAACCTCGCATTCCGGACGCTCCACCTCGTCGGCGGGATGCGCAGCTTCGGGGCCCCGGTGCTCGGGCTCCCCTTCGACGTGGTCGACACCTCGAGGTCGCGCTCGTCCTATGCAGACCCCTTGCGCCTGGCCGCGTTCCTTGCCGCTTCGCGAAGCGCGCCGTAGCGCGAGCCGGCGCAACGCCTTTCTATCGGGCGGGCCCATGGGCGCCCCAAGGGGCCGCGTTTTGCGAATCACGATCGACGGGTGGAAGGCCCACATCAAATTCTCCGCGGCCCACGTGATCGCAGGGCACCCGAAGTGCGGCCGCCTGCACGGGCACACGTACGCCGTCCATGTGGTCCTCCACGGCGACGCCGGGGACGACGACATGGTGTTCGACTTCGGGGTCGCGAAGCGCGAGTTGCGCCGCCTTGCCGACAAGCTCGACCACCGGTTCATCGTCCCCTCGCACTCGGCAACCGCCGTGGGCTCGGCCTTTGAGGTGCGCGTGGGCGCGAAGACCTACCGCGTGCCCCGGTCGGATGTCGCGCTCATCGCCGTCCAGGCATCCTCGGCCGAGCGGCTCGCCGAGCACTTCGCAGGCGAGCTTAGGGCGGCGGTTGACTTCCCCCCATCTGTGCACGAGATCGAAGTCGGCGTTGACGAGGGCCCTGGCCAGGGCGCGTGGGTGCGCGTGCGCCTGAAGACGCGCGGCGAAAGGGAGCGGGGCCGCCCCCGGCGCGTTAGGGGAAAGGCCTGAGGCCCTGCGGGAAACCTACATGTAGCCCTGGCGGGCAACGGTCGGGGGGGTCTTCCGTGGTCTTCTGCCCGCAGTGCGGGACGCGGATGGCCGACGAGGCAAATTTCTGCCTCAACTGCGGCGAGAACCTCGCGAAGTGGCGCACGGGCTCGGGGTTCGTGAAGGAAGTCGCGCAGGCGGAGGGCGCCTCCCCGCCTTCGCCCGCGCGGGCGCCCGCCCCGGAGGGGAGTCCCGCCGGAGGCGCCCCGCGCGAGAGGCCGCGCGAGCCCAACGTCGAGCTCAGCGTGCGCGGCGCGGAGATGGCGCGCCCGGTTTCCGGGACGCGGCACCTCAACACGCTGCTTTCCGAGGGGCGCGCGGCGGCCGAATCGCGGGACCTCGACAAGTCGCTGAAGGCCTTCCGCGAAGCCCTCGAACTCGACCCGGATTCCGAGGACGCGCTCTACGGAATCGGCGTCGTCTACGGCCGCCTCGGGCGCCAGCTCGACGCGTTGTCGACCTTCAACCGGCTCGTGGAGT
>DATEUP010000086.1:0-5132 GCA_035283065.1 Thermoplasmatota archaeon | reverse complement strand
TGGGTCCCCGTCCGAGACCGCGCGGACGCGGAACGACAGGGTGTCGCCGCCCTCTGCGGTCGGGGGCGGCAGGACGTTCACGGCAAGCACGGCCGCCGAACGGCCCGGCAGGGGGCCGGCGCTTGCGGGGGCGCCCGCCTGCCAGGAGGCGTCCGAGAGCGCGAGCACGCTCACGGTGAAAGTGTCCAAGTCCGTGCCGAGGTTGAGGAGCGTGAGGTTGACCGCCGTTGGCTGGGACGCCCCCTCCACGGCGAAGGTGCCCGGCGGTGCGGCGAGGCCCACGGAGAAGTTCACGATCGTGAGGACGCGGCGCTCCACGTTGTTGTCCTGCGCGAGCTCCTCGACGGGGGTGCTTGGAAACGCGCGGACCTCGACGGCCTGCGTGCCGCGCGTCGCCGTGAAGGCGATCGAGAGGTTGAGGCCCTCCCCGGGGGCAAGGCCCGCGACGCTGAGGTTGGCAAGCTCGGTTCGCGTGCCGTTCCCGTCGGTGAACTCGGCCACGACCCGGAGGGAAGAGAGCGCGTCGAAGCCGCGGTTCGAGATATTCGTCGTCACGTTGACCCTCTCGCCGGGCATCGGGAGCTCGTCCGAGAGGGTGAGGGGCGCAACCGCGAGGTCCGGCAGGGGCCTTGAGATATTCAGGGTGAGCTCGAGGAAGGTCGCTACGGCGCTCTGCAGGGAGGCGCGCACGACAAGCTCGACGGGGTAGAGGCCGACTGCGGCCGAGCCGTTTGCCGAGAGCACGAGGTCGATCGTGAACGGCGGCGGGGGGCTCGAGGGCAGGGAGACCGACCCGGTCGTGGCGCCGCTTGAGACGCCCGGCGGCAGTCCGATGAGCGAGATGTCAAAGGCCTGGTAAGGCGCGCGCGGCGTGGCGCCGATAGCCAGCGAGGTCGTGCGGTTGATCGCCAGGCCGAGCTCGCGGGGGCCCGTGTCGAGGAGGACGGGCGGCTCGACGACGGCGACATGGCGCTCGACCGAGAGGGAGGGGCGCCCCTCGCTGTCCACGGCGCGGAACGTGAGTACAGCGGGGCCGCCCGCAGTCCCCGCATCGAGGGTCGCGCTCTCGAT
Organism: Thermoplasmatota archaeon; assembly: GCA_035283065.1. GTDB lineage: Archaea > Thermoplasmatota > DTKX01 > DTKX01 > DATEUP01 > DATEUP01. Next base: position 4,061 of record DATEUP010000086.1, on the reverse strand, counting down.
GAGGGGTGCGGGGCCCGAGGCCACGACCTCGAAGTCGCCCCAGCCCGCCTTGTACTCGAGGGTGAGCGGAGAGGCGCCGGGCGATGTGCCCTGGAGCGTGGCGGTGAAGTGCCGGGCCACTGTGCCGCCTTCCGCGGGCGAGCTCACCTGGATCGCGGGCTGGGGGCCTAGGGCCGCCACGCCCGAGAGGTACGAGACGAGGAACTCGTCCCAATAGCTCTCGGTGGCGTAGCGCGTGGCAAGGTAGCGCGTCGGGACGCTCGAGGCGGGCAGGTAAATGGAAAGGCCGTGGAGGTCGGGCTTGTACGACGTGTGCCCCTCGGCGACAAGCGACCGGTTGAGGGCCTCAAGCGCCGCCGAGGCGGCGCTTGCAACCGCCGGGGGCGTGCGCAGGTCCAAGGAAAGGCTCCCTAGGAAGTCGCCGAGGTCCACGTAGTCGCTGTTGTACATCTTGGGCGCGCCCGCGCGCGCGTCGGCGACAGCGAACTCGAAGGAGGAGGCGGGGGCGCTGCCGGGGTCCTCGACTTCGGCCGCCGCGAGCACCGCAAAGGTGTTGAGCGCGCCACCAAGGGCGGTGCGCAGCTCGAAGAGTCCGAGCGAGGCCATCATCACCTCTTCCTGGGGCAGGTAGTGGTCGAGGTAGGCGGAGACAAGCGCCTCCGTGTAGGCAAGCGGGGCCATCGAGGGGTCCGCGGCAAGGGGCGCCAGCATCGCGTCATAGGGCCAACCGGCGCCGGGCTCGAGGTCCTCGGCCGCGACGAGGAAGTCGGCAAGCCAGGCGAACTCGTAGGCGACCTCGACCTGCTGCATGAGGCACGCGTCGAATGCGACGATGTCGAGGGGGCGGCCGCGCAGGGCTGCCGCGACCTCAAAGGCGCTTGCAAGCTCGGCAAGCGAGAGGTGGTCGTTGTCGCCCTGGTCGTTGCAGCAGCCTGCCGACCAGCCGTACCCGTGGTCCCAGAGGACGACCATGGTGTTGAGGGCGGGGTAGGCGCTCTCCCCCCAGACGAGGAAGTCCGCGAGGGTCTGGGGGTCGCCGAGGTTGAGCTCGCCGAGGTCCCCAAGCAGAGGCGAGGAGACGACTTGCGTGTTGATGTCGGGGGCGATGAGGTAGCGCCGCGTGCCCGTCCAGTCGCCGTTCGAGGTGTCGTAGCCGGCGGAGCGGTCGACCTCGACGACGACGTTGACGCCCTCGCCCCGCGGCGCGGCCTCCATCTCGTTGAGGTCGGCAATCGCGAAGGGCTCGAGCTCGTTGTCGGCAACCATGTAGACAAGGACGGTCCAGTTCGCCGGGGCCGCCGCCACGGCCGGGTTGAAGGCGCTGGCCGCGGCGGGCCGGTCGGGGGCACCCGCAAGCTCCGTTTCGTCCGACAGGCGGAAACCCGAGGGGGTGGAGGCCAGAGCCGCGCGAGGGGAGGCGAAGGCAAGGGGGGGTTCGGAGGGGGGGACAAGGCCCGAGTTCAAGGGAGCGAGCGCGGAAAGGATGACGAGTGAAGCCAGAAGGACCGGCGTTGCTCGGGCGCGGGGTGGACCCCCGAGACTTCGTCCGTTTGCCATGGCCGCGCCGTGCGAGCCTCGGCGGGGGCTGAAATAGGTTTCGCGGCCTCTCCGCTTCCGCGCCCGATCCGGGGGCCCGCAGGGAGGCGGGCGGCGCGCCCTCAAGCGCTCTTCCGCCGCTTCGAGAGCACGAAGGCCGCTGCGACCCCGCCGCCGATCACGGCGATCGCGCCGACGATGAGCCCGAGGTTCGGCCCGTCGTTTGGCCCCGAAACCGCGGGGGTCACGGTGATCGTGACGTTGGCGGTCGCGTGCCTGTGCCCGTCGAAGACGTCGACGGTCACGAGGTTCGACCCCACCGGGAGCTTCGCGGTGACCGTCTGGGCGCTGCCGATCGGCAGGCCGACGCGGTCGCTCGTCCACGACCAGGTGAGCGTGTCGCCGTCGGGGTCCATCGCGGTCGCGGAAAACGAAATGTCCACGTCGGCGGCAAACGAGAAGGTCGTGGGCGCGGTGATCGTCACGTCGGGCCCCTGGTTCGTGTTCGTGATCGTGAGGGTCCATTCGTGGTCGACCCACGTGCCCTGCGCGTCGGAGACGTTCACACGGACGACGACGGTGCGGGCAAGCTCGTCGGTCACCTGGGTCGCGAGGGTGAAGCTCGGCGAGGTGGCGCCGCTTTGCCCCACAGCGTCGACGAACCACTGGTAGCGCGGGGTCTCCCCGTCGGGGTCGCTCGCGGTCACGGAGAAGGCCTGGGACTCGCCCTCGGCGACGGAGACCGGGGGCGCCGGGGTCGTCACGTCGATCTGCGGCGGGTCGTTCACGGGCGTCACGTCGACGCGGACGCTCGCGCGCGGGGAGGCCGCGAGGCCGTCGTGGGCCTCGATCTCGAAGAAGAAGAAGCGGTCGGAGATGTTCGGCGCCGGCTGGATCGTGACGATTGCGCCGCTCACGGTGACGAGGATCGACCCCGGCTCCGTGTTGACGATCGTGTAGGTGAGCGCGTCGCCGTCCCGGTCCGTGAACGCGGGGCCCACGACACCGCCGATGTCGACCAAGTTCAGGTTCAAGGTCGCCGTCCCGTCCTCCGCAACGGTCACGAAGGGCAGCGAGCCCCGGGCCTCGGGCGCGTCGTTGTCGGGTATGACGTAGAATTCCACGCGCCAGCTGACTGACGCGACGCCGTCCGAGGCGGTGAACGTTAGGTTGTTGAACCCGTTGAAGTCGGGACCGGGCACGAAATCCCCGAGCCCGCTGGGGCCGTCCAGGAAAACCGTGAGGTTGTCGTCCCCCGTAAACGTAATGGTCAACGTGTCCCCGTCTACGTCCTCGAACCATGCCCACACGCGCACGCCGATAAGGGTGCGGTCTTCCGTCATGTTCTTCCTCGACTCGGCGCCCGGCACGACGACGGGGGGGTCGTTTTGCGAGACGAACGTGACGCAGAGGGTCGCCGTCGCATTGAGGCCCTTTTCGTCGGAGGCGTTGAACATGCGGCACTCCGTGCCCGACCAGTCGGCGGCGGGCGTGGCGTTGAGGAGGCCTGCGGCGAAGGCGAAGGTGACGTTCCCGGCCGCGGCGTCTTGCATCGCCGTGGAGAGCGTGCAGTCGGGGTCGAGGGCGTCGAGAGTGCAGTCAAGGTCCGTGAAGAGTGTGCCCACATCGAAGTCGAGGAGCGCGACATCCTCGTCGCGCGTCTGCGTCTGCGTGCTCCCGGCGGGGCGGTCGTTCAGCCAAACGGTGAGGTTGAAGAGGCCGTTTGGCGGCAGGTCGCTGTCCATCTTCACGATGACGTAGAACCACCCGGTGCTCGCAGCAAGCTGGTTGGCGGTCACGGTGTAGTTCCACGACTCGTGGTCCTTTGGGGTCGCGGCGCCGTCAAAGGGGTGGCGGGATAGGCGCTGCTGGAGGTGGGAGCCCGTCGGCGTCTCGTTCATGAGCTGGAGCTGGATGTCGATTTGGTTCGAGGTCGCATCGGCCCAGAGGGTGCGGGGCGATGCGATGAAGATCTTGAAGTAGTGGACGACTTCGAAACTGAAGTTGAGCGCGTCGGCGTTCTTCACGTAGTTGTCGCCAATTATCGTGGCGTTCGCGTAGTCGATGTTCGGAGAGGGCGTGAACTCGGCGACGGTGAAGGTCATCGAGTAGTTGCCCTCCTGGAGGACGGGGGTCGAGCCCGACCAGCTTGCCGTCCAAAGGCGCAGGTAATAGGTGCCGGGGGCCGGGAAGCGGAAGCCCTGCGTCTCGAGAACGTTCGCCGTGAACACGGGGTCCCACCCGGTTTCCGTCTGCGGGGGCACCTGGGCCACGCCCGTCGAGTTGTAGAGTTCGAGGTAGAAAGGCATCTCGAAAGAGGTCGAGGAAAGCTGGAGGTACTGGAACGTCGGCGGCGTGAAGGCGGCCGTGACTTTGAAGAAGTCCGCCTGGTCGGACGGCTCCTTGAGGGTCCCGGTCACGGAAGGGCCGGCGGTCACGTCCGTGGCGCTCGCCAGGGAGTTGTCCCCGTCCGAAACGGCCGAGGTCGCGATCGCCGTCCATGTCACGTTGTACCAGTTGCTCGG
>DATEUP010000085.1:0-6569 GCA_035283065.1 Thermoplasmatota archaeon | reverse complement strand
GCCAGAATCCGGTTCGGGTTGTTCGCCGCCGTTGCCCTGCCGCTCCCCGCCGCCGCCGCCGCGCCCGCCGCGACCGCCCCGTCCGCCGACGGTGTAGCGCGGCCCAGCCCTAGGGCTTTCGCCCGGGGGTGGGTGGGCTCTCCAAGAAATCCAAGGGCGAGCCCGTGAAGCGCAGCTCGGAGGCTTGCAGCCCGGCGGGAGGCGCCTGCGCCCGTGGCCTTGCAAGCGAAGAGTCGGCCTGCGGCATGCGGCCCACAGGGGAGAAGGGGCCCCACGCCACCGAGTCGGACGCCCACCCGCGCTCGTTCATAAGGGTGAGCCGGTCGCCCTCGTCGTTCAGCGCCAGCGTGAGCGTCGAGACGTCCGGCACGACGCCGAAGCGGGCGAAGAACGGGAACGCGGAGCGCGCGACGAGGAGGACGCCGGAGGGCGCGATGCGCGTGCCGGAAGGAAGGGTGAAGCGCCGCCCGCCGGAGTCCCTGATCGACCACCCGGTGAGAAGCACCTCGGCGGGGTTCGGGTTGTAGAGCTCGACAAACTCGAGATCCGTGTCCTCTCCCCGGGGGGCCGGCAGGGCCTCGGAGATCAGCACACGCGGGCCCGCGAGGGACTCCGCGCGCAGGTGAACAGCCTCCAGGATGTCAAAGGGCCCCGGCGCCCCCCACGGAAGGGGGAGGCGCAGGCCCTTGAGGCCCTCGAGCCCCACGCCGTACTCCGTGACCCAATGGACGCCGCGGCCTCCGGCCAGGGACGCGAGAGCGCCGGCCGAAAGGAAGAGGTTCTGGGCAAGCCGGGCTGACGGGTAGGGGTCGAGGACGGGGCCCACGAAGGGCAGCGCGCCGAGCCCGGCTTCGATAGCGAACCTGAGCTCGAGCCCGACGTTCGAGTGGACGCGGTCGGGCACGAGGTCGATGAGCCCGGTGCCCTCGAAACGGCGGGCAAAGGCGCCCGACGCGGCGGCCCGCGCAAGCGCGCCCGCGCCCGAGGCGGCCTCGCGCCACGTCGCGATGGGCCCGTGGACGGCGAGGGCCGCCTCGAAGCCGGCGCCGGCCGGCACGCCAAGGAATCCCCCCTCGACGGAAACGAAGGCGGAAGCCTTGAGGACGAACCGCGAGGCGTCCCCCGCGAAGGTGTCAGCCGCCCGCTGCAGGAGGCGCTCGAAGAAGCGCCTCGCGAGGGCTTCGACCGAGAGTTGCTCGCCGAGCTCCCCCGCCGTCTGGTTCTCGAGGACGTCGATGAGGGCCCTGCCGAACGCGCCGAGCGCGAAGCGCACGAGCGTCAAAGGCGTCGCGCGGGCGACCTCGACGCGCAGCCCTGCGTCGAGGCGCACGAGGGCGCCTGAGGGCGTAACGGCGACGGGAATCCCGCCGGGGAGGAGGTCGGAGAGGGCAAGTTCGAGGACGGCCCCGCGCCGGATAAGGCGCGGCGCGACCGTGGAGAGCGCGAGGCCCTCGCCCGCATCGACCCGCACATCGAACCGGACGACCCCGTCGCGCGAGCGCATCAGGGGGTCGAGCACAAGCGAAGCGGTGACCGGCGGGCGCTCGTAGCGCCAGTAGACCTCGAGCGCGAGCGACAGGGGGTCGCCAAGGGCGCCGGCAAAGGGGTTGCCCTCCTGCGTCACCCTGCGCAGCCTCGCGCCGAAGGTGTGCGGGCCCTGCGAATACTCGAGGGACGCCTGCTGGCCGACGGGGTCTCCGACGAACCGGAACGGGACCCCCAGCACGGTAATGTTCGCGGTGAGCGCCTCGCGCAGGGGGTCCGCGGCAAAGCGCTCGATGAAGGCGAAGAGCGCGAGGGCGGCCTTCTGGAGGTCGCCGTCCGCCGCGGCCTCAAGGGCCCGCAGAGCGACGCGCGCAAGCGAGGACGCCGATGCCTGCGCGAGCCTTTCGGAGACCGCCTCGCGGAATGCGAGGAGCCGGCGGTCCACCTCGCGGCGCGCCTGCTCCAAGAACTCGATGGCCTTTGAAAAGGGCGCAAGGGGGTCGAGGCCGGTCGGCGACGCCCCCGTGGAAGTGGCGGCGCGCGCGAGGGGCCCCTCGAGGACCCGCCCCGGCGACGCCACAATCACGCGGACGACGACTGTGTCGTTGTGGCGAACGAGGAGTGGCCGACCCGCGACCTCGATCGCCACCTCGGCTTCGAGGTCGAAACGAACGAGCGCGTGCGTAACATACGGGAGCGCCGCCCCTCCGGCGAGCAGGCGCGGGCCTCCGAGGGAGACCGCCTCGAGGGTTCCGTTACGCGCGCGCAAGCGGACCGGCCCCTCGGTCCGCCCCGCCATCGCGGAGGGTGGGGGCGTGCCGAGGAGGCGCTCGAGGGCTTCGGAGTGCTCCGCCGACGCCTTTTGAAGCGACCCGCGGATCTCGCGAACTGCCGCGGAAAGAAGGGCGGAGGCATCGGCAAGCAGGGCTCGCGCGACGTCGGTTTGGCCCGTCAGCTCCTCGAGCCACGAGAGGAGCGGTCCCTCGTCTCCCTCGGTCAGGGAGGCTGCGGCCCGCAGCAGGAGGGCCGACCCTCCCGCGGCCTCGGCCAGGAGCCGCGCAAAGGGGAGCGCCGCAAACGGCTCGGCGAACCCGCGTACGTAGGCCTGAAAATCCGAGGGCTCGATGTCGTCCATCCACCCCAGCGCCGGCTCCGGGGCGGGGGGGGCCGGCGCTTCCGGCGCGCGCGGCGGATTTCCAGGGCCCGCGGGGGGCCCTCCGAAAATGGTGTCCCCAATCGCGACGCCGGCGCCGAAGAGTGCGCGGTCAAGCGTCCCCTGCAAGTCGGTCGGACTCAAGCGGGAAGGGCGGCGGAGGGCGTCGGTGAGGGCCACCCGGACCGCACCGCGGGCCTGGGACCGCGGGTCCTCGACCTGGTCGACAAGGAGGGCATTCAGGTACCCGCGCGCCCGCGGCGCCTCGGGGTCGCAGGCTCTTTCGGAAACCTCGCGGTGCGACTCCCACGGCCCCAGGAAGGACTCAAGGCTGCCGGAAAGCCTTACGCAAAGCTCCCCCGGCAAGGCCGAGAACGGCAACTCCTCCACCGCGACACGCACACCCGTAAGGCGGACGCGCACCTCCCCGGGCGTTGAGGCCGCGCGATCGAGGGCGGCAAGGTACGCCGCTTGCGCGGCGACCTGGGCGCGGATCTCCGGCTCGCGCTCTTTGAGGTCGACCTCGCTCCAGGCGCGCGCGACGAGGTGCGCAATCCGCACGGCCTCCTCGTCGAGGGCAGCTTCAACCTCTGCCAGCGCCGCCTGCCGCAGGAGGCCAGGGTCGGCCGGGCCAAGCCCCGGTATTTCCGCCGCAACGACGAGGAGCGCGAAGCCGACCGCCAAGAGCCCCGGGGCCGCACCTGCGCTCCCCTTCCTCGACCCGCGCAACGAAGGGCGCAACCAGGGGGTGCCGCGCATCGCCCTGCCCGGCACGCTGCAAGGATTTCAAAGCGACGTGATACCTATCGCTCATGCGTCATTCAATCAAGCAGCGGGGCGACCGCAAGGCGGAGGTCCTTCTCCCGCACGACGTGCGTGGCCGCCGCGACGACCGCCTCGTCGGCCGGGTTGAAGGCGACCGAGACCCGGCTCTCGCTGAACATCCCGCGGTCGAAATGCGTGTCGCCGACAGACGCGGTTTCCTCGCGGCCGACCCCATAAAACTCCCGCAGCGCGCGCACGACTTCCCCCTTCGCGCGGATCGGCACCTCGACGACCGCCTCGTCCAGGAGCCTGCCGTCGGGCCCGAAGGCCACATTGTTCGCGCGCAGGGCGTCGAAGGGTCCCTCCCGCGCCAGGATCTCCCCCATGGCGCGCAGGCCGCCCGTGACGATCACGCACGCCGTGCCCTGGGCCCGCAGTGCGGTGATGGCCTCGCGAAGCCCCGGCATTCGCGGGATCTTCCCGAGGATCGCCAGGATGTCCCCCTTCGAAAGCGTGGGGCGCGCCCGGCGCCACAGCTCAACGTCGCGCAGGATGAACTCCCGGTCGTCGATCCGGCCCTCGAGGAACTCGCGCATCGCCTCGCGGTTGGCCGTCCCGAGCGCATCGTGCACGGCGGCCCAGGACGAGACGTGGTCGATGAGGACGCCGTCCATGTCGAAGGCCGCGAGCTTGATTTTCGCTCCGCCCGCGCGTGCCGTTCGTTCCATCGCGGTCGTCGCCCCCACGGACAAAGCCCTCATATAACGCCTGCCTCATGCGACGCTGGCTCTTCTTCTCCAAGGCCGATGGGGGCACGGGATGACTGAGGTGCCGGGCCGTCCGCGCACCAAGAAGCTCCTCCAAGGAAAGGACACCGTGGGCCACGAGTTTGCCGGCGACGCCGGGCTCACGGAGAGGATCGCGCCGCCGAGGCCGGCGCCCCAGGCTCCAAAGCACGCTGGCGCCCTGAGGGCGCCCCCGCCCGTCCAGGCCAAGGCGCCCGACCCATCGATCGCGGGGTCGAAGTACTTCACGCCAGCACCCGTTCACGAGCCGACCTCGCCGCGCACGATGTCGAGCGTCCAGCGCGAGCGGTCCACGGATTCGGAGGCGCTCGACTCGACGATCGACGAGGACTTGGGCGAGGTGACGCGCAGGCGCGAGCGCGAGCGCGCGTCCCAGGCGCCCCCGGCTGGCGAAGAGTCCGCGCGGGAGAGCTCGCCCGGCCCCTCGCAGTCGCACAAGGACCTCGATGCCGAGGCACGCCCGCGCGAACTCGACTTCAGCGCACCCGACATGCCGCGCAAGCGGCGGCACTCCGGGCCTTTCTAGCGCGGAGGCCCCCTCCCGACCGTTTAAGAACCCGCCAGGGGATGCCCGGCGGAGGCGTTTCCCGTTGGTCCTTGACCGTGCCCGCGTTGCGGCCGTGGCCGAATCCTACGACCGCAGGAAGCTTGCGGTCGCCTGCGTGGGCTCCCACTCCGCGCTCGACATCTGCGACGGCGCGGCGGAGGAGGGCCTCCGCACCCTGGTCGTGGCCCAGGCGGGGCGCGAGCGAACGTTTGCCCGGTACTTCCGCGCGGCCGAAGGCGTAGGACCCGGCGAGAGGCGCGGGGTGGTCGATGACTGCTGGGTCTTGCCGAAGTACGCCGACATCCTCTTGCCGGAAAGCCAGGCGCGCTTGCGGGCCGCCTCGGCAGTCTTCGTGCCGAACCGCTCCTTCACATCGTATGCGCCGCTTGCGGCCATCGAGGACGCCTTCGAGGTGCCGATCTTCGGCTCGCGCGCGATGCTCGGGGTCGAGGAGCGCGGCCACGCGAGGGACTACTACCACCTGCTCGAGCGCGCGGGGATCCCGTTCCCCGAGCGCGTCGAGGGCCCCGAGGCGATCGACAAGCTCGTCATCGTAAAGCTCGCCCACGCGAAGAAGCGGCTAGAGCGGGGGTTTTTCACCGCCGCCTCCCCCAAGGAGTTCCACGAGAAGGCCGGCTCCCTGATGCGCGAGGGCGTGATCGAGAAGGCCGACCTCAAAGACGCGCGGATCGAGCGCTACGTGGTCGGCCCCGTGTTCAACCTGGACATGTTCTACTCGCCCCTCGAGACGCGCTCGTCGGCCCTCGAGCTGCTCGGGGTTGACTGGCGGTTCGAGTCGTCGCTCGACGGTCACGTGCGCCTGCCGGCCGCCCAGCAGCTCAGCCTCGGCCCGTCGCAGGCCGTGCCGGAGTACACCGTCGTCGGCCACAACTCCGCGACCCTGCGAGAGTCCCTGCTCGAAAAGGCCTTTGAGATCGGCGAGAAGTTCGTAGCGGCCGCGCGCCAGCACTACCCGCCGGGGATCATCGGGCCTTTCTGCCTCCAGACCTGCGTCGACAAGGACCTCAACTTCTTTGTCTACGACGTGGCGCCTCGAGTCGGGGGCGGCACCAACATCCACATGAGCCTCGGGCACCCGTACGGGAACGCGCTCTGGAGGAGGCCGATGTCCACGGGCCGGCGTGTGGCACTCGAGGTTCGCCGTGCGGCCGAAGAGGGCAAGCTCGCCCTCGTGGTGACCTGATGGGCCGGGAGGCGGCGCTCGTGGCGCGCGAGCGGATCGTGGCGCACAGGGACCCGGCGCCCGTGCGCTACCCGCCCGAGCGTTTCGCCCTCCTTTCAAGGAAGCGCGGGCGCTCCCGCCCCTTCCTCGACGTGCTCCCGGAGGGCTCGCTCCTCTTTGGCTCCCTGGCGCGCGGCGACGTACGGGAGGCCTCGGACATCGACATCGAGGTGCCCCAGGGGGTCGCTTCCTTCGTGGTCGAGGTGGGCCTCTCCAGGCTCGACGACCCATGGGGCGCCCGCACGCTGGTGGCCGCTACGCCGAACTCCGTCGTGAAGGCGATGTGGCAGTTCGGCGAGGTCACCGTGTCCCTGCCGCTCACGCCCCCTTCACCCCTTGAGGAGGCGTTCGCGCGGTTCGGCGGCGCCATCGACCGCCGGGGCGCCGCGGAGGGCCTGCGCGTGCCCGGGGTCGACAAGCGGCTCCTGCTCATCGAGCCGACGCCCGACGGGCACATCGAGAGGTCCGTGTGCGACCGCGTTGAGGAGGCCGCGAGTATCCTTGGGGTCGACGCCGACGTCGTGCGCGGCCGGGTCCGCGTGCTGCGGCGCCGCGCGAAGTCGGGGCGTA
>DATEUP010000084.1:0-16200 GCA_035283065.1 Thermoplasmatota archaeon | reverse complement strand
CCTGGAAATCGCGGGACTCACCTTGATAAGGGCCCCCCGTTTTCGATCTGGACGTCGGTGCTGGCGGAGTGGTTGCCCCCACGACGTCTGCACCGGCACTGCTCCCTGGCGAGCCGCAAGGCCAAGCCGTTTAGCCGCGCGAGCGGCAGGCGGGCCCGGGATCTGAAACTTGGAGCGCGTCAATTCAGGGATTGATCTAGCGGCGGACCCGGCGCAATGCCCGTCCAGAAGGGCCTTTCCGGCGTCCTCTTTTCGCGAATCGCCACGAATCCAACGTTAGGAAGGCTTAACACGGCGGTTTCGATTTGCAGGGGCTAGTGGGGGCAACCACTTTGTCAAGAGCAACGACTAGCTTCAGCAGGAGTGCTTGGTATTCGATCGCGGCGGTTTCTGTCCTTGTGTTGAGCGCGGCGCCAGCCGCGGCCGGTCCCTTGGCGGGGGCGATTTTCACGACGCTCGAGGACGGTTCACGAGTGAACGCAAACATCTACGACGCCAAGGAGGACGTCTACCTCGACGGCGGTCCCGGGCCGAACGCGCCCCAGCACGCCGCGGGCCTGCCGGACGGAAACTACTATTTCCAGGTCACGGACCCGAGCGGAAAGACCCTGCTCTCGACCGACCCAGTCCTTTGCCGCGAAGTCCGCGTGGAGGACGGGGTCATTGTCGAATACGTCTCCGCCGGACTCACGTACACGAGCAAGGGCAAGACCGTCGACTGCAACCAGGACGGCCATTCCTACGGCCTGCATGACACGGGTCTCGACGCCGACCACGACGCGCTCACGATCCAGCTAATGCCCTACGATAACACGCCGAACCGGGGCGGAGTCTACAAGGCCTGGATGACGCCGACCTCCGCGTTTGACGGCGACCCCGAGAAGGTCGACAACGCTTGCGGCAACGGCTGCTTCCACGGGTTCCTGCCCAGCGACTCGAAGACGGACAACTTCAAGGTGAAGACGCACGGCCGGTTCACCGCGCCCACCCTCGAGGTCCACAAGTTCGCGGACTCCGATGGGGACGGCACCTGGGACGCGGGCGAGCCGGAGATCGGCGTCGACCTCATGATCGACAGCGGCGGGTGGCCCGTCAGTGTGACGGACCCGAACGACCTGGTCTCGAACGGCTTTAGCCCGTACTTCTACTACCCCGGCTTTGCCGGCGACTACGTCGTGACGGAAGACTCCGTCGCGGGCTGGTCGCAGACCGCGCTCATCGTGGACGGGACCTCGAACTCCCTGTCGGCGACCGCGACCGTCACCGTGGAATACACGAGCGGCGAGACGCACAACGTGACGTACGGTAACTTCGAGTGCTTCGCGGTTTCCGGCGCGAAGGTCGACGACCGCGACGGGGATGGCACATGGGGCGCCGGCGAGACGACGATGGCCGGGTGGACAGTCGAGCTCTGGCGCGATGGCTCGCTCTTCGCCTCGACAACGACGGCCGCCGATGGCACCTACTCCTTCGAGGTCTGCCGCGGCGGCAGCTTTGTCGTCAAAGAGGTCAACCAGGCCGGCTGGACGCAAACCGGCGTGACGAGTTACTCGTTCACCGGCGCAAGCGGGACGGACCGGACGGGGAAGGACTTCTTCAACTTCGGCCACTTCCGCGTCGCCGGCTCAAAGGTCAACGACCTGGATGGCAACGGCGCGTGGGACGGCGGGGAGCCGACACTCTCGGGCTGGACGATCCAGTTGTGGCGAAACGGCGCGCAGTACGCGACCACGACAACGGGCGCGGACGGGTCGTATTCCTTCACGGTGACCGAGCCCGGCAGCTACGAGGTCCGCGAGGTGACGCAGAGCGGGTGGGTCGCGACGTCGGTCACGAGCTTCTCGTTTGCGGCTTCCTCGGGTGAAAGCCACACGGGGCTCAACTTCCTCAATTTCAAAGAAGGTAGCATCTGCGGTTCGAAGTTCTACGACGTGAACCACGACGGCTTGTGGAACGCGCCGGAGGCGGGGCTCGCCGACTGGACGATCCAGCTCTACAAGAACGGGGCCCTTTTCGCGACCGCGACCACCGATGAAGGCGGATCGTACTGTTTCGTGGGCCTCCTCTGGGGGACCTACGAGGTGCGGGAGGTCCAGCAGACGGGGGATTCCTCGCATGTGTGGGCCCAGACCTTCCCCACCGGCGACGGCGATTGGGACGTCGAGATGACGAGCGGGCTCGACGTCGAAGACGCCGACTTCGGCAACGTATGCGAATACACGAACGGGCTCACCTGGGGGTATTGGAAGACCCACACCGGGCTCGACTCGCCGCCGCGCGACGACGCCTACGATGCGCTGGCCGACTACCCCATGGAGGTCGATGTGGAGACGCCGGACGGCAACTACTACGTCGACAGCGACTCGGAGGCCTCATGGGTCTTCGAGGGAGCAGGAAGCGGGAGTTCGCCCGACTGCAGCGGCGACTGCAAGAGCCTCTTCCGCGCGCAGCTCCTGGCGCTTTACATGAACACCCTGAATTGGAGCGATTTCGCAGACCAGATCTACCTCTACGCCGGCGACGACTGGAGCGGCTCGACGGTTGGCGAGATCCTGGCCGCGGCCATTGATGCGCTCGTGGACGGCATCAGCGGTGACGACTACACGGACTTCATGGGCACGCTCGACCGCATCAACAACAATGGGCATGCGGAGACGGGCGACCACGTCCTCGTGTGCGCGATGTAGGGCCTGCGCGAGTGGCCTGAAGTTCCCGGGGGGCCCGCGAAGGCCCCCCCGGCTTCCTTTTCTCCGCAGTGCGGCGGCCTCCGCCCCCGCTGGTGGCGGTCGGCGGAACCCGGTCGCGTGCTCTTGGGGCGCGCGATGACCGTGGCGTCAGTGCGCCCCGGCGCCGCCCGTGGGAAGCCCGGGGCGCATCCCCGCGGCGGCCGCGCAAAGCCGCTCGAGGAGTTTCAGGAGTTCCCCAAGCGGGAAGGGCTTGGGAAGGAACGCCGACGCGCCCGCGGCAAGCGCCGCGTCGCTCACGGAGCTGTCTGCGGAGACCATGATAATGCGGGCCGAAGGGTCGAGCGAGAGGATCTCGCGGGCGGCGTCGAGGCCCGACATTACCGGCATTCGGTGGTCCATGATGATCACGTCGGGGTGAGCCCCCTCCCGGCGCAGGGCATCCAACGCGCCCTGGCCGTCGAAGGCCTTCGCGCAGATGTGGTAGCCCGCCACGGAAAGCGACGTCTCGTAGAGCTCCTGCAGCTCGAAGTCATCCTCCACGACCATAACCTCGGGCATGGGATCGCCGCCGCCGCGTCCCATATTCGGGTGGCGCTCCAGTTTTTAAAGGGTGCCGTGGGTCTCACGGATCGCAATTTATGGGGCCTCAGGCGGGTCCCGGTTTCTTGGCGGCTTTCTCCGCGATTCCGCCGAAGTAGGCGGCAAGCCGAGGGATGAGGGTCTCCCGCCGGTCCGTAAGGTCCACGGGCACCCGGCCTCCCACGAACGCCTCCTTGACGGGGACGGCCTCGAAGATCAGGCCGCTCGGGATGCGCTGGAGGAGCCGGTACCCGGCTGCCTCACAGATCCGGTTGATCTCGTCGAGCGAAACAAGCTCGAGGGGGATGACGGGGATGAACGGCATCCTCGCCATTCGCCCGGGGAAGCCCACGTCCTCGACGCGCATCGCGGCGGCCGCCGCGCGGATCGTCTGCGGGCCGTCCTTCGAGAGGTCGAACCCGAGGTCCGCGACGTACTCGCGCGAGGCCTCGATGAGTTCGTTCACGACCTCGAGCATCGCCTCGAGGTTGCGGAAGTGGTAGTAGAGGAAGACGGGCTCGTTTTCGAGGTCGCCGGAGAGGTAGGAGCCGACGTCCTGCGGCCGCACCGAGCTTGCGATCGCGCCGGAGGCCGCGAAGTCCTCGAGCAGCTGCCTCGTCATCTGCGTGAGGGGGTTCGTCGAGCCGATGTCGAAGTACGCCGGGTCGTCGAGGTCGAGGAAGAGGAACGCGGGGTCGTCCTCGCAGTCGATCGAGAAGTACCCGATGTCGTCGACCCCGTCGCGGTCCAAGAGCGACCCCGTGACCGTGTCGAGCGGGCGCGTGAGGAGCTCGCGGCGCACGTCCGCGGTGATCGTGGGGCCTGCGACCGAGTCGCCGTCGCGGAACTCCGCGTAGAAGTGCGCGACGCCGAAACGCTTCTCAATCGCGCCGAGCACCGCGAGCGGCACCGTGCGTGAGACCTCGCGTTCGTCGCCATGCCAGGCGGCCTCGATGGCAATGCCAGTCATCGGGCGCGAAATGGCTATTTCGAGTATTTGATGACGAGAGTCGAGGTCGCGCGCCGGGCTACGATCCGATCACGCGCTCGGCAAGGGCAAGCTCGGCGTTCAACACCGACCCTCCGGCCGACCCGCGGATCGTGTTGTTCGAAAGGACGAAGAAACGGATGCGGCCGTCCTCTGTGACCTTGACCTGGCCGACGCCCGCCGTCATCCCCGGCAGCCCTTCGGCCTCGCCGAGGTACGCGTCGAGGGCGGGCTGGGGCCGCGCGTCCTCCGTAAAGAGGTGGACCGGCTCCTTCGGCGCCGTGTGGAGGTCGCGGCCGGCGATCTCGCTGCGGAACCCCGAGAAGGCCTCGACGACGTCGTCGATCGTGGGCTCCTCATCGACTGTGACCACGACGGATTCGAGGTGGCCGTCGCGGACCCATACGCGCGCGCACGAGGCCACTACGGAGAAGTCCGCGGGCCGCACCTTGCCCTGCGAGAGCGTCCCCATGATCTTGCGCGCCTCCGCCTCCATTTTCGCCTCTTCCTTGGCGATGTAGGGGATCACGTTGAAAGGCTGCTCGAGGAGTGCGAGCCCCGCGTTGCCGGCGCCCGTGACCGCCTGGTAGGTCGACACGACGACGTCGCGAAGCTCGAAGCGCTGCGCGAGGGGCTTGAGGCCCATGACGAGCCCTGTGGTCGAGCAGTTCGCGTTCGTGACGACCGGCGCGCGCCCCGCTTCCCTTTGGGCCTTGGCCATTGCGATGTGGGGCGCGTTCACCTCGGGGATGAGAAGCGGCACGTCCGCGTCCATCCGGTGGGCGGCGGCGTTCGAGAACACGGGGATCCCGCGAGCGGCGATGTCGGACTCGATGTCGCCTGCAACAGCCGAAGGCAGCGCGGAAAAGACGAGCTCGACGCCGCTTGCCTCCACAGCCTTTCCGGACGTGGCCTCCACGACCATGTCGGAGGCGTAGTCCGGCATCGGCGTGGGTAGCGTCCACTTGCCGATCTTCCCGTACGCGCGCTTGGCGGAATTGGCCGAGGCAAAGAGGGCCTCAAGGTCGAACTGCGGGTGGCCTTCGAGGAACTGGATGAAGCGCTGGCCGACCATCCCCGTGGCGCCAAGGAGCCCCGCCTTCATTGCCACCGCGCGGCGTACGCGGGGCGCCCGATATAAGCCCTGAGGGGCGGGGGCCGGACGGGACCTCAGGCGCCGCGTATCACGATTTGTTGCCCATCTTGGAGGACGAGGTCACGGTAGTTGCTGTTCGGTTTCCCATCCACGGTGAGCGACACGGGGCCCCTGTATGAAAGCGCCTCTCCGGGGCCGAACGGCTGGCCCCACACATCGAAAAAGTCGCCCAGGGTGCAAGGGTGCCACTTGCCCATCTCGAGGTGGATGGTCCCGCCGGCGTCGTGCGTGTGGATCGGCGACATGGTCTCCATCTGGCGGTATTCGTCCATCGAGTGGTCGTGCCAGAGGCTCGGGTCGATGCCGATGTCGGTGGGGATCGCCACCGCGCTTCCCTGAATGTAGATTTCGAGGTGGGGGTGTTGGTGGAGGGAGGCGTTCACCGTGCCTCGCGTGGATAGGGACAGGAGCGCCACCGCCGCCCCGACCGAGATGAGCACGGCGGCAAGTTGGAGGATTCGCTTGCGGCGGTTCCGGGCGGCGCGGACGCCGGCACTTGTGCGCTGCCGGGTCTTCGAGCCAGCCATCTTCGCCTCGATGGAACTGCGGCGCCTCGAATAAGAAGCTAATGGGTGGGCCCAAAGCGGGGGCAGCGGCCTTCGCCGAGCCTTGCGGGAGGTTCCTGGGTCACTTGAGGCCCCGCACCTCCGCAAGGACATCGGTGACCTGCGAGAGGGCCTCGTCCGTCACGATCGACGCAAGCGAGAGGCGGGCGTTTGCGCGCAGCATCTGGAGCGCGAAGAGCTGGAGCCGCTGGACCTCGGCAAACCCCCGGGAGGCTTCGAGGGCGGAGATCCCGAGCGTGAAGGTTTTGTCGGCCTCGAACCACCGCGACAGCGCGCGGGCAAGCCCTTGGGTCTGACGCTCGGCGTCGGCGAAGGTCGAGCGCGCGCGGGCAAGCGCCTCGTCGCGGCGGATCTTGTTCGAGGGCGTGGGCCGGCGCTGGTGCTCGTCGGAGGCGGCAAACGCCTTCGAGAGGATCTCGAGCGTGCGCCGGTGGGCGCGGTGCGCGTCGGTGAGCGCCTTGTCGCGCAGGGTGAGGGCCTCCTCAAGGTCGCTCAGGAAGACATCGAAACGGTGGGGGATTCGGGACTGGCGTCCGACCCACTCGCGCTCCTCGCGGTATCGCGCCCGCGCGCTGTCGTAGGCCGCCGAGTGCTCTTCGAAGAGGCGGCTCACCTCGCCGTAGTGCTCCATCGTGCGGTCGAACCGCTCAAGGAGGTCGTCGAAGGCCGCGCGCCCGGCGTGGGAGAGATCGCGCCGCAGGGCCGCGCGCGCAACCTCCTGCGCAAGGGTCGCGGAGCGAAGGTCGCCGAGGGCCGAGACCAGAGCCCGGCGGGCGCGCCGGCGGCCGTCGGGCCCGCGGGCCCTTGCAAACTCCGCCTTGGCGCGGGACGCCTTGCCCTTCGCGTTCTGCATCTGCTCGCTCGAGTCGAGCAGGTTCCCTCGAAGCTCCTCGAGGCGGGCTTCCTTGGTCGGCGGCGGGGGGTTCAACGGGGCCGGCTCCTTAGGTGGTTACTTGAACGTGTCGGGGAGGGAGTCGCCTGCCGCAAGAAAGGAGGCGAGGCGATCAGACCTCGCGCTCCTCGCCGCCCCCGCCCCCCCACGGCCAATCTTCCGCGATCTCCGCAAAGGGGGGGGCGTGCCGGCCCGGGGGCGCTTGGCGCGCCGCAAGCGCGCGCTTCTCGACATGGGCGATGATGGCCGCGGCCACGTCGTCGCCCGTCGCGCGCTCGAGCCCTTCGAAGCCCGGCGACGTGTTGAGCTCGACGACGAGGGGCCCGCGGCGCGATTCGATGAGGTCGACGCCGGCGACCTCGAGGCCGGCGACCTGCGCCGAGCGCACTGCAAGGTCCCGGGCGCGCGGCGAGAGGCGCACGCGCTCACCGACCCCCTGCCGGTGGATGTTCGCCCGGAACTCCCCGCGCGGAGCGCGCCGTCGCATCGCGGAGACCACGCGGCCGTCGACGACCACGACGCGCAGGTCCGTCCCGCGCGCCTCCCGGATGAACTCTTGGATGAGGAGCCCCTCGGAGTTCACGCCGAATGCGTCGAAGATCGACTCGGCCGACGTGCGGGACTCGGCAAGCATCACGCCCACGCCGTGCGTGCCCCTCGTGGGCTTCAGGATGAAGGGGGGCCGCCCGATGAGCCGGAACGCTTCCTCGAGGCCTGCGCGCGTCTTGATGAGCACGGTCTTCGGCACGGGGATCCCGTGGGTGGCGAGCAGCCTCGAAGCGAGGATCTTGTCGCGCGCGCGGGCGATCGACGCGTGGGAGTTGACCGTGAGGAACCCGGCCCCCTCGAGGTGGTCGATGAGCGCGAGCTCCTCGTCGGTGATCCCGCTCCCGCGGCGGACGAGGACGGCGTCGAGGCCCTCGAGGTACCCCTTGCGCTCGTGGAAGACCCGGGGGGCCCCCCCGCTAAGGACGAGGTTGCAGTTGAGGGGGTTGAGCTGGACGAGGATGTGCCCGCGCGCGAAAGCCGCCTCCTGGAAGCGGCGCAGCGAGTAGTTTTCGACGGAGCGCTGGAGGCACGCGATGAAGAGGCTGCGGGGCCGCGTCGCGTCAGGTCGTTGCGCCATGGGCCCCAGCCCCCCCGGGGAGTCGCCTTGAGCCGGATGTCGTCAAATCATCCTTTCGCCGCGCTTTCGTGCGAAGCGCGGCCCTCGCGCGGTGGAGAAGTTTAAGGCCGGGCGCGGTAAACGCGGCCGCACCCAAGGGGGCTTAAGGCGGCATGAAACGAGCGATGCGGCTCGCCGTTTTCGCGGCCTTGGTCCTGGCTGCGCTCGCGGGGGCCACCGCGCTTGCCGGGGCGGCTCGGGCGGAGACCGGGGCGCCTGCGCTGGAGCCCGACGGGGTCTGGCGCGCGCGGGGGGACTGGACGCTTGAGCCTGCAGACGTCGTGGCCCACGCAAACCGGACAATCGAGGTCTCCGGAAACCTGACCGTCGGGCCGGACGCGGCGCTCACGATGGACAACGTGACGCTCGCCTTCCCCGCGGTTGCCACCGGGCCGCGCACGCTTTGGCTGGAGCCGCGCGCGCGCTTCGAGTTCAAAGGCTCGGCCCTTCTCGCGGAGGGCCCCCAGGACCGGATCGTGGCCGACCAGGCGGTCCTCGTCGCGGAGGCCTGCACGATGCGCTTGTCTCAAGACGCCTCGGTGGCCTCGGCCCTCGAGGCCATTGCCGCGGAGATCGACCTGACGGGCTGCCAAGTCGAATCCAACGCGCAGTTCGTGATCCGGGTCCGCGGCGGAACGCTGCGAGCGGGCGACTGCGACTTCCTCCGGGCCGACGGGATCGAAGCCGACATCGCCGTCGAGGCGCCCGGCAGCGCCGTGCTCGACACGACGCGGTGGGCGACGCTCCGCACGGTCGGCGCGCCCCAGGTCACGGGGTTCGCGACGGTGCGCTTTTTCCTCCTCGACTCCGGAGGCGTCCCCCAAGCGGGAAACGTGAACGGCACGGGGCCCTGGGGCGAGCATTTCACGGTGTTCACCGCGCCGAACAGGACGGCCGCGGTGCGCCTCAAGTGGTTCGACTACGCCGCCGCGCCCTCCGAGGTGACCCTGGCAAGCCGCACGCCGAGCCTGCCCCTGACCTACACGGCAGTCGCGCCGGGCGTCGGCGCGAATAATAGCGCGGCGCCCCTGGCCGCGCACCGCGTGAACGTCACGGTGGCCTTGTTGGGCTCCTTTGACCTCGCCGTCCAGTCCTTCACCCTCTTTGGAAAGGGGCTCGAGGGGCCGCCCCTGAGGCGCGCGTACTATGTCGAGATCAACGATTCACAGGCCGTGCTCCTGCGGGTCGAAAACCGGGGTGTGGGCCGGAGCCCACCCGTGCGCTTCAACCTCACGTTGACCGCCCTTGCGCCGGACTCGTGGGCGCCCCTCGAGTCCCGGTCCTTGCGGGCCGTCGAGGTGCCGGCGCTTGCGCCCGGTGCATCCGCGAATTTCTCGGTCGATTTTCTCCCCGGGCCCTTCGGCGGCTTCAAGGACGACAGCGGGCCGTGCTTCACGAGCATCTCCTACACCTCCGCTCTCGGGGTATCCCTTGTCGACAACACGTCCGAGGACTTCGCTTTGTGGAACAACGCACGCTCGTTCACCGTGGTGGCCTTCGAGGTCTCCGGCGACCCGACGGGTGCCTGCAGCAAGCCAGGCACGGACTTGCTGCCCTACCTCGCGCTTTCAGGCGGCGCCGCGGTCGCCGCCGTCGCGTTCATGACGCACCGCTTCTCGGATCTCGAGGTCGCGAGGCGAGCGGCGCGCGTGCCGCCGCCTGCAGCCCCCGACGACCTGGAGAACCAGGAGGGGCCCCCGCCCTGATACGTGCGGCAAAGGGAACCTATATTTCACCCCCCCGCCAGCATGCCGGATCCATGTGCTTCCCCGCAACCCTTGAGGTAGCCGAGTCTTTCGCCGCGGACCTCCGCCAGCGCTTCCCTGCAGACGTGCAGTCGGTGAAGGTCGTGCGCACCGGGCGCGCGGACGCGTGGTTCCCCGGGACCGATATCGAGGTCCACGTCGTGGCATCGGGCGACCCCGAGGAGCTGCGCCCCAAGGTCCAGGCCCTCGTTTCGGACTACATGTGGCGCGACGACGTTTGGGTCGAGGTCCGCATCGTGGAGGCAAGCCCGGCCGACGCGCCCTGGGGCCCCCGCAGCAAGGTCGCGGCCTGACGGGCGCGCAGGAACGCCCCTAGCGCGCGGCGACACCGACGCCGGAGGGCGCCATGGGCCTTTCGCGGACGCTCCCGCAGTTCAGGCACTTCACGTCGTCCGCCGTGAGCTTCGAGCCGCACTTCACGCAACTGTCGATCGAGGGCGCCTTGGCCCTTTCGGCAGCAAGCTCGCGCTCGACCTCGAGCTTCCCCCGTTCGTACTCGCCCTTCGCGCGCCCAATGCTCTGGGCAAACTTCGGGATCACCTTGGCCCCGCCGAAGAAGAGGACGACCACAACCACGAGCACGAGCACCCATTCCATTCCCGCAAACGCCATGTTACCCGCTCCTGAGGTATGGTAGAACGACGTTTCGGGGGCCGGGATAAGCCTTTGGTGCTTTCCTTTACGCGGCCACGAAGGGCCGCTGGCCCGGTGAAGGACCCCCCTTGCTCGACCCCCGCTTCCCCTGGCCGCCCCGCCAAAACTCATACGGTATGTACGAAACGGTCAGGGCCGGATTTGCGGTTGTCCTTCGCCGCCGCAAACCCGAGGCGCCGTACGATCATTGAATTGAAGGCGCCGCGGGACAAGACCGGAGGCGTGGATGGGCATGGTCGACGAAGGGTTCTCGAAAGAGCGAAGGGAGTTCATCCAGCACGCGGCCGTGGGGGCCGCGGCCTTTGCCGTCGGGTCCAGGCTCCTCAGCCCCGGGGCCGTGCTCGCGCTCGAGGGCGGGCCTGCGCTCTCCGCCCTTACGGCCGTCGTCATCACGAACCCGCTCGCCTCGTACCCGCAGCGCGACTGGGAGGCGACGTACCGGAACCTCGAGGCGCCCGACTCGCAGTTCCACTTCCTCTGCGCGCCGAACGACACGCACAACTGCCTGCTCCGCGCCTTCGTCAAGAACGGCGTCATCGTCCGGATCGGGCCGTCCTACGGGTACGGGAAGGCCACGGACATCTACGGCAACCAGTCGACAGCCCGCTGGGACCCGCGCTGCTGCAAGAAGGGCCTCTCGCTCATGCGCCGCGTCCACGGCAACCGAAGGGTCACAAGGCCCATGATCCGCCAGGGGTTCAAGAGGTGGGTCGACGACGGGTTCCCACGCCAAAGCGACGGGCTGCCAGACCCTTCCTACCTGAAGCGAGGCCAGGAGCCCTTCGTCGCCCTCTCGTGGGACGACGCCTACACGTACGCGGCCAAGGCGCTCAAGAACCTCGCCGAGACCTACCAGGGGTCCGGAGGGAGGGCGCTCCTCGCGCAGCAAGGCTACGAGCCGGAAATGCTCGACGCGATGCACGAGGCGGGCACGCAGGCACTCAAGTTTCGCGGCGGGATGCCCTTCCTCGGCGCGACCCGCATCATCGGGATGTACCGGTACGCGAACGCCATGGCGCTCCTTGACGCGAACGTGCGCGGCGTCCTGCCGGCGGCGGCCTACGGAGGCCGCGGATGGGACAACTACGCGTGGCACACGGACTTGCCGCCGGGCCACACGCTCGTGACGGGCCAGCAGACGATCGACTTCGACCTCGCGCTCGTCGAGAACTCCGAGGTCGTCACCCTCTGGGGGATGAACTGGATCGTCACGAAGATGCCCGACAGCCACTGGCTCACCGAAGCGCGGCTCAAGGGCACGAAGGTCATCGTGATCGCCTGCGAATACCAGGCGACCGCCAACAAGGCCGACGAGGTCGTGCTCATCCGCCCGGGGACGGACACCGCGCTTGCGCTGGGGGTCGCGAACATCATGGTCCGCGACAACACGTACGACGCGGCCTTTGTCAAGAACTTCACGGACCTGCCGCTCCTCGTTCGCACGGACACGCGGCAGCTCCTGCGCGCCTCCGAGGTGGTCCCGGGCTACACGGACGCCGCCCTCACGAAGACGCGCGTCTACGCGCCGACGGACACGGTCCCGAAGCCCGGCGAGCACCGGGAGCAGTGGCTGCCGCAGGCCCTGCGAACGAAGTGGGGCGACTACTGCGTCTGGGACCTCACGGGGGGCGCACCCGCCGCGGTCTCGCGCGACGAGGTCGGCGCGGACTTCGCTTCAAAGGGCCTCGACCCGGCGCTTGCGGGGACCTTCACGGTAAGCCTCGTGGCCGGCGGCACGGCAGACGTCCGGCCGCTCTTCGCGGTGCTCGCGGAGCACCTCGCGAACTCCTACGCGCCCGCCGACGTCGAGGCGATCACCGGCGCGACGGCTGCCACGGTTGAGGCGATGGCCGCGGAGCTCGCTCTCCACAAGGGCAAGACGTTCTACATCACCGGGATGGGCCCGAACCACTTCTTCAACAACGACCTCAAAGACCGCGCGGTCTACCTCATTGCTTGCCTTACGGCCAACATCGGCCTGACGACCGGGAACATCGGCTCCTACGCCGGCAACTACCGCGGCGCGTTCTTCAACGGGCTGCCGACCTACGCCGCCGAAGACCCCTTCAACCTCCTCACGGACCCCCTCACGCAGACGGTGAGGGTCAAGAAGTACTACAAGGAGGAATCGGCGCACTACTACAACTACGGTGACCGGCCGCTCAAGGTCGGCACGAAGATGTTCACGGGCACGACGCACATGCCCACGCCCACGAAGTCGATCCACGTCTCGAACTCGAACTCGCTGATCGGCAACGCCAAGTGGCACTACGAAGTGGTCATGAACACGTTCAAGCGGATCGAGTGCGTGATGGTCAACGAGTGGTGGTGGACCGGCTCCTGCGAGTACGCGGACATCGTGTTTGGCGTGGACTCGTGGGCCGAGTTCAAGATCCCGGACTTCACGGCGGCGGTCTCGAACCCCTTCTTCCAGCTCTACCCGGCGACCCCGCTTGCGCGCCAGCACGACACGAAGGGCGACATCGAGGTCTACGCGGGGGTCTGCCGCAAGCTCGCGGAACTCACGGGCGACATGCGCTTTGTCGACATGTGGAAGTTCGTCCACGACGGGCGGGTCGACGTCTACCTCCAGCGGATCATCGACAACTCGTCGACGCTGAAGGGCTACGACTTCGACACGCTCCACGAGAACGCGAAGCAGGGGATCCCCGCGCTCCTCATGACGCGCACGACCCCGAAGTCGCTCGGCTACGAGCAGATCCACGACAACCTCCCCTGGTACACGAAGACCGGGCGCCTCGAGTTTTACCGCGAGGAGCCCGAGTTCCTGAACTACGGCGAGAACCTGCCCGTCCACCGCGAGCCCGTCGACGGGACGCCCTACGAGCCGAACGTGATCGTCGCGCGGGCGCACGCCTTCATCCAGCCCGAGGCGCCGACGGCCTACGGCAAGGCGTGGAGCGACCTGTCGGCCGAAGACCGGCAGGTGCGGAACCGCGTGGTTGCGCCCGACGCGCTTGCGTCCACTGCGCACCCGCTTAAGGCGCAGTCCTTCACGCACGTCTTCATCACGCCGAAGTACCGGCATGGGGCGCACACGACGCCGATCGACCTCGACATGGTCGCGCTCTGGTTCGGGCCCTTCGGCGACATCTACCGCCACGACAAGCGGATGCCCTGGGTCGGTGAAGGGTATGTGGACCTCAACCCCGCGGACGCCCGCGCCCTCGGTATCGAAGACGGGGACTACATCTGGCTCGACGGGGACCCGCAGGACCGGCCCTACCGCGGATGGACGGCCGCCTCGACCGAGTACAAGGTGGCCCGCTGCAAGCTGCGCGCGCGCTACTACCCGGGGCTGTTGCCCGGAGTCGCGCGCTCGTGGTTCCACATGTACGGGGCCACCTACGGATCCGTCGAGGGCCACGAGACGAACCCCGACAAGCTCGCCCGCAACCCGCGCACGAACTACCAGGCGATGTTCCGCTACGGCAGCCACCAGAGCGCGACGCGCGCGTGGCTGCGGCCGACGATGTCCACGGACTCCGTGGCGAGGAAGACCTACTTCGGCCAGACCGTGGGCGAAGGGTACGAGATGGACGTGAACACGGTGACGGGCGCGCCGAAGGAGTCCTTCGTGAAGCTCACGCGCGCCGAGGACGGCGACCCCGCGGGGGGCCTGTGGCGCCCCGCGCGCCTGGGGTACCGGCCGGGCTACGAGACGGCGGCGTTCCTGCAGTTCCTGCGCGGCGAGTTCGTCGAGAAGGTGTGAGCGATGGCGACCGTATACAACTGGCAGATCGGGCGAGACATGAGCTACTGGTACCCGCAGGCGAGGCCCTCGAAGCAGTTCGCGATGGTCTTCGACACGAACAAGTGCATCGCGTGCCAGACCTGCACGATGGCGTGCAAGAACGCCTGGACGAGCGGGCGGGGCCAGGAGTACATGTTCTGGAACAATGTCGAGACGAAGCCCTACGGCGGCTACCCGCAGGCGTGGGACTCGAAGCTCCTCGAGGTCCTCGGCCCCCAACAGTGGAACGGGACGACGTACCGCGGCAAGACGATCTTCGAGGCGGCGCCCGCAGGCGAGCGCTCCGTGGGGATCCAGCCCGACGACCCGGACTACACGAGCCCGAACATCGGGGAGGACGAGGTCTTCGGCCAGGTCGAGAAGGGCCTCAAGGTGATTATGCCGCACACGCCCTGGATGTTCTACCTGCCGAGGATCTGCAACCACTGCACGTACCCTTCGTGCCTCGCGTCCTGCCCGAGGGGGTCGGTCTACAAGCGCCCGGAAGACGGGATTGTGCTCATCGACCAGGGGCGCTGCCGCGGGTACCGCGAGTGTGTGCGCGGCTGCCCCTACAAGAAGTCCTTCTTCCGCTCGACCTCGGGGATCTCGGAGAAGTGCATCGGCTGCTACCCGCTCGTGGAGCGGGGGCTGCAGACGTTCTGCGTGCAGAACTGCATCGGCAAAATCCGGATGATGGGGTTCCTCCACACACCGGAGGCGTCGGTTCCGGACAACCCGCTCGACTTTCTCGTGCACGAGAAGCACCTCGCGCTGCCGCTCTACCCGCAGTTCGGGCTCGAGGCGAACATCTACTACGTCCCCCCGATCCACGTGCCGCTCCCGTACCTCGAGCAGATCTTCGGCCCGAGGGCGCAGGAGGCGGTCGCCAACTACAAGGCCGCGTGGAGCGACCCGGAGGTCGTCGGGCTCATCGAGCTCTTCGGCTCGACGGACCGGATCATGAACTCGTTCAAGCTGATCGGCGACGAGGCGGTCGGCTACAACGCGTCGGGCGCCGAGGTCGTGCGCGTGCCGCTCAAGGAGCCCGTGCACCTGCGCGCGGCCTACGACGCCGCGCTTCAGGTGGAGCGCCGGTCGATCACATGAGGTGAGTGGAGATGCCCGTAGGACCCTTGACTCCGCAAGTGACGGCGAAGAAAGTCGCGCAGGTGCCGCTCGACCCGGAAGACGAGGCGTGGGCGGGGGCGGCCCCGACGAACATCCCCTTGCAGGCGCAGAACATCCAGGCGCCCCAGGGCGGGGGCTCGGTGACCCAGGTCGAGGTGCGGGCGCTCCACAGCACGGACGTGTTCGCCGTGCGCCTGACCTGGTCGAACCCGACGGACGAGAGGGTCGTGGCCGTGAAGCGCTTCCGCGACGCGGCGGCCGTGATGTTCCCGGTGGCTGTGGACCCGCTGCCCTCCTCGATGATGGGGCACGTGGGCGCGCCGGTGCTCATCTGGCAGTGGAAGGCGGACTGGGAGGATTTCCCCGCCGCGTATGCGGACCGGATGGCCCTTTACCCGGACTACACGGACTTCCACCACCCGACGAACGACACGCTAAACGCGCAGTTCGGAGACAAGCCGGCCGCCCCCGAGAAGGTCGACGTGCTCGTGGCCGAAGGCTTCGGGAGCGCGACGCGCGTGGGCGACAGCGGCGTGGATGTCAAGTCGGCGCGCTCCGGCGAATTCACTCGGGTCGTGTTCCGCCGCGCGCTGCCGGCGACCGCGCCCGCGCTCGTGCCCGGGACGAAGTCCGCGCTCAACGTTGCGGTCTGGGACGGCGCGAGGGACAACCGCGGGTCGAGGAAGAGCGTCTCGCTGATCTGGGTCGACTTGCTGCTCGAGGCGCCCTCGACCGGGGGCACGGGCGCACCGGCCCCGACGCTCGACGGGCCGATGGTCGCCCTGGGGTCGCTCCTGCTCGCCGCCGGCGCGCTCTTCGCGATCGGGATCGAGCGCACCGAAGAGGTGCGCAAGTACGAAAA
>DATEUP010000083.1:0-2521 GCA_035283065.1 Thermoplasmatota archaeon | reverse complement strand
TTCTCAGGGAACTCGAAGGCGTTCCTGGGCCGGTTCCCGCCACATTCGGGTCATGCATGCTCTCCCGCGATTGGGGGGCGCCAGGCGCCAGGTAGCCTTTCCGGTCGTACAGTAGGGTCAGGGCGAGCTTCCCGCGCGCATCACGCCAGGACCCTTCACTTGAACCTCGGCGTGAACTTCCTGAGGCTCTCGTAAGGGTCAGGCCAATCGGCCTTCCACCCGAGCTCGTAGGCCGCGTGCCTCGTCCAGTAGGGGTCCCAAAGGTGCATCCGCGCCAGGACGCAGAGGTCAGCGCGGCCAGCCGCGAGGATCGTGTTGACATCCGCGTAAGACGAGATGTTGCCGACGGCCATCGTGGGGAGGTCGGCCTCGATCCTCACGCGCTCAGCGAAAGGCGTCTGGAACTGCCTCCCGTAGATCGGCTTCCCGAACTTCACGACTTGGCCCGCCGAAACATCGATGATGTCGCACCCGTGCGCCTTGAAGGCCTTCGCAATGTCCACCGCGTCGGCCGCCTGGTTGCCGCCTGCCGCCCAGTCCGTGGCCGAGATGCGCACGGAAATGGGCTTGTCCGGCGGCCAGAGTTCGCGCACGCCGTCGAAGACCTCGAGGGGGAAGCGAAGCCGGTTGGCGAGCGAGCCACCGTACTCGTCCTTCCGCTGGTTTGTGAGGGGCGAAAGGAATGTCGAGAGGAGGTAGCCGTGCGCGAAGTGGAGCTCAAGGATGTCGAAGCCCGCCTGCTCGGCCATCCCCGCAGCGCGGACGTGGTCGTCGCGCACCTTTTCCATGTCGGCGCGCGTCATCTCCTTTGGCACGGGGTTCTTCTCCGTCCAGGGGATCGGCGACGGCGCGAGGACCGGCCAGCCATCCTCGTCGAGCGGCTCGTCCATCCCCTTCCACGCGAGCTTCGTGGAGCCCTTCCGCCCCGCGTGGCCAAGCTGAATCCCGACCTTGGCCTTCGAGTGCGTGTGGATGAAGTCGACGATCCGTTTCCACGCGAGGATGTGTTCGGGCCGGTACATCCCGGCACAACCCGGCGAGATCCGCCCCTCCTCGCTCACATCCGTCATTTCGCCAAACACGAGGCCGGCACCGCCTATGGCGCGGCTCCCCAAGTGCACGAGGTGCCAGTCGTTCACGAGGCCGTCCGTCGCGAGGTACTGGCACATCGGGGAGACGACGGCCCGGTTCTCGAGGAGCATCCCGCGCAGACGCAAGGGCGTGAAGAGCGGCGGGGGCGGCGGGTCGAGCAGCACGCTCACGCCGGACTGCGCGGAGGCCTTGGCCGCAAACCACTGGTTGACGGCCTTGGCGTACGCCGGGTCTCGCCGGGTGAGCTCGTCGTGAGTGACGCGGAATGACCGTGTGAGCAGGCTGAACCCGAACTGGATCGGGTCGAGCGTGAAGTACCGTTCGGTGTCCTCGAACCAGGTCAGAGAAACATGCGCCGCACGCTGGAAGCTCTCAACGACGGGCTTGCGCGCAAGCTCATACGCGACGGCCGCCTCCCGCACGTCCTTCGACTTCCGCAGCGCGTCGCGAAGGGCAATCGCGTCCTCGAAGGCGAGCCTCGTGCCCGAGCCGATCGAGAAGTGGGCGGTGTGCGCCGAGTCCCCGAGGAGCACGACGTTCTCGTGGTGCCACTTGGCGTTCCGGATAATCGGGAAGTTGCGCCACAGCGACCGGTTCTTGAGGAGCTTGTGGCCCTCAAGTTCCTCCTTGAAGAGGTCCTCGCAGAAGGCGATTGTGGCGTCCTCGTCGTTGGGGGAAAGGCCCGACCGCTTCCAGGTCTCCTCGGTGGCCTCAACGATGAAGGTCGAGTGGCTCTCGTTGTAGCGGTAGGCGTGGACGCGCCAGAGGCCGTGCTCGTTCCTCCGGAAATGGAATGTGAACGCCTTGAAGGGAAAGGTCGTGCCGAGCCAGACGAACTTGTTGGGGCGCCAGTCGATGGCGGGCTGGAAGGCCTCCTTGAAGCGCTCGCGCACGGTGCTGTTTGCGCCGTCGGCGCCCACGACGAGGTCGGCGTCGAGGTAGGGGTCAAGGTCGATGATGTCGCGCGAGAAGACCTGCCCGACCCCGAGCGCGGCTGCGCGGCCCTGGAGGATCTCGAGGAGCTTCTTGCGCTCGATCCCGGAAAACCCGTGCCCGCTCGACCGGAGGACCTGCCCCCCGTAGAAGATCTCGATGTCGTCCCAGTGGTAGAAGTGGTGCGTAATCTCCTTGTGGACCTCCGGGTCGGCCGCCTGCACGGAGTCGAGCGCCGCGTCGGAGAAGACGACTCCAAACCCGAACGTGTCGTCGGCGCGGTTGCGCTCGAAGACCGTGATCTCGTGGCTGGGGTCGGCTTTCTTCATGAGGATGCTGAAGTAGAGGCCGCCCGCGCCGCCGCCGACCACGTTGATCTTCATGGCGCCTTGGGGGGCATGGGGTTCGGCTTTAATGGCTCGCGCGAGGGGGAGGCCGGGCCGGGCGCCCGGGCAAGGCCTTTGTATTCGCGGAAGGGCTTGGGGGCCCCCCGCCG
>DATEUP010000082.1:0-4391 GCA_035283065.1 Thermoplasmatota archaeon | reverse complement strand
AAGGCGGAAGGCCTCGAGGGCACGGTCAGGCACGAGGGGCAATGAGGAGGGGCGCTCTTGGCCCTTTCGCCCGGGCAACCTTTTTGCGGGGGGAGGCGCGCTCCGGCGCGGGAGCGGCGAAAGGGAACCGTGCCGCAAGCGGGGAGCAGGGGCCTACCCCTTAAATAACGGCCCAAGGCTCAAACGCGTGCGGCATCCATTGGGGCCTTTGCCATGAGTCTGCCAAAGCGCACTTCCCAACGTGGAATGCGCCGCGCCTCTCTGGCCGTTCTCCTCGCGGCAAGCACCCTCTTGGGGGCAGCCGGCCCCGCGCTCCCGGCCCTTGGCGCCGGCCTTCAAGGGGCCTTCTCCATCTCCCCGCGGGAGGCACCCGCGGCTTTCCCCGAAGCGAGCTTGGCGGCTCAAACGGAGCCGCCCTACGCGGCGGCGCCCTCGCCGCAGTCTTTCAACTTCGGCGCTGCGCGCAACTGGTCGCCCTACGGCCCCTCGGCGTTCACCCACGGCGTCGTCGACTTGTCGACCGCCGGGGATTCCGTCGACATCTCGGCCCTCCCCAACATCACCGTGAACCAGGTCGGGACCGTGAGCGTGGTCTTCAACGGGACGTGGAACCCCGCGCCGTCGTTCGCCGCGGACCGCGACTGGGTCATGGTCGTGCTCGTCCTTGCCGGGCGGGCGGACGTCTTCACCCTCGAATCGAACACGTCGCGCGCCGTGTCGCTTGCCGCGCCCCAGCTGCCGGCGCGGGCCTTCTTCGGCTTGCCTTCCGCGATCGGCTTCGTCTCCCCCCGGTCGGATGCGTCCGTGGCGGTGACATTCCCGAACGCCACGTCCGCGCGGCTCAACCTCACGGTCGCGGCGGCGGGCCTCGGCCTGGCCACCTTCCCGACCGTGCGCCAGGTCCAGACGAAGTCGCTATGGCTGAACGCGACGGGCCTCTACACGGGCAACGGCGTCCTATCGGGCGCGCAGAACGTTTCCGTCCTCGTCCCGCTCGACGACCAGCCCGCGGTCGCGGTCCACCGCGCCGAGCCCCGGCAGTGGGTGGGCGACTCGCACTTCCCCGGCGCGCGCCTCTTCCTCCTCCACGGCGGCGGGGGGATCGTGGCGATCTCGAACGTCGAGGTCACGCTCTGGACGCGGGGCTCGCCCGAGAGCGGGCTCTTCGTGAATGCGACCTCGAGCCCGCCCGCGCTCGCCCGCGGCGAGAACCTCTCCGTCGGGGGCACGGTCGGGAACCGCAGCCTGCTCGACTCGACGAACTGGACGGCGAACACGACGGCGGCCGTGGCGCCGAACCGCTACGCGGCCAACTGCCAGAACGCGGTCCGTCTCGACAACGGCTCGTACAGGATGTTCTGCAACTTCGAGACGACGGCCGTGATGCTCACGAACCGCCACGGCGTCGACTCGGCGATCTCACCCGACGGCGTGCGGTGGGCGTGGGAGTCGGGCGTTCGCTTCGAGCGCTGCGGTGGCGGCTACGCGCTTTACAACCTGGCCATTGTCCGACTGCTCAACGGCGACCTTAGGATGTACTACAGCGGGAGCGACCCGCTCGTCCTGCCTTGCGGCGGGCAGGGGGTCCACACATCCTCGGCCGTCTCGAGCGATGAGGGCCTCACCTGGGCGGACGAGACGGACGTCCTCGCGAATTTCGGGGTAACCTCGCCCGCCGTATGGGCGGTCGCGCCCACGTTGGGGGGCGAACTGCGCATGTACCTCTGGTCCAACAGCGGGCTCGTGAGCGCGCTATCCACCGATGGCGACGCCTGGAGCTATGAATCGGCCCTGAGCGCTAACAACCCCCGCGCGGTTTACCAGCTCGCGGACGGTTCCTTCAAGATGTACTGGGGCGACACCTCCGTCTCCTCCCAGACCTCGCCCGACGGCCTCACGTGGAACGCTTCGCAGCTTGAGCTTCCCAGCTGGTCGGGCGACATCCGCGCGGGCCCCCTCATCGACCGCGGGAACGGCTCTCTCCTAATGACCGTCTACTCGCTTACTACCGGCATCCACGTCGCCCAGCTCAACGCGACGCCTTTTGCCGCGGCCGGCGGCCGATTCAGCGGCCAGCTCTCGGACGGCTCCCCGTTCGCACGCGTCGGCTTCCTCACGAACAACCAGGGGCGCTTCCTCGAGAACGTGACTGTGCCCACCGCGGCGCCGCTCGGCCGCGCGAAGGTCCAGGTCACGGGCTGGTTCGGCGGCCCCACCGTCCGCGCGGTCGTGCTCAACCGCCCGCCGCTCTGGTCGGGGCCCGCGGTGGTGAATGCGACCGAGGACATCCCGCTCGTCGTAGACCTTGCCGCCTACGGCGCGGACCTCGACCCGGCCGACGCGCTCAAGTACAACGCCTCGTCGGCATTCGGGAGCCTCAACGGCTCGAACCTCACGCTCCTCTACCCGAACGGCGTGCTTTCCGACACGGTAAGCGGGTCGATCTTCGACGGCTTCGACAAGACGCCATTCAGCTTCGCCGTGGCGGTCACGCCGGTGAACGACGGGCCCACGATCACGCTCTCCGCGAGCTACCCGGCGACCGAGGACGCGGACTCGCCCATCGACTTCCTCTCGGCCATCGCGGACCAGGACACGCCGGTCGCAAACCTCACGCTGTCCACGGACGCGCTGGGCGCGGCCGTAACGGGCGCCGTCATCACGTTCCGCTACACGCTTCCCGGGTCCTTCCCCGTGAACGTCCGCGTCTTCGACGGCGAGCACGGGATGAACGGCACGACGACCATCACCGTGGCGCCGGTCGACGACCCACCCGTCCTCACGCTCGACCCCCTCTACCAAGGAATCGAGGACGCGCCGATCGTCCTCGATATCGCGCCCGCACTTGCCGACGAGGACACACCCTTCGACTCGATCACGGTCACGACGAACCTCACGGGCGCCACGGTGAGCCGCTTCAACATCACCCTCACGCGGACGGACCCGGGCGCCGTCCCCTTCAGCGTCACGGTCGACGACGGCAACAGCGCCACCACGGACACTTCGGTCCTCGAGGTCCAGCCGGCCAACGACCCGCCCCTTTGGTCGCTCTTCGAGATCCGCGACCTCACAGAGGACGTCATGGGTTCCTTCGACGTCGCCCCTTACATCACGGACCCGGACAACGCGACGGCCACGCTGGCCTTCTCCGTCGTCTCGCCCAACGCGACGTTCAATGGGTCGGTCCTCGAGATGCTATTCGGGGAAGGGATTGTCGACGTGACGCTCACGCTGCGGGTCTCGGACGGGACCTCCGTGCGCTTCAACGACGTGCGCGTGCGGATCAACAAGGTCAATGACCCGCCGACTCTCACCGGGACGCCGCCGACGGGGTCGCAAAGCGGCGGGCCCGTGACCTACCAGTTTGGCGCCGCCGACCCGGACAACGACCTGGGGTTCACGTACTCCCTCGTGACGGGTCCGGCGTGGCTCTCGGTCTCTCCCTCGGGGCTCCTCACGATCACGCCCCCTCAGGGCCTCCACGGGCGTGCGAACTACACGGTGCGCGTGCAGGACGCCGAAGGGGCCTTCAGCTTGCCGGTCACATTCACCTTCTCCCTGCCGGCAAACACGCTCCCCGGGATGCTCCCGGACTTCACCGCGCTGCCCGCCGACGCGACCCCGGGCGAGCTCTTCTGGTTCCAATTCGCAGTCTTCGACGAGGACAACGACACGGTTGCCGTGCTCCTTGCCTGGGATGACCCCTCGCAGTCGGTCACGGTCACGGACCTGGGGGCGAACGTGTACGTCCTGCGCTGGACCCCCGCGTACAACTACACGCCCTCCGCGCAGGGCTTCGTCGCTTGGCTCTACGGAAACCTCACGCTGGACGATTCGTTTGGCACCGCGCGCTTCCCGTTCGCCTTCCGCGCAATGGACCCGCCAAACGACAAGCCAACGATCAACGGCACGCTTCCGAGGCTGAGCGGCACCATCGGCAACTTCACGTACCTCGACCTAACGCCGTTCATGGAGGATGGGAACGACCTCACATCCCAACTGACGTGGACGATCGAAGGGGACGTGAGCGCGTTCGCCGACGTTACGTACACGCCGGGGACGCACAACCTCTCGATCCTCTTCACGCGTGAGGGCGTTGGCTCCCTGCGCCTAACGCTCTCGGACCCCAGCCACGCGAATGCGACTCAGAGCGTCTTCGTCGAGGGCAAGGCGCCCGTGGCGCCCCCCGGCGACCTGCCCCCGGCGGTCGCCGGATTTCCCTGGTGGCTGCTTCTCCTGCTCGCCGCCGCGGTCGGCGGCGGTGCCGCGATGTACTTCTGGCGCAGCCGCGCGGCGCGGGCGGCCCTGGCAGCGGCCGAGTTGGTCCCGACGGCCGCCGCGGAGGCCGCACCGGCGGCCCCCGTGATGGCCCCCGCCGCGGCCCCGCGCTC
>DATEUP010000081.1:0-3099 GCA_035283065.1 Thermoplasmatota archaeon | reverse complement strand
GGCCGATTGGGAGCGCAATGGCCTCCGGGTCGAGGGCCTCGAAGGCCGCCTTGACCTCGCCGGCTTCCCCGACGAGCCCGCGGACCGTCCCCAAAAGGACGAGCCGGCACGCCGAGAATTCGCGGTCGAGTCGCTCCAAGGCTGGCGCACCCCCGCCCTTCGTCCGCCCGACCTTCACGCTTCCCTACGCCGCTGCTTGATGATCTCGATGATCGAGTCGCCGCTTTCCGCACGCTGGAGCTCGCGGCGCGTGACCACGGGCGTGCCGCCGATCGACTCGCTCTTCATTTCCCGCGGGACAAACATCACGGCGTCCGTCTCCGCGACGCGCGCGATCGCGGCGAGCGTCTTTGCGCGCGCCGGGACCGCGGCCTGGTGGGACTCGATCCCCGAAAGGATCCGGGAGCCCGGCTTCTCGACGAGCGCATCGAAGGGGCACCTTGCGGCCTGCAGGACCTTGTAGCCCATCCCCTCGAGGGCCTTCAGCACATAGGTCTCGAAGTCGTCGTGCGCAGCGGCCTCGGCGGCGCCCTGCTCGCCCTCGCCCCATTGGTACGTGAAGGGGTCGATGGCAAAAGTGATCGACTCGCCGAAGAAGCGCTCGAGCCGGTCGGCCGCGCCGACCGCGGCGCTCATGCCCTCCTCGTAGAGCTGGACGGCGCGGCGCGTCACGCCCGCCTCGCGAGCGAGCGCCTCGAGCGAGAGGTGGCGCCTCTGGCGCGCCTGGCGAAGCGCGGCGCTGTCGATGGGCACGAAGTAGCCGCCGGGCGCGGCAAAGGCCACGGGCGGCACGCCCTCGAGCAGGAAGTCGCGCAGCGTCTTCAGGGAGACGAGCGGGGTCCCGTGCCGCAGGTAGACGACGCCGTCCTCGAGCGCGCCGCGCGACGAGCGAGCGGCAACCACGAGGGGCGAGCCCCTCAGCATGCCGGCGACCTGGAGCAGCTGCCCGGAGGCCTGGCGGGTCAGGGCGTCTCCGTTGAGCAGGCACTTGACAACGACGAGCGCGGCGTCGCGGCGCGCGACGATGTCGAAGACGGGTGAGGCGAAGAGGCGGGCCTCAGGGCTGAAAAAGCCCGTGCGGGCGAGGAGCTGGCGCACCTCGCCAAGGACATCCTCGCGCTTCATCCGGCTTTCCAGTTTGAGGCGGCTATATAAAGTCCGCACCGGGCGTGCGGAGGGCGCAAGGTCTTTTGAGGGCCTCCCCTTCGCCGCCCTCCGTGGAGATCCCGGAAGGCGCCCTTGAGGGCGCTCGCGTCGTCGTGGGGGCCGGACGAGGCGCGTCCCTGTTGCACTCGAAGGGCAGTCACGGAACCCCGCTGCGGGGGGGCGCGCTTGGGCTCTCGCTTGCCGAGGCCGCGTACCTCCTCGAGGCCGGGCGCCTCAAGGTCCGCAAAGGGGGCGGCCTCGCCCGCCTCGAGGACATCCTGCTCGAAGGCGCCGAAACCGACGAGCGTTTCGAACTGCGCTACCTCGTCTACCGCGACTACCGCGAGCGCGGTTACGTCGTCCGCGAAGAGGGCGCGGCGGCGCGCATGGACTTCTCCGTCCGGCCGCGCGGCGCCCCTGCGAAGGCTCCCTCGAAGTCATGGGTGATCGCGCTCTCCGAGCGCAGCGACTTTAGCGCGGCCGCCGTCCTCGAATACGTGGAGCGCGCCGAGCGCCTCGGCAAGGAGGCGCTCGTGGCGGTCGTGGACGAAGAGGGGGACATCACGCACTATTCCTTCACCCCGGGGTTGAAGGCCCACCGAGGGAGCGCGCCGGCGCTCCCCAAAGCCCACGGTGTCCTCTCGGGCAACCACGTCCTCGTTGCCGGCGAGGGCGCGGCGGCCCTCCATGAGGCCGAGCCGCTGATTGGCAAACCGCTGAAGCACCTCCTCCGCCTGTCCCTCCTCGAGGCCGCGTACCTTGCTTTGGAAGGCAAGCTCGCGGTGTCCCACGGGGGCCAAGGCCTTGGAGACGAGCGTCTCGTCGCGCTCGCCTCAAAGGACCAGGGGGACTTCCCCCTGCGCCTTACGGTCTACCGTGCGCTCCGGGCGCGCGGCCTGGCGCCGAAAACGGGGTTCAAGTACGGCGCGCACTTCCGCGTCTACGACAGGGCCGGAGGGTCCACCCATGCGCGGTACCTCGTGCAGGTGGTCCCGCGGGAGTACTCGGCACCATGGCCCGAGCTCGCGCGAGCCGTGCGCCTTTCCCATGGGGTACGTAAGCGGCTTGTGCTCGCCGTTACGGGCTCCGCGGAGCCGGCCTTCCTCGAGGTCGCCTGGGTGAGGCCGTAGGGAGCCAGCACAAGGGCCGACCCCCGCGCGGGGAGCGAAAGGCTTTAATTGCCGCCGCTTCTGCCCGTCGTTGCAAGAACGGTCTGACGGTCATAGCGGTGGTGTTCACCCGGTCTCTTTCCGAACCCGGAAGTTAAGACCACCCGCGTACTGGTCTGTACTGCCATGCTCGCGCTGGTGGGAAGGCCAGCTCGCTGTCAACTGTTCTTGCATTTTCTTTTCGAAGCGGGAGCGCTCGCCTGCCGACGGGCGCTTGGCGGGAAGGTGCGGATCGCACCTGCCAAGGCGGCCTGCGGCCCATCGGACTGGCCCGCGGCAGGCAGGCGCGGGTGGCCGGTGGGCACGACCTGGTCGACGGCGCGATCGCCTCTCAAACCGCCGCACGCGCGGCCAAAGCATTATTTCACTTCCCCCGCACCTTGACCCCCACCGACCCGCGCGCGCAAAGCGCGGGCGTCCCTTCGGGGGGGCGACAAACCAATGGGCGAACAAGAAGGACGCAATCCGGAAGACACGATTGGGGCCGACTACGAGCGCGTGATCTCCACCTATTACGGTGAGGATCCCGTCACCGCGATCATCAACCTCAAGGTCGACACAAAGGAGGTCGACCAACTTGCCACGCAGGTCGCGGACTTTGCCTGCGTGGAAGACGTTTTCCTGGTCACGGGGGAGACCGACATCGTCGTCAAGGCGCAATTCAGGGACTACCGGATGCTCAAGGACTTCGTCGTGACCGACCTTGCCAACCTCGTGGGGATCAAGGACACCGTGACGCTGATGGTCGTCACGACGTACAAGGAGAGGGGCAAGGCGAAGGAAG
>DATEUP010000080.1:0-4661 GCA_035283065.1 Thermoplasmatota archaeon | reverse complement strand
ATGAGGGCCATGATGGACGACGCGGACGCGTTCCCCGCGACGCTCCGCGCGGTCCTCAAGGAAGACCTCAAGGTCTCGGTCGTCGAGTTCGCCGAGGCCTCGGGGATCCCCCAGCCCACGATCTACAAGCTCCTCTCCGGCGAGCACGAGCCGAACCTGCGCACCGTCCGCCTCTGCGTCCGCGCCATCGTGGCCCTCGAAGGCGGCCGCGCGAACGGCTTCGTCGCCGTGGTCGCCCCGCCATCGACGCTCTCTCGCCTCGACCGCGACCGGATCGCCAAGGAAACCGGCACGCCGGTCAAGGAGTACTCGGCCCCCACCGTGGAGGACGCAATCGTCGCCGGCGTGTGGGCCGAGCGCGAGGGGGCCTTCGCGATCGCCGCGGGCGCCCTCGAGGCCCCCTTCCTGCGGCGCGCCGTCACGGTCGATGTCCACTCGCCCGACCCTCACGAAGGCCTCGATGCGGCCGTCCGGCGCGCGGCCGAGGGGGCAAGGCGCGCCCACGTGTCGGGTGAGCGGGGCGCCGCGCCCGAGCGCCCTTCCGCCTAGCGTGAGAGGGGAATCTGGACCTCCGTCACGTCCTTCCGCGGGTTCTTGCCGCGCTTCAGGTAGACCCGGCGCACTTCCAGGCCAAACGCGAGCGACTTCATCCGCACCCAGGCCGCAAGGACGGACTCCGCGGCGCCCAAGCCGTCCGCGCGCCCGTGGTGGACCGTATAGGCCACCGGCTCTCCGGGCAGGCTCCTCGCCTCAAACCCCTGAGGCGGGGACGTCCCGGGCGCCACGGGCACCCAGACGGCCACCTCGAAGCGAGGCGCGGCCTCTGGCGCCTCCCCCGCCGTCTTGCGGACGACGACCATCGGCGGGCCCTGCCTCGCCCGGCCCTGGCGCGTGAGGTCCTCTTCCACGCTCCTCACGAACGACGCGAGCTCGTCCGGGCTCACGGCCGCCCGCCGGACCATCACGAGCGAGGCGTCCGTGTCCTTGATCCCGCACGTGTACGGCCAGGTCCTCGGCCTCGCCTTCGCCTCGATGCGCCCTACCCAAGGCCGGAGGGCGTCCAAGGGGGAAAAGAAGTTTCCAGGATCGTCCCGGAACTCGTCCACCCCTTCCGCCCGGCCGCCCGAAGGGTCGCTAGAGCCCCGCGTTTTTGCGCCCCCCAACGCCAAATGTTTAAGAAAACAGGACAGGTTTGCGCCGCCCGTCCCCAGGCGCCCCCCCAGGCGTTTGCGGCAGAAGGCTTGGCGCGCACGAACCGCTATGTCATCGTCGGGGACGGCATCGCCGGCCACAGCGCCGCCAAGATGCTGCGCGAGGGCGACCCCTTCTCGGACATCGTCATCGTCACCGAGGAGGAGTACGCCCTCTACAACCGCATCAACCTCAAGGAGTACGTCATCGGCGGCATGACCCACGCCGACCTCATGATCGACGAGAAATTCTACAAGTCGAACCAGGTCAAGCTGAAGCTCTCCACGCGCGTCACGAGGGTCCACCCCGACTCGCGGATGGTCGTCACGGACAAGGGGATCCTCGAGTACGACAAGCTCCTGCTTGCGGTGGGCGGCACCCCGACCCCTCTCAAGGTGCCCGGGGCCGAGGCCCGCGGCGTCCACTACCTGTGGACGATCCGCGACGCCGACGCGATGAATGTGGACCTTGCCGACGCGAAGTCCGCCGTCGTGATCGGCGCGGGCCTCCTGGGGATCGACCTCGCCCGCGCCTACACCGCGCGGAGCCTCGAGACGGCCTACCTGGTCCGCGGCACGCACTGGGCGCGCAAGTACATGGAGCCCCGGGCCGCGCGCATCGTCGAGGACGGGATGCGGGAGGGCGGCGTGAACCTGCGTCACGGAGAGGCGCCCGCCGAGCTCAAGGTCAAGGACGGCCGCGTCCGGGGCGTCGTCTCGAGCACGGGGCAGGAGTACCCGGCGGACGTCGTCGGCGTCGGGATCGGCCTCGACATCAACACGAGGTTCCTCGAGGGGTCGGGCATCGAAGTGAACGAGGGGATCCTCGCCGACGAGTTCCTCAAGACGAACTTCGACGATGTCTACACGGCGGGCGACTGCGCGGAGTACAACGATGTGCTCACGGGGCGCCGCGAGGTCATGGGCAATTGGGCCAGCGCCCGGATGATGGGCCAGACGGCCGCCCTCAACATGATGGGGGTCGGCCAGGCCTTCGAGTTCGTGGGCTTCTACTCGTTCACCCACTTCAACCTCAAGTGCATGCTGATCGGCGCCCCGCGGGTCGGCGCGGAGGTCAACACGGTCGCCGTGGTCAACGCCTCGAAGCGCATCTACCGGGGCCTCACGCTCTTCCAGGGGCGCATTGTCGGCGCGATCCTCATCAACGACTTCTCGGGCGCCTCGGACATCAAGGAGCGCATGCGCGAGCGCGTCGACGTGAGCGACGAGGCGGAGCACGTGCTTGCGAGCTCGACGACGTGATGCGGGCACACAAGGGCCTCCGACCCGAGGCGGCCCCCAATTCCGAATCAGGGGAGGAATCCAAAACGGGCGACGTGGCGTGCAAGCAGGCTGGCTGTGTAAAGGAGTTCGTGCTCGTCCCCCCATGCGACGATGAAAACCGCGGGATCGCCGAGGTAGCCAAGCGTCCCAGGATCCAGGATTGCGCTGAGTGGGTACCCTTGCTCCATGAGCAGAGCGCGCCTCTCCGCCCCTTCCGGGTAGAGGAGCTGCATGGCGGTGATCTCGGAGGCCCACCCATCGCCCCGTCCGCCCAGGGCTGCCACGTACAACGATAGATCTGCGAGTCGCTCGAGGACCTCCGTCCTTCTCCGGGGGGACAGCGGCCCGCCGCCGAGCTCAACGCTCCGCCGATCGCCGCTAACGAAAGCGTCCCATCCCTGCCGGTTGAGGCCATCGGCCAGTCGCCCGAGGAGAGCCCTGCTGCGGCCTTGAGTGCCTTCGAAGTCGGGGAGGCTTCCGAGCACGAAAACGCGAGTCCGCCGCAATTCGACCGAGGCGCGGTCTCGCGAAGGGGCACTTGAAGCGAGCGGGATATCCATCACGAAACCCTCACACTCTCATCCGGTCGGGACATCCCCCCGCCGCCAGGCCTCCGCCGTTTCACACTTACTCTCGGATAAATTCATTAATGAAAACATAAATGCAGGTGACAAGGCCCATGAGAGAAGTCCCAGCGGCTGTTGAACTTGAGGCAGTCCAGGCCGCCCTGCGAGCGCTTGCCAACCGCACGCGCCAACAGATCCTCGTCCTCTTGCTGCCGGAGCCCCGGGGCCTCCCCTACGGGGAGATCGCCCGCCGCCTCGGCTTCGCTGAACCAAGCGCGATCGACCAGCACCTCAAGTCGCTCGCCTCCGCGACCCTGGTCGGGAACCGTTTGGAGCGCGTGGATGGCCGCATCCGGAGCGTGTACCGGATCAGCGCGTGGGGGCGGGAGTGGATGGACCGTTGCGGGTTGGCGGCGCCAGCAAATATGCGCCTCCTCCTTCAAGGCGTCCCTTAGCAGGCGTAGACGGACGGCTCTAGGCGCAACTCGCCTGGCCTTCGCGCCCTACGGGCCCGCAGGACCCCTCGCAACCGCCAAGAACGCCCTCGCCTCGACCATCGATAGCCGGTGCACGAGGCCATCCTCCAGAGCAATGTGGCCAAGGAGGCGCCTGCAAAGGAGGGCGACCTCCCCGTGCCCCTCCTCCTCCGCGAAGGCCCTGGCGCGATCCACCCGGGCGCGGAGCTTTTCGTGCTCTGCGCGAAACCCTTGGAGGGCCTTGAGCGCCTCCGCCACACGCGCCTTCTCGAGGGGCGTGGTTTCGGGCGGCGGGCCCTCGGCGCGCGCGAAGTGCACCGAGGCGAGCGCGAGGCGCGCGAGCTCCTCCCTCGCGATGTGCGTGCGCAGCTCGAGGTCGAGGTCGCCGGCCGCGAGCCCCGTGCGGTCCGGCAGAGCGGCGGCCCTTGCGAACCCCCGGGCGAACTCCTCATGCTCCGCTTCGAGGCGCGCTGGCGTGGGGTCGAGTCCGCCGGTCATCGCGATTCCCCTTTGCCTGCGAGCCGTTTGGCACTCCGTACGTATAGCATCGACCGTGGGGGTGCCGGCCGCCCTCCTTGAGCGTGCTTCGCGGGCTAGCGGGGGCTTATCGGGCGCGGGCCCATCCCCTTTGAGGAGGGGGCGCCACGTTCAGCCGTGACCAAGGGCGCTTGCTCTTCTATTGGTTCGTGCCCCGCGCGCCCCGGCGGTTCGGCAAGCGGCTCTACGGCGGGTCCCTGCCGCGCAGTGGGTGGAACGGGCGGGTCGTCGCCGCCTTGGTGCTGGGCCTCCTGCCGGCGGGGCTGGGCATCCTCTGGTCCGCCCCCGGCGCCTTTTCAGGTACTCAGGCTTCGCTCGGCTCTCTCGTCGTTTGGGCGTTCGGTGCCTTCGCGGTCATCGGGTTTTCGGCGGCGATGTCCGCCGCTGTCAGGACGACGCCGCAGCTTGACATCCGGGCCCGCGGGTTCACCGCCCGTTTCATCGAGCTCTCCGTGGTCCAGCCTCTCGGCCCCTTCCCCGGCGGGAAGGTCGCGGGCTTCTTCGCCGTCCCCGCGGCGGCGCAAGTCGATTGGGTCCCCGAGCTTTCCGTCATCGCCGGGACGCCCCTCATCGGCCTGCGTGTCGAGGCGCGGATGCAGGGAGCCCAA
>DATEUP010000079.1:0-13358 GCA_035283065.1 Thermoplasmatota archaeon | reverse complement strand
CGCGAGGAAGCCAAAAAGGGGTACGGCACGGGTGATTACCGTCAGGTTCGGGATGCTGCCGAGAAGACCTGGCTCGCTGTTGGAGAGGCCGTCAATGAGGCCATGGCGCGGCACGGGAAATCCCCTCCGGTTGGGAGGGGCGCGCACGCGGAGCGTCGAGCCTTCCTAGGTGCATTCGACCGCGGCTTGGCGACAGAACTGTCGTATTTCGCGGACGCGCTCCACGGCGACTGCTTCTACGATGGCCACTGCCCGACGAAAGAAGGTATGCAGGCCGAGATCGCCCACGCGCAGCAGTTCATCGATCGCGTCAAACGGTTGTAGAGCGGTTGATGGGGGCGCCCGTCTTGCCTGAATCGGGCGGCGGCAAACAACCGGTGACCATCCCGAGCGCTCGCGCCTGGAACCGAGATGACACGGGTCCCGAGAAGACTCCGCCACGGTGAAGCGGATTGGCCTTGGCCCCGCCTTTGGGCCGAGGTTAGGTTCAACTCGCCGACCGTCGTTTTCCGCCGCGTGCCCCCCTCCCACGCCCCCGCCGTCCGCCACCTCAAGGCCTGCGACGGCGTGATGGCGCGTGTCATCGCGAAGGTCGGCCCGTGCCGCCTCGAACCGGAGCGGCACCCGGAGGTCTTCCAGGCCCTTGTGGAGGCGATAATCTACCAGCAGCTCAACGGGAAGGCGGCGGGCTCGATCTACCGGAAGTTCAAGGGCCTCTACGCGCCGAAGCGGTTTCCTAAACCCGCGGAGATCCTCGCGACCTCGGACGGGGAGCTTCGCGGCGCCGGGGTCTCGCCGCAAAAGCTCTCGTATTTACGCGACCTCAGCGCCAAAGTTGAGGATGGGACGCTCGAGCTGCGGAAGCTCCGCGCGTGGGACGACGAGGCGGTCATAGAGCACCTCACGCAGGTGCGGGGAGTGGGGCGGTGGACGGCCGAAATGGTCCTCATATTCACCTTGGGGCGGGCGGACGTGCTCCCCGTCGACGACTACGGGTTTGGACG
This sequence comes from Thermoplasmatota archaeon, assembly GCA_035283065.1. Classification (GTDB taxonomy): domain Archaea; phylum Thermoplasmatota; class DTKX01; order DTKX01; family DATEUP01; genus DATEUP01. The sequence goes on along the minus strand of DATEUP010000079.1, from coordinate 12,354 downwards.
AGGCGTGAAGATCGCCTACGGGCTGCGCGGGCACCCGAAGCCGGAGCGGCTCAGGAAGATCGGCGAGCCGTGGCGACCCTTCCGGTCCGTGGGGACTTGGTATATGTGGCAGAGCCTCCAGGTTGGCGATGAAACCGGCGGGTAGTGCGGCTGCACCGGCAGAAGGTCTCTCGCAGTGGAGCTACGCGCTCCTGCCGGACGGCACGGAGGTCCAGGACACGATCGCCGAGTGGCTGGGGCAGGCGAGCGAGAAGGCCTACCGGGGCGTGTGGGTTTCGAGGTCCCGCCCGTACAAAAAAAAGGTCGCCGCCCAATTGGGCCTAATCGTCGCCCTCGTGCCCGCCGGAATTCTCTTCCTTTCGACCTTCCGGGCCTTGGGACTCCAAGGCGCCCTTGGCCTTTGCGCAACGACCTACGCGGTTTTCGCGGTCCCTGTCTGGGTGTCCCTTCGGACCTTGTGGGCACGCGACTTGCGTGGCACCTGCGACCTCTATGCGCCCGAGGGCCTTGGTGGCGATGCCTTCAAAGCAGTCCTGCATAAGGGCTTCGAGAATGCCGGGATGCCCGTTGAGCGCGTGCTGCGCGCCGAGAGGACCTTTGAGGAATGGCAGTTTCCGGGGACGCTTGCGTTTACCTTCTGGAAAGCCGACGCCACGACGCCCGACCGCGCCCAGCTCGCGTGGAGGCGGCGGGCCGATCCAATGAGTTTCCGGATCCTCAAAGGCATGGTGCTCGCGGCGGTGCGATCCGCCCCGGCGGGTCCGAAACCCGAGGCTGGGCCGCCGGACCGAAACGTATTGGCCAAGGCCCGCGAGGTTTAGGCGATGGCTGTGCCGCGCCTCAAAGCCACCCGATCTTCCCGCTGCCGACGAGCTCCTGGTACCGCCGGACGACCCGCGCGCAGTTCGCGGCGCGCGCGGGCGCAACCACCGGGTTCCCCCCGCCGGCCTGAAGGCAACCCCAACAGTCGAGCCGCGGGCCGAGGGGGTCTCGGCCGTACCCCTCGTCTCGAATTTCTTCGCACAGCGCCGACGCCGCGGGAAGCGGCACTCGCACCCCCTTCATTCGTCGGGCCCCAATAGGCACGAGTCGCGGCAGGGGCAGATAGGCAGGCCGTTCGGACGGTAAGGAAAGTGCCCCATGATTGGCCTTCCCGTCAGGGGCCTCTTAAGTAGACGCTCGGCGGCCCCCTCCAACAAACTATGTAGCGCGCCGCGGATAGGCGGGTTTTGAGGCGAGTTCCCGCTTGGGTTTCCGCATCGAGAGCGCCGCGTTTCAAGCCGGCGCCCCGATCCCGCGCAAGCAGACCTGCGACGGCGCGGACGTTTCGCCGCCTCTCCGCTGGAGCGAAGCGCCCCCCGGCACCCGGGTGTTCGCGCTGGTCTGCGACGACCCGGATGCGCCTGGAGGCACGTGGGTCCATTGGGTGGTTTATGGGATCCCCGCAACAGCCGCCGAACTCGGTGAGGGTGTGCCGCCCTCGCCAAGGCTCGCCGACGGATCCAAGCAGGGCACGAACGACTTCCGAAAGGTCGGCTACGGCGGCCCCTGCCCCCCGCGCGGCACGCCCCACCGGTACTTCTTCAAGCTCTATGCGCTCAACACCGAGCCGGGGCTGGGGCCCGGCGCGAGCAAGGCGCAGCTGATGAGGGCCATGGAGGGGAAGGTCTTGGGACAGGCGGAGCTTGTCGGGACTTACGGGCGGGCGTGATACATCAGCGAGTGAGTGATTATTCTCACGCCAAGGTCAAGTGGCCCAGATCGCAGCCCTGTGGCGTGCCCGCTTCCCTTTCACGGCCCCTCTCCCCGCGAACCTCGTCGTTTCTCGAAAGCCGCCGCAAATGCTCTTTGCTTTGGGAGCTGGAAGGAAAAATGTGGGAACTTGGCCGGCTGAACATTACCCCGGACGACGCGCTTGTTGCGATTCGCGCGGGCCGCCTCTCCCCGCACGACTCGGACCGATCCCGCTACATCGCTCGCTGGGGCCGACTCGTGGTGACCTTCTCGGCGGAGCGCCCTTGCCACAACTTTTGTATAACCGCGTACTATCGGCGGTGGTGAAGCCATGAAGTGTTGGATCTGCAGCAAGGGAACGCTGGTGTCCAAGCGCAAGCCCTTGTCCTACGAGGGAGTCCGCCTCGGCACTTTTGCGGTCGAAGCCTGCCCCGAATGTGGCCACGAGTTCGTAGGAATGACAAGCGCGCGCCTAATCGACCAAGCATTTGACAGGGCCTTCGAGGAAGGGCGCTTGACCCCTCCGCGCCGCTGGAAAGCACGACACGCCACGGCGAAGGGACGCTCGCCAGGGGCCGTCGCGCGGGCCCGAAAGTCGGTTTTAAACGCGCGGTCGGCTCGGGCGAACGCACGCAGGTCGTTGGGCCCGGCCAAACCCCGCCGACCGTAGGTCGCTCCCCCTTGCAGCCGCTGCGGTCACGAGGAAACCGGGCGGAGCGTCCGCGGCCCGCGTTTTCTTGAACCTGCCGGCCACGACCAGGGCCTTCAGGGGCTTCGCGTTTTCAACGAGTGTTGGCAGGCGAATCGGACGAGGAATCGCCCCTTCCCCATGTCCTGCGGGTACTCAAGGATGCGTAGCCGTCCGTCCGGCGAAAGGACTCGGCCATCTGCGCCAGGCCGTTGACCGGATCTGCGAAAGGGTGGAGCGGACCCACGGCCATGACTCGTGAAATGGCGACCACCGTCAGCCCCTCGATGAACGATCCCAAGCCGGCATCGCTCAAGAGAGCGGCGTTCACGCCCGCCGCTTCCCGAGCTTCGCTTCGCGCGCGGCGATGATCTCGCGCACCTCACGGGCCGCAAGCGCGCTCGTGTTGCCGTTGTCAAACGGCGGGCAGGTCTCGTTCACGTCGGCCCCAACAAGCCGGGGCGCGAAGTGGTCGATGAGTGCTTTCACGTCGTGGTCGGAGATTCCGAAGGGCTCTGGCGTGCCGACCCCGGGGGCAATCGACGGGTCGTGGCCGTCCATGTCAATCGATAGGTAAAGCGGCCCCTTCGAACCCAAGGCCTTCTCCGCCTCGTGGATCGCCCATTCCATCCCCTTCTTGTGGATGTCGCGGGCGTAGGCCCAGCGAAGGCCCATCCGCTTGGCGTCCTTGTATTCGTTGCGCTCGATTGAGCGAATGCCGAACTGGAAGATGCTCTCGGCGCCCAGGATGTCCGCGATGCGGCGCGCGGCGCACGCGTGGGAGTTCGGCGTGCCGAGGTACTCGGGTCGGAAGTCGAGGTGTGCGTCGACATAGAGGCACTTGAGCGCCCGGTGCTTCGAGGCGAGTACGCGGACGGCGCCCGGTGCGAGCGAATGCTCGCCGCCAAGCAGGATCGGGAACGCGCCGGCTTCGACCATTTGGCGGACGTCGGACTCGAGCTCGGTCAGCATCGCCTCGGGGTGATGGTGCTCGCCGATGTTGCCGAAGTCGTGGATGGGCACTTCGACGAGGTCGACGTCCCACTCGTTCACCCAGGTCTCGAAGTTGTAGCTCGCCTTGCGGATCTCGTCGGGGCCGAAGCGCGCGCCGGGACGGAAGGAGGTCGTCGCGTCGTATGGGACGCCGAGGATCGAATAGCGCGCGCCCTCGAGCTTGGCGTTGGCGTCGGCGAAAGTTCGGTGAGACCCCATTCGAACCGCATCCCAAAGGACTGTAGATTCTTTAATTAATCATGATTAACGCCCTTGTGGAGGCCGCAAACGGGCAACCCCCACCCCGAAGTTCGCCCTCTGAGCCACCTTGTAATGATATGACTTGCAAGGCCCGACGATCAACTCACGCCCGAAACCTGCATGAGCTTGACCTTGCCAAGGACGGTCATGTACATGCAGTCCTGGCCGGCCCGGACCTTGGGCTTCCACTCCTCGTCTAGCAGGAGCTCCATCATCGAGTAGTTCTCGGCGTCCATGATCTGCGCGTGGTCGCCGGAAATCGAGATGATTTGCCCCTTGCGCTTGTCGATCATCGGGACTTGCACTTTGTGCGTGACGGGGTGGACGATCGAGCGCTTGCGGCTGTCGAAAAGGCCCATTACGTCCATGCGTGCCTTCGCCTCGCCGTGTTTGCCGGGTTTCGACATCTGGATCGAGAGGATCTTGCAGGGCTCGTCGTCAACGACGATGTAGCCCCCTTCCCGGAGTTCACGGATTTCTGCGACAGTCCACGACATACAGGGTCAAGCGGGCAGAGCGGGCACCCTTTATAAAGGCATCTGGCGGGCGCGCGCGAGGGCGTGGCCGGAAGATTCCGCGGGGAGAGGTTTAACCCGCGCGCGGGGTTTGAGGGCGGCGGAGGCACCGATGGAGACGCCGCTCGTCCGGATTGCCCTCAAGGTGCGTGAGGCCGTGCAAGCGTCGGACCGCTCGAAGTGGGGCGAAACGGTGGAGATGGGAGCCGACGGGACGCCGACGAAGTGGGTCGACGACCTCGCGGAGAAAGTGCTTCTCCAGGAGCTTGACCGCGAAGGCGTGGATGCGAACGTGCTAAGTGAGGAGGCGGGCTTTGTAGACCGAGAGGGCCGCCAGCTACTCGTCGCAGACCCGATCGACGGGACGCACAACGCGGTTCGCGGGATCCCCTTCTACTGCATCTCGCTCGCGCTCGCGCGCGACCGGCTCCACGACGTCTCGGAGGGCGTCGTCGTGAACGCGTTGTCGGGCGATGTCTACCACGCGCGCAAGGGCAAGGGCGCGACGCTGAATGGCAGGCCCGTCAAGGCGCGCGAGTGGCGCGAGCGCTTCGACACCGTCTCCGTGTACATTGGGCCCGAAGCACCGGAGGCGGCCTTTGAGCTCACGCGGTTTCCCCGGCGCGTGCGCGGCCTCGGGGCCGCGGCTTTGGAGATCGCGCTTGTGGGTGCCGGCGCGCTCGACGCCTACGTGCAGTGGGGCAACCCGCTGCGGTGCACGGATGTGGCTGCCGCAGCCCTGATCCTGCGGGAGGCGGGCGGGGAGATCTACGACTACGCGGGGGCTGTCCTCGACATGCCGCTGAACTCGAGCGCAAGGCGCGACGTCACGGCGACCGGCAGCCCGGCGCTCGCCTCGATCATCCACGAGCACGTGCGCGCGAGCCGCGCGGCTGAGGCGGACCGGATGGGCCACCGGGTGCGGAGGGCGAGCGCATGACCGCGCGGAGCCCGCGGAGGCGGTTCAAGCGCGTCGGCCTCGTCCTCAAAGCCTACACCAAGGGCCTTGTCGACCACGGGGCGCTGATCATCCGGCAGCTCGAGCGCGCAGGAATCGAGGTCACCGTCGACGAGAACGTCGCCGCGATCTTCCCGAAAGAGAGGACCGCGCAGGTCCACGACATGAAGGTCGACCTGATCGTGACCCTTGGAGGGGACGGGACGATCCTGCGCGTCCTCCAGCAGAACCCCGCGCCCCTCTTCGCGATCAACGCCGGGATCATGGGGTTCCTGGCGGAGGCGCCACTTGCGCGGGCGGAGGAGTCACTTGCCCGGATCCTGAAGGGCGACTACGTGGAGGACCGCAAGATGCGCCTCCAGCCGAAGCTCAACGGCAAGAACCTGCCCGCGTGCGTGAACGAGGTCGTGCTCCACACCTCAAGCGTGGCGAAGATGATCCACCTCGAGGTCATGCGCGAGGCGAACCTCGTGCACCGCTACCGGGCCGACGGCCTCATCATCGCGACGCCGACGGGCTCGACCTCGTACAACCTCTCGGTCGGAGGCCCGATCATCGACCCCGATGTGGAGGCGTTTGTCCTTTCGCCGATCGCGCCCTTCACGCTGTCGTCGCGGCCGATCGTGTTCCCCGCGAAGTCCCACGTCGAGGTCCGGATGGTCGCGGACCGGCCGGCGACGGTCGTGCTCGACGGGCAGATCGAGCGCCCCTTCGGGATCGACGATGCCCTCTCGGTCACGAGGGCGCGAAGCGACGCGGTCTTCCTGCGTTTCTCGCGGGACTTCTACAAGCGCCTCCACGAGAAGCACGCGATTTCGATCTGAAGGGGGGAAGCGCGTGGTGCGCCTCAAGATCGACAAAGCGGCCGAGCTTGCCAAGGAAGCGCCGCTGCCGACTTTCCAAGGCGGGCGCAGGCGCTCGACTGCGCGCTCGAAGATGGCGTTTGGGCAGTCGGCCCATGCGATCGAGCGGGCCGTGCTCGACACGATCATCGGCGCGGCGAAAAACGCGATGCCGCACGAGTTTGCCGCGACGATGCGGGCGCGGGACGGCGTGATCTACGAACTCGTATTCGTGCCGGGGACGCTCTCGGGCGAGACCTCTGCGATCATGAGCTTCTTCAACCTGCCCCCCGACCCCGAGATTGTGGGATCGGTGCACTCGCACCCGAGCGGGAATTACAACCCGTCGGAGGCCGACCGGGAGCTTTTCGGCAAGCACGGGACGACGCACATCATCATCGGCTTCCCGTTCACGCCGGGGACCTGGAGGGCGTATGACGTGAGCGGGGAGAGGAGGAAGCTGGAGGTCATTGGGTGATCGTGGGGGAGGTTCTCCCCCGTTTCGATGAGCCGTGCGAGCCACGCGGCGACCACCGCCGTTGCGCCGTGAGAGGACTGTCCCCTCGCCGGTAAGGTTTTCGCTGGCCTGATTGATGCAGGTCCTCGTTCACGGGGATTCCGGCAATGTTTAGCGATGCGGAGTTGGTCAGCCTTCCGCCCGCAAAGCATTCAGACGCCCATCGAGTTCTTCGAGAATCGCTCGAATGCGGGTTGCTCACGTTCGTCCGCTTCGACCCGCAATGTGCGGACGCTCTTGATGTCGCGCTTATGGAGCTCGAGGGAGGCTGGAAGAGCCGCGGAGGCGGTGTCTGCGAAATCCGGGGAGAGGAAGCGCGGACTGAACAGGCCTTCCTCGACCGTTTTTACGATTTCTTTCGTGATGATCCGGACCTTGGACGTGACCTTGACCGGAATCTCGCCTCCATGTCAAGCGTCCTCTGGGGTGGGGGGCTCCTCAGCCCACCATCGCCCAGGCTATGGATCTGGCGCGATGTACAGTTCTTGGCGGACGCAGATTTCTCTTTTTTCTTCCAGGCGATGACGGAATTTCTCTTAAGCATCGGCAAGAAGGCAGGGCCTCGCTATTGGGGCCTTGTTCGGGGCGCGGCGCCGCCGATGGAAGCAGCGATTCTGGTAACTGCGGTCTGGACCTACGCGGCACCCCTGGAGGGCGCGCCCGTAGGGGAGGAGTTGACGCGCTTCTTGGGCGCACGGGTTCCCCAGGAACTGCGTTCGCTTCCGATCAGAATCGTCCGGTTCCTGCCCTGAGTTTTTGCGTTGCGCCTTCTTGGGGAAGCAGCTGTGAGCCGGCCGCAAATCAAGGAGCGAGGTTGGCCACACGCTCAAGCCATGTGCCAAGCCTATCCATCGCGTCCAAGGGAATCGTGTGTCCGGATTCGTGCTCGATCCAGGTGAGATCCGCCCCCGCCTTGATCAGTCGATCCCGCGCGCCTTCCGCGAAGACGAAGGGCAGCATGAAGTCGTTCCGGGCGTGCGTCTGGAACACGGGGAACCCCCTCAAGGACGCCAGGGGCCCCGGCAAGAGGTCGTCCTTGGGCAGGTACCCAGAGAGCGCCGCCACGCCCTTCACGTTTGGCAGCCGCGCCGTTGAAGCCACGAGCGCCATGAGCGCGCCCTGCGAGAAGCCAAGCAGGACGGTTGGCGACTCGGCGTGGCCTTCCCGGATGTCCTCGAGCGTGACGAGAAGTGCTCGGGTGGCCTTGCGAAGGCTTTCCTCCTGCGGCCCCAGCGTCGGCGTGAACTCGTACCAGGCGAATCCGCCCATCGGGAATTCGATGGGCGCCCGGACCGATACCGCATTCCACCCGCGCGCCACGTAATCGACAATCGGCGGAAGGTCGTTCTCGTCGGCGCCGCGCCCGTGGAGCAGGACAAGGAGTGGGCCGTTCCTGGAGCGGCCCGGGATGTCCTCGTAGAACAGGGTCTCGCTCTCCAGGGCGCTTATCCCCCTTCGCCGCAGGCGGCTATTCTTCCCACTTGACGTTGGAGCCCACGCCGGGGTGCACGATTCGTTCGTGCTTGGGCGTGGGCCGCGAGACTCCGGGCCACTTGCCGGGCTGCGGGTCAGGCCCCTCGGCTGCGGACGGGAGGAGGACTTTGTCGTCCACGATGACCTTGGCGGGGCGCTTGCGGTAGTTGTGGGCAAACTCAATGGGAATCCCGTTGGGGTCCCACGTGTAGATCGAATGGCAAATCCCGTGGTCGACCGCGTCCGAGACCTCGAAGCCCGCGGCTTCGAGCTTGTCCTTGATGAGCCATAGGTCGTCCGAGCTCTCGACGCCGAAGGCGAGGTGGTCGAAGTTGAAGGGCCCGACGACTGGCATCCCGTGGGGCTTTCGCGGGACTTCCTCGACATCGGGCCACTCGAAGAAGGCGATCGCGTTCTTCTCGTCGATCTCGAGGAAGTAATGTCGGAACCCGGGCTCCCCCATAGCCGCGGAGAGGCGGAAACCCAGGAGGTCGCGGTAGAACCGGACCGTCTTCTCCATGTGGTTCGTGGCGAGCGCGATGTGGTTGACGCCCGTGTACCGCACCCGCGGCTCCGGGCTGAGGGGGGCCTGCTTGGGTTCCGGGCGGACGGCTTCGGGGGAGATGGGCGGCATCGGGGTTCGACCGTGCCCGGAAAGTGGCTTTGGGTAGATATTGTCGAGGTTTGGGCAAGTTAGGAGGGCGTTGGCACGGGGCTCTCCGCCCAGCGCTTACGCGCCCAACCGTGGGCCCTTAATAGGGTCCATTGCGCTCCGCGGGTTGATGGGGTTGCAGGGCCACATCGCCTGGGTGACCGGCGGCGGCCGCGGCATCGGTCGCGCCTGCGCACTCGCGCTCGCACGGGAGAAGTGCGCGGTGGCAGTCACGGCCCGGACCGCGGGCCAGGTACAGGCGACCGCCGACGCCTGCACCGAGACGGGCGCGCGAGCGATGCACGCGGTGTGCGACGTGACGGACGCGGGGCAGGTTGCGCATACGTACCGCGAGATTGTGCAGACCTTGGGCCCTCCGGACATCCTGGTGAACAACGCAGGGTGGGCCAGGAGTGCGCCCTTCCTCAAGGAGACGATCCAAAGTGTGGACGACCACATCCAGGTGAACCTCCACGGAGCGTTCCACGCGACGCAAGCGGCGATTCCGCCAATGCTCGAGAAAAAATGGGGCAGGATCGTCGTCGTGGCGAGCGTCGCGGGAAAGGTCGGGGCCCCCTACACGGCGGCCTACACGGCGAGCAAGCACGCGGCCGTCGGGCTTACCCGGGCGCTTGCCTCGGAATTCGCGGAGAAGGGGATCACGGTGAATGCCGTGTGCCCGGGGTACACGGACACGGAGCTTACGAGGGAAAACATCCGCCGCGCGGCGGAAAAAACGGGCAAGAGCGTCGCCGAGATGCACGAGCGCTTCAAGAGCTTCAGCCCCCAGGGACGCTTCACGACGCCCGAGGAAGTCGCACACGTGGTGCTTTTCCTGTGCTCTGAGGCCGCAGGAAACATCAACGGGCAGGCCATAACGATCGACGGGGGCGGCGTGCAATGGTGAAGGTGAAGCGGGTGAACCCGAAGTCGTTGGGGCCCGCGATCGGCTACTCGCACGGCGTGCGCGCGGGAAGCACGCTGCACATCGCGGGCCAGATCGGGGGAACGCCGAAGGGCGACGGGACCTGGAAAGTGGAGAAGGGGTTCGCCGCGCAGTTCGAGAAGGCGCTTGAGAACATCGTGGAGGTGCTCGAGGCGGAAGGGGGCGCGCCCGACGACCTCGTCGAGATGGTAGTCCTCGTGAAGGACATGGGCGCGTACCGGCGGGCGCGCAAGGCGATCGGACCCGCGTGGCGGCGTGTAATGGGGAAGGACTACCCGGCAATCACGGTGGTCGGCGTGAAGGACCTCTTCGAGCCCGGGACGCTCGTCGAGATCCGTGCGGTGGCCGTGTTGGGGTGAGAGCCGTGACCGAGGCCGCAGGCCCCCCAATGCCCAAGGTGCCCGCGGGGATGCGATTCGAGGTCGACGGGAAGGTCGCGACTTTCACGCTCGCGCGGCCCGACCGGCTGAACGCGCTCACCTTCGAAGTGTACGCAGGTTTGCGGGACCTCTTCAAGTGGCTCGAGAGCCAAGCGCAAATCCGCGCCGTGATTCTCACCGGCGAGGGCCGCGGCTTCTGCAGCGGCGGCGATGTGGAGGACATCATCGGAAAGCTCGTCGGGATGGACCACGATGAGCTCCTCGGCTTCACCCGTATGACCTGCGAGACCGTGCTCAACATGCGGGCCTGCCCGCAGCCGATCGTCGCGGCCCTGAACGGGACGGTGGCGGGCGCGGGCGCAGCGCTCGCCGTGGGGTCGGACTTGCGGATCGCAGTCCCGGAAGCGAGGATCGCCTTCCTCTTCGTGAAGGCCGGCCTTTCCTCCGCGGACATGGGCGCGTCCCACCTCTTGCCCCGCCTCATCGGGCTCGGGAGGGCCACAGAGCTTCTGCTTACCGGCGATTTCATCGACGCGGCGACCGCGGAGCGCTGGGGCCTTTACAACCGGGTCGTGCCCAAGGAGCGGCTTATGGAGGAGGCGAGGCAGATGGCCCTCAAGATCGCGGACGGCCCCGCGGTGGGGATCCCCGTGAGCAAGCACACGATCGACCGCGAGTTCCCCATGTCGATAACGGAAGCGCTCGACCACGACGCGAAGGTGCAGGCCGACCTCGCGCTCCACCCAGACTTCAAAGAGGCCTACCGCGCTTTCAAGGAGAAGCGGCCCGCGAAGTTCGCGTGAGGAGAGCTCGAGATGGCCATCGCTGACGATTCGGGGGCGCCGTTCCTCGAGCCGCGGCACGACAAGCTCCTTGCGCGCTGCCGCACAATGGCGCTGAAACGTCTTGAACCGCTCAACGAGGCGGCCGAGGAGGACCGCGACGAGGCGTCGCGGAAGGCCGTGAGAATCCTGGCCTCCGAAGGGCTCCTCAAGCTTCTCGTCCCGAAGGCGTACGGCGGGGCCTCCGCGGCGATCGACCACCGCGCGATGGTCGCCGCGCGTGAGGGGATCGCCTACGCGAGCGCGATCTCGCATTCCGCGTTTGCCGTGCAGGGGCTTGGCGCAATCCCGATCGCGATTGCCGGGAGCGAGGAGCAGAAGCGCGAGTGGCTGCCCCAGGCCTCGAGCGGGCGGATGATCACGGCCTTCGCCCTAACCGAACCGGAGGCCGGGAGCGATGTGGGCGCGATCAAGACCCGCGCGACGCGAACGGCGCGGGGGTGGACGCTGAGCGGCTCCAAGATGTACATTTCGAACGCCGGGATCGCGGACATCTACACGGTCTTCGCGAAGACGAAGCCGGACGCCGGCCACCGGGGGATCAGCGCGTTCCTCGTGAGGGCCGGAAAGCGCGGGCTCAAGGTTGAGCCCCAGCGGATGCTCGCAAACCTGCCGATCGGGGTCTTGAAGTTCAAGGACGTGAAACTCCGCGAGGAGGACCTGCTCGGCAAGGAGAACGAGGGGTTCTACACCGCCATGCGGACGCTCGATTCCCTCCGGCCTACCGTTGCCGCCGCAGCCTGCGGGGTCGGGCGGCGCGCGCTCGATGAGGCCGTGAAACGGGCCAAGGCACGCCGGACCTTCGGACAGCCGATCGGCCAGCACCAGGGTGTCCGGTGGATGCTCGCCGATGGGGCCGTGGCGCTGCGGGCGTCGAGACTCCTTACGTACAGGGCCGCGTGGCTCAAGGACCAGGGCCAGGAGCGCGTGAGCACGGAGGCCGCCGAAGCCAAGCTCTTCGCAACGGAGACCGCGCAGCGGCTTGTCGACACGGCGCTGCAGGTGCACGGGGCTGCGGGGGCCGTGCGCGATTCGGTGACGGCGCAGATGTACCGGGAGATCCGGGCGCTTCGGGTCTATGAGGGGACAAGCGAGATTCTGCGCGAAGTTGTCGGGTCGAAGTTGCTGCACGGGGTCGACTGAGCTTGCGCCTCCCTCGGCCAGGGGCAAGGGTGCTCCGTTCGAGCCTCGCGGGGCTCACCGGCTCGACGAGCGGGGGTCGTAGTAGAACGTCTCGCGTACAACCTTGTTTTCGGCCAGCTCGAGGACCGAAACACCCCGGATGCGTAACGGCTTATCCGAGCCCTTCGTTTTGGAGGACCAGGTCCACTCGATAACTCCCCAGGCGGGCCCCTCTCGAACGCTCACGTGCGCAAACTCTGCGCCGGGCGCCGAGAAGAGTTCGAGGAACATGCGCCGAATCCGTTCGGAGCCACGGAACGACTCGCCCGTCGAGGCGTCGCGGAGTTCCGCGTCGTCGGCATAGAGCGCAACGATCGCGTCGACGTCAAGCGCCTCGAGGGCGGCTTTCGCGTGCTCGAGGATTCTCAGGG
>DATEUP010000078.1:0-23801 GCA_035283065.1 Thermoplasmatota archaeon | reverse complement strand
CTTTTGCCTCCTCGACGTACATCCCGCAGATGATGTCCTTGGCCATTGGGGAGCTCCTAAGGAGGCATGCCGTTCACCCTACTTCCTCCTCACCCTTGACAATTGTAAAGCGCCGCTCCGGGGCTCGCGCCCGCTCAGTGGTGGTGCGCCTCGGCTCCGGAGCGAGGGCGCTCCTTTAGCGCTTGCGCAGCCCCGGCCTTTCGCCCCTTGCCCACCATCTTTGCGAGCCTTCCCGCCCGCTCCTCGAAGCCCGCCTTGCAACTCTCGCAGCATACGAAGTGCGTGATCTCGCCGACCTTGACGCGCAGGGCCTCGTCTTTCGTCCGCCGCCCGCAGAACTCGCACTTCACGGTGAGCATCACGCCGCGGTCGACGACCGCGAGCGGCAGGTCCTTCACGGTTTTCCGGATGACAAAGCTCTCGTAGGAGACGATGGGCTCGATCCGCCCCACTTTCTCGTGGAACTCGGCCTCGAGCCCCCCGTCAAGCAGGGTGGCGAAGGCCAGCACGCGGTGCGGGCTCGCGATGTGGCAGACCCGGACCTCGGGCAGCGCGCCGAGCCTCTCGGCGACCGCCTCGACTTCGCTTGGCCGCGCCTTCACCTCGAGGAGCATCACGTGCTCGCCGAGGGCCTCGGGCGAAAGCTGGGCGGAAAACCCCTTGAGAGCCCCCTTGGCTGCCAGCGCCTTGAGCTTGGCGGCCGCCGTGGGCGCGGAGACGCCCGCGAGTTTGGCAAGCTCGCGCAGCGAGCGCCGCGAATCCTCCTGGACCGCGCGCAGGATCGCCAGGTCCGCTCCGTCGAGCTCCATTCCGTTAGCCCCGCGGGGAAAAGGCCTCTCATTTGTAAAGAACACGCCTCAAACCCTTCGAACGTGGAAAGGCCCCGGGCAGGCGGCGCAAGCGCACCCGCGGCTGGCGGACGCCAACGGGAACTCGGGAGCCCCTCGGCTCGGGCGGCGAAGAGGTTCTTAACACCCGGAGCGCCTCCTCAGGGCCCTATGGCTCGCAAAGGCCTCGAACACGAGGAAGCCTGGGACCCCGAGGAGTACAAGGAATTCACGCGCGAGACCTGGGACTACGCCTCACCCGCCTACGTCGCCTTCGCGACGCGCTACCTCGAGCCCTACGGCCGCGAGCTCCTCAAGATGCTGAAAGTCCCCAGGCGCGGCCGGCTCCTCGACCTGGCCTGCGGCGGGGGCGAGCCCGGGATCACACTTGCCAAACGGATGGGGCCCCTGATCGAGGTCGTCGGCTGCGACCTCTCGCCGAAGATGGTCGAGGTCGCCCGGCGCGAAGCCCGGCGCAAGGGCGCCTCGAACATCTCGTTCCGCGTGGCCGACGCCGAGGACCTGCCCTTCCCCCGCGGCGCCTTCGACATGGTCACCTGCCGGTTCGGCCTCCAGATCTTCTCGACGCCCGAGAAGGCGCTCAGGGAGATGCGGCGCGTGCTGAAGCCCGGCGGCCAGCTCGGGGTCGCCGTCTGGGGCCTGCCTTGGCGCGCGGAGTTCCTCGACCTGATCATCGGCGCCATCGTGCGCAATACGGCCCAGCCCGAGTACATCCCCACGCCGTACGAGTTTGGCAACATCAAGGAACTCAAGGGGGCGCTTGCGCGGGCGGGGTTCCGCCAGGTGAAGGACCGGCGGGTGGTCATCGACATGCCCGTCGACTCGCCCTCCCAGTACTGGGACGCGATCCGCCGCGCGAGCCCGATCGGCCCCGTCCTTGACTACCACCCGAGGGCGCACGTCGCGAAGGTCAAGGACGATGTGTACCGGCAGCTGCGCAAGTACCCGCGGCGCGGCGGCAAGATCTGGGTGCCGAACGAAGCCGTGATGGCCGTCGCGAGAAGATGACCAGGCGCGCGCCATTTCAAGGCCGCGCCGGGACGGATCGGCAAGGCTAAAGCGGCCGCGGCGCGTCGTCCTCTGGAGGGCCCCCGTGGAGGTCGAAGAAGCCCGGGCCCTGCTTGCCGACCTCTGGGACGCCGACGCGGACTTGTGGCAGTCTCGGTGGGCGCCGGTCTTCCGCACGTTCGCCGAGGAAGTCGTGCGCCGCGCGGACCTGAGGCCGGGCGAGCGGGTACTCGACGTCGGCACCGGGACCGGCACCGCGCTCTCGATTGCCGCCCCGCAGATCGGCTTCGAGGGCCGCGCCGTCGGCATCGACCGCTCAGCCGCGATGGCCGCGCGCGCGCGATCCGCCCTCTCTTCGGCCGGCCCCTCCGTCCGCGTGCTCGAGATGGACGCCGCCGCCCTCGACTTCCCCGACGAGTGGTTCGATGCGGCGGTTTCGAGCTGCGGCGTGTCCTTCCTGCGCGCCGGCGACGTCCTTTCGGAGGTGCGGCGTGTCCTGAAGCCCAGGGGCCGCTTCCTGTGGGCCGAGTGGCACCTCGACAAGGTCGCGGCCCTGCGCATCCTCGACGACGTCTTGGGGCGCCACAAGGTCGCCTCTCCCGGCCCCCGCCTTGGCCGCCTTCGCGAGGCCCTTTCGACCTGGGCGGGCGCCGCAGAGTCCCTTCGAGAGCGCGAGGACTTCGAAGCCGCGCTTCGCGCCGCGGGGTTTGCGCATGTGCGCGGCGAGACGGTCACTCACACGCTCCACGCCTTCGCACTCGAGTCCCTCATTGACGCGCGGCTCTCCCGCGCCGCCTCGCGCCTCGAGGTCGAGGAGATGGCCCCCCCCGCGCGCGAAGCGCTGCGCCGCGAGGCGCGCGAGGCCCTCGGCCACCTCGTCCACGGCGGACAGTTCGAGGTGCTCTGGCCGATGTACTACCTCGAAGCGCGCAAGGCGTGAGCCTCCGGCGGCCCCGCCCGAAGGGATGGCTCTCTGAAGGTTCAGGGCGCAAGGGTTATGGGGGTCCCCGCGAAGGGCTTGCGGGGGAGCCCGTGCGCGCCTTCGAGCTCATTGTTGACCTCCCGAACCGCCCGGGGGAGCTCGCGGCCGCCGCCGGCGCGATCGGCAGGGAAAACGTGAACATCCGGGCTTTCGCAATCCTCGGCACGGGAAAGTCCGACGAGGCCCGCTTCATCGTCGATGACGCCGAGGCCGCCCTCGCTGCCCTCGTGTCGGCAGGCTACAAGGCCCGCCGCCAGGAGGTCCTCAGCGTCCCCGCTTCCAACACGCCGGGCGAGCTTGCCGCCCTCTCCGACAAGCTGTCCCGGGCGGGCGTGAACATCGAAGGCGGGTTCATGGCCGCCTCCGAAAGGGACGGCCACTTCGAGATCATCTTCGAGGTGGCAGACATCGGGGCGGCTCGCAAGGCCCTGAAGTAGGCGGCCCTTGCGCCAGCGCCCCTAACGTTCATACGAAGGCCTCAAAGCCCCCTTAGGCAAGGGAAGAACGATGCGAGCCGCCGCCAAACGCCTGGCGCCGCGCCACATCCCCGGCCTCGAGTGCGCCGTCTGCAAAGGACCCGCTCGAGGGACCTTGCGGCGCGAGGCCCTCGACGAGGTCTACGTGTTCTGCAGCGCGGCCTGCGCCGTGCTCTTCGACGAGGCCCCGGACGAGTACGCGTTCCCGGCCCGGCCCGCCGACGAGGACTGAAGGGCCCTCAATCCGGGGGCCTCCACTCACGGCTCTTGGCGACCCGCTCTCCGTTGAGCAGATGCTCGTGGCCGTCCTTCGCCATCGCACGCCGGAGCAGCGGCGGCGCCACGAGGCTGGTGCCGAGGGACATGAATACTACCACGGAAAACAACGGGGAATCGATGATGCCGGCTTTGAGCGCCACCGCCGCGACAATGAGTCCCACCTCGCCCCTCGGGATCATCCCGAAACCCACGGCGCGAGCCGGCCCACGGCCGAGGGACCTCGCTCCAAAGCGGCAGGGGTAGTACTTCGTGGCAGAGGCAACGGCTGTGATCCCAAGCGCAAGCACGATGAGCGAGGGGTCTACAGCAAAGGCCGTAAGCGACACCTTCGCCCCCATCAGCACGAAAAAGAATGGGACGAGCAGGACGCGCACGGGCTCGAACTGGTCGTGCAGGCGATAGCGCCGTTCCACGTCGGCAAATGCGACGCCCGCGATGAACGCGCCGATGATCGGCGCCAGGCGGAAGAAGGAAGACGCGGCCGCAAGCCCCAGGCACATGGCGATTGCCAAGGCGAAGGCGGATTGGCGCGTCTGCACCGGCTTCAACCGGTCAAGCCGGCGGTCGTAGAGCTTCTTTCCTTCCATGAGTTTGCGCTCGCCGGCAAGGCGGTCGACGACGCGCGGCAGGACGGTGATCGCGACCACGACGAATAGCAGCGCCTCACCGACCACGATCGAAATATCCAGGAAATTCGCCGTGCCGCCGAGAGCCACCGCTCCAACGACCGCGAGGACGAGCATCCCAAGGATGTCGTCGATCACGGCCGCCCCGAGGATGACCTTCGCGGTTTTGGTTTGGGTCATGTCGAGGTCTGAGAGCACCCTTGCCGTGATACCGACCGACGTTGCGACCATGGCCGTCCCCACGAAGAGCGCCGCGTGCCACTCGTAGGCGAGCGCCATCAAAACGGCGGTTCCGACCGCCAGCGGCACCGCGACGCCAAGCATGGCCGTTTGGCTCGCCGCCCGCCCGACCCTCTTGAGGTCGCCGATGCGCGTTTCGAGGCCCACGGAAAAGAGGAGCACGACGATGCCAATCTCGGCGAGCGCCTCCAGGGTAATCCCGTAGTCGACGTTGGCCGGGTCGATGATGCCAAACGCGGACGGGCCGAGCAGGATTCCGGCGGCGATCTCGCCGATTACGCCTGGCAGGCCAACCATTTCGACCGCGCGGCCAAGCAGGCGCGCGGCCACGAACATCACGAAGAGGAGCGCGAGCAGCTGGACCACGATGTCTTCGCCCGCCATCGCAACGCCTCCGCCCGGTCGGGATGCCTCCGGTCACGGGCGCGGGTGTTTAGTAGTTTCGCTGTCCGGGCGCTGGCCGACTTGGTGCCCGCGGGCCCCGGCACGAGGGCCCGGGCCCCGACCGTCCCGCGTGGTTGGGGGACCCGAGAATCTTGCGCAGGGGCGTCGGCGCCGCGCCTGCCGCGGCCGCAATGAGGGGCTGCGGGGAATTTGTAAATACGATGGAGGCCCACACCTGCTTGCGGGGCCGTGGGCGCGTCCGCGCGCGGCGGCTTCGTTCCGTCTCGTGAATTGCGGGACGGGCCGCCGGCTCGGCCGGCGGCCATTCGCAAAGGCGCGAGGATAGCTATGGCACTGAACGCACAGCCCGAAAAGCGCGCTCCCGAGTGGGTGCCGCGGGCGTACAAGGCCTACCTCATGCACAACCTCGGGGAGATCGCCGAGCTCGAGCGGTTCTCCGAGGCCGACCGCGAGGCCATGCGCGTCGTTGGTTCGGTCCTCCCTTTCAAAACAAACAACTACGTCGTCTCCGAGCTCATCGACTGGACCCGCGTCCCGGACGACCCCATTTTCGTGCTCAACTTCCCGCAGCGCGGCATGCTGCTCCCCCGCCACTTTGAGGTCATCGAGTCCCTGCGCCGCCAGGGCGCGCCCGAAGCCGATGTGCGTGCCGCTGCCGACATGATTCGCAGGGAGCTCAACCCGCACCCCGCCGGACAGAAGGACTACAACGTCCCCGAGCACCGGGGCGTGCGCCTCGAAGGGATGCAGCACAAGTACCGGGAGACTGTCCTCTTCTTCCCTTCGCAGGGGCAGACCTGCCACGCCTACTGCACGTTCTGCTTCCGATGGCCCCAGTTCGTTGGGATGGAGGGGCTCAAGTTCGCCGAGAGCGCCGCCGAGCGGCTCGTCGCCTACCTCCAGGACCACGCCGAGGTGCAGGACGTCCTCTTCACGGGGGGCGACCCCCTGCTCATGAAGACGAGGTTCCTGCGCAAGTACATCGAGCCCCTCCTCGAGGCGAACTTGCGCTCCCTCCACACGATCCGGATTGGCTCGAAGGCGCTCGCCTATTGGCCGTACCGGTTCATTACGGACGACGACGCCGACGAGCTCCTCGACCTTTTCGCACGCGCGGGGGAGGCGGGCAAGCACATGGCGCTCATGGCGCACTTCAACCACCCGCGGGAGCTTTCCACGCCGGCCGTCCGCGAGGCCGCCAAGCGCCTCCGTGCGGCCAACGTGCAGATGCGCACGCAGTCCCCGCTCCTTGCGAACATCAACGACAACCCCGCCATCTGGGCCGAGATGTGGCGCACGCAGGTGGACCTTCGCATGATCCCGTATTACATGTTCGTGGTGCGCGACACCGGCGCTCGCCACTTCTTCGAGGTCCCCCTCGAGCGCGCGTGGCACGTGTTCCGCGGGGCGTACCAGCGGGTAAGCGGCGTGTGCCGCACGGCCCGGGGCCCCTCGATGTCGGCCTTGCCGGGCAAAGTGCAGATCGTCGGCGTCGCACAAGCCTACGGGGAACGGATCTTCGTCCTGCGCTTCATCCAGGGGCGGCACCCCGATTGGGTGGGCCAGCCCTTTTTCGCCAGGTACGACTCGCAGGCGCGGTGGCTCGACGACCTTAAGCCGGCCTTCGGCGAGAAGGAGTTCTACTTCGAAGCGCAGCTCCGCGAGATCCTCGCCCGCGCCCGCCAGGGCGTGCCGGCCGCAGCGGCCGACGAGCTTGAAGGCGGGCCGCCCTAGGCGCGTGCGTACCTAGGGGGTGCGCCCCCGCTCGAAGCCGCCCTAACGGGGGAACGCGCCGACGACCCCGCTGTCGACGGGCAGCATGGCCCCCGTCGTCTTGGCCGCGCGGTCCGACGCGAGGAAGAGGACGGCCTCCGCGACGTCCTCCGGCAAGACCGGGAGCTTCAGCAGGCTGCGGTTCTTGTAGTACTCCTCGATCTTGTCGACGTCGATCCCTTGCGCCTTCGCGCGGTTTTCGCGGATCTCGCTTGACCAAAGCCCGGTCCCCTGGAACACGGCGTCGGGGTTTACCATGTTCGCGCGCACGCCCACCTCCGCGCCCTCGATCGCGAGGATCCGGCAAAGCTGCGCGGCCGCGGCCTTCGAGGCGGAGTAGGCGCCGAAGTCCTTGCCGGGCGCCGTCACGTTCTTCGAGGCGTTCAGCACGATCGAGCCCCCGAGGCCCTGGCGCCTGAAGATCCGCAGCGCCGCCTGGCCGACCAGGAAGTGCCCCGTCGTGTTCACGGCGTGCGACCTCTGCCAGTCGTCAAGCGGCATCGACTCGATCGGGGAGGAGAGCGCGATCCCGGCATTCGAGAAGACCACGTCGATGCCGCCCAGCGCGAAGAGCGCCACGTCAAACGCCTCCTTGACCGAGGCCTCCGAGGTCACGTCGAGCTCGATCGAGAGCGCCCGGTCGGGGTGCTTCTTGGCGATCTCCTGCGCCACTTGGTCGGCGGCGGCCTTCACCACGTCGGTCACGATGACGTGGGCCCCTGCGTCGGCGAAGCGCGCGGCCGCGACCCGCCCGATCCCGCTTCCCGCCCCCGTCACCATGACAATCCGGCGCGAGAACTCCTTCTCCGGCGGCTGGAGCGTGAGCTTGTAGAGCTCGAGCGGCCAGTAGTCGACCCCGAAGGCCTCGGCCTCCGTGAGCGAGACATAGGCGCCGAGCCGGCTCGCCTGACGCACCACGGAGATTGTGTGGTGGTAGATGTCGGCGATCACGCGCGTGCGCCTGGCGTCGGGTCCCGCCGTCACCATGCCGAGGCCTGGAATCAGGATCACGCGCGGGTAGGCCTCGAGCCTGGCGAGCTTTCCGTCCGAGTGCGTCTTGAAGTAGAGCTCGTCCCTGGCCAGCCACAAGTCCACGCCCTCCTTGAGGCGCGCGTCGAGCGCGGCCGCGTCCTCGTGCGGGCGCCAGTCAATGAATGCCGGCCACACGCGCGTCGAGAGCACGTGGTCCGGGGTGGCCGGCCCCACCTGGGAAAGCCGCTTGGCGTCCCTGCAGCAGACAAAGTCCAGGATGTCGGGGCTGTCATCAAAGCGCAGCACGACCCGCTTGCCCTTCGAAAGGAGGCCGCGCAGCTGCGGCGCCACCGCCGCGTAGGTCGCCTCTCGCGCCTCCGTTGCGAGGGGCTCGCACGCGCGCTCGGCGACCGGGTCCTTCTCCTTGCCCGCCTTGGCGATGTACGCCTCCACGCGGGTGATCGCCTCGATGGTCCGCTCGTAGGCCTCGCGCGCGGTCTCGCCCCATGTGATGAGCCCGTGCTTGCGCAGGACGAGGAAGCGCGCGTTCGGCTTTTCCAAGACCGCGTCGAAGACCATCCGTGAGAGCTTGAAGCCCGGCCGCTGGTAGGGGACGACGACCGCCTCCTCCCCGAATTCGTCCTTGACCGCGGCTTCGCCACGCTCGTTGTTCGTGAGCGCCTGGACCAGGTCCGCGTGGGTGTGGACGATGAACTTCGCGGGAAGGAACCCGTGGAGCAGCGTCTCGATCGAAGGGCGCGGCGCTTTCGGGTCCGTGAGGCAACTTGCAAGGTAGCCCACCATCTCCTCGTCGTCCATCTCCTTCTCGCGCTGAAGCAGGGGGCGCACATCCTCCAGCACGACGCCCGCGAAGTGCTTCGCCTCGATCGACTTGAGGTCCGACCCCGAGCCCTTGATCCACATTACATCGGCCTCACGGCCGCGGAAGTCGAGCCCCTTCACCTTGACCGAGGTGTTGCCCCCGCCCCAGAGCACGAGGGACTCCTCGGCCCCGATGAGCCGCGAAGCGTAGATGGTGAGGTCGAGGTCGCTTCTGCCCTGCGCCTCGGCCTCGTTCCAGCGCGATTCCATGCGACGCGGCCACGCCTCACGCCGCTTTAATCATTCTCCGGGCCCCCGGCCCGACTTCGTCTCCCTGCGAACGCCCCCTTCGCAAGGAGGAGCGCTGCCTCCGCAGGCCCGGCCTTCTATCATGACGCGCTTTGCCGAGGGCCGCCAGCCGAACGCGCGGCCGGCTCTGCCCTCGTTCGGGGGGTTCGGCGGGACAACCAAATGATCCTCGCGGAAGAAATCCTACGACTGTAGGGCGTTTTCCGGTTCTAACCTTATATATGTCCGCGCCGTTCGACGGCCGGGCGCCAAGTGGAGCGCTCCCTGCAACCCCCGGAGGACACAAACCATGGGACCCTCGAAGAACCAAAACCTCAGCGCCAAGGACGTCATGAACTCGATCGCAAAGGAACATGTCCGGTGGCTCGACCTCCAGTTCGTCGACCTCCTCGGCGCCCTCCAGCACATCTCCGTGCCCACCAAAAGCGTCGACGAGGGCTCCTTCAAGGGCGGCATCGGCAAGCTCGACGGCTCCTCGATCAAGGGCTTCAAGGAGATCCACGAGTCCGACATGGTCCTCTACCCCGACCCCGCGACCTACGCGATCCTCCCCTGGGGCGGCGGACTCAACGGCCAGGACTTCTCGAACGGGAAAGGCAACGGAAACGGCCACGAGGCGCGCAAGATCGCCCGCCTCATCGTGAACGTCCACGAAGGCGGCACCCACGAGCGCTTCTCAAGGGACTCGCGCCACGTCGCGCAGCGCGCCGTCGAGTTCGCGAAGGCCCAAGGCTACGACACGACGTACTGGGGCCCCGAAATCGAGTTCTTCGTCTTCGACGCGGTCAAGATGCTGCCCACCGCGGACGCAGTGCGCAACCCGTGGGCGGGCTGCGGCTACGAGATCATTTCCGGCGAGGCGCCCTGGTCGAACGGCCCCGACCACGGCAAGAACACACCGATCCGCTTCAAGGAAGGGTACTACCCCGCGCCTCCCCAGGACACCCTCCACGACTACCGCACGGAGGCCTGCAACATCCTCCAGGACGACTTCGGCATCACGCTCGACGCCCACCACCACGAGGTCGCGACCGCGGGCCAGTGCGAGATCGACATGCGCTACAACACGATGGTGCCCGCCGCCGACAACTCGATCACCTACAAGTTCGTCATGAAGATGGTCGCGCACAAGATGGGCAAGATCGCGACCTTCATGCCGAAGCCGATCTTCGGGGACAACGCGTCGGGCATGCATGTCCACCAGTCGATCTGGAAGAAAGGGAAGAACGCGATGTACGACCCCAACGACAAGTACGCGGAGGTTTCGCAGGTCTGCCGGTACTACATTGGCGGCCTCATGCACCACGCGCGCGCGCTCTGCGCGATCACGAACCCGACGACGAACTCGTACCGGCGCCTCGTCCCTGGCTACGAGGCGCCCGTGTTCATCGCGTGGTCCCGCAAGAACCGCAGCGCGAACATCCGCATCCCCCGCTACTTCAAGGGGATCGAGGCGGCCTCGCGCATCGAGTACCGGACGCCGGACCCCAGCGCGAACGTGTACCTCTCGTTTGCCGCGATGCTCGCGGCGGGGCTCGACGGCGTCAAGAAGAAGATGGACTGCGGCGACCCCGTCGACGAGGACATCTACAAGCTCACGCACGCGAAGCGCAAGGCCCTTGGGATCCGCGAGCTGCCAGGGTCGCTCCGCGAGTCCGTCGAGGAGCTTGAGAACGACCACGACTTCCTGAAGCCCGTCATGTCCGAGGACGTCCTCGAGAAGTACCTCGAGCTCAAGATGGACGAGCACCTCCAGACGAGCCTGAGGCCCAGCCCCTACGAGTTCTACAGGTATCTGGATTCGTGAAGGGAAGCGTGTGTTCTCTCTTCCCGGCGCCGTCGCGGCGCCGGCCCCCTTTCCCGCCTCGATGAACTCACACGCTCAAGGCGCCCCTTGCCCGCGCACACCCCTCACCACACGGCCGCGCTTCGCAGGACTGGACGGTAGTCTTATCTATTACCAATTGGTAAGATATTTTACCGGATGGTAAAGCCGTGCGCCTCAACAATCCCCTCGACGGGCTCCTCTTCAGCCAAGGCGCGACGCGGCTCCTGCGCGTCCTTGCGGGCCACCCAGAGAGGCGCTCCACCAGCAACGAACTCGCTCGAATGGCGCGCACCCCCACCCACCGCGCGCTCGAGGTCCTGCGCCGGTTCGAACTCGAGGGGATCGTCCGCTCTCGGGTCGTTGGACGGGCGTACCAATGGGAAGCGCGGCCGGACCACCCCCTCTTCCGCGCGCTCCGTTCGCTTTTTCGCGCTGAGGCGCAGGGGCGCCGCGAGGCCATGTCATCCGTCGTGGAGCCTCTCACCCGAGGGACCTCCGCGCTCCGAATCGTCCTCTTCGGGTCCGCCGCCCGTGGCGACGAGAGAGCACAGAGCGACGTAGACCTCCTGATCGTCGTGTTGGGTCCGAAGCAGCGGGCAGCCGCTCGGCGGGCCGTTGCATTGGTCCGGGAGAACCTCCGCGAGCGTTACGGCACCCGCGTGCGGCCCATCATCTATACGCGTGCGGAATACGAGCGCAAGCGTG
This sequence comes from Thermoplasmatota archaeon, assembly GCA_035283065.1. Classification (GTDB taxonomy): domain Archaea; phylum Thermoplasmatota; class DTKX01; order DTKX01; family DATEUP01; genus DATEUP01. The sequence goes on along the minus strand of DATEUP010000078.1, from coordinate 12,528 downwards.
GCTCGCCCCTGCTTAGGGCAATCGAGCGGGAAGGGCGCGTCCTGTGGCCGGAGGAGTAAGGATGCCCGGGGCGTCGAGGCGGGTGCACCTGCAAGAGGCCCTTGAGTACCTTGAGGCGGCCCACGAATTCCAGGCCGCCGCCGAGGCCAGCGCGGCGGCAGGCCGATGGCGGGCGGCGGGCCTCGATGCGATCCACGCCGCCATCGCAGCGGCTGACGCGGTGTGCGTCTTTGAAGTTGGCGAGCGCTCGAGTTCCTCGAGCCACGACGACGCGTCGGGCCTCCTCGCCCGAAGCGGCGCGCCGGGGGCCCGCGAGAAAGCTGAGCAGCTCACCGCGGTTCTCGAGCTCAAGAGCCAGGTCGCGTATGAGTCCGGCCTCGTGAAGCGGTCGAGCGCCGAGGTGCTGCTCAAGCGCTCCCGCCGTCTCCTCGATTGGGCGCACGAGTTGCTCAAGTCCTGAGCTTGCCCGCCCATGCTCTTCGCATCTTTGCGACCTTCGGCGAGATGACCATCTGGCAGTAGCCCTCGCCTGGGTTCTTCCGGTAGTAGCCTTGGTGGTAGTCCTCCGCCGGGTAGAATTTCTTGAGCGGCTCGACCTGCGTGACGACTCGGCTCGGGAAGGAGCCCGAGGCGTCCATGTTCCGGATCGCGTCCTGCGCCGCCTTCCTCTGGATCTCGTCGTGCGTGAGGATGATCGAGCGGTACTGTGTCCCTACGTCGGCCCCCTGCCGGTTCACGGTTGTCGGGTCGTGGATCGAGAAGAAGACCTCGAGGAGTTCCGGGAACGGGAGCTTTGCCGCGTCGAAGGTCACCTGCACGACCTCCACGTGGCCCGTCGTGCCCGTGCACACCGCCTTGTAGCTCGGGTTCTCGACCGTCCCGCCCGCGTACCCATTCACGACCTTCAGGACGCCCTCGAGCATCTCGAAGGTCGCCTCGAGGCACCAGAAGCAGCCGCCGCCAAGGGTCGCGGTCTCGAGAGTCACGGCAGCACCGGCTGGAAAATCACGTCCCACGACTTCAGCTCGCCCGCGACGCGCACCCAAAGCGGCACGAGCGCCTCAAGCCACCTCGCGCCGTCGAGCCCGCCGCAGTCGATCGTGCCGCCCCACCCGAGCCCCTTGAGGAACTCGTCGACCTTCTTCTTGGCCGCCGCGTCGTCCCCGGCGACCAGCATCTTCGGCTTGCCGCCCTTGGCCCGCGGGTCCACCATCTGCACGTGGGAGACCGTGTTGAAGCACTTCACGACCTTCGCGCTCGGGAGCTTCCGCTGCGTCTGCTCCGCGAGCGAATCCGTCGTGCCCACGAAGAGGCCCGGGGGCATGCCCTTGGAGAAGTCGAGCGGGTTCGACACGTCGACCACGACCTTGCCTTCCAGGTTCTTCGGGCCTGCGGCGTCCAGGGCCGCCGCCGTCCCGGCACCGAGGGTTGCCAGCACGACGATCTCCCCGAACTTCGCCGCGTCCGCGGAGGAGCCCGTCGACGCCTTCGCGCCGACCTCCTCCTTCCATTTCTCCAACTTTGCGCTCCTTGGGTCGCGCGAGCCGATCATCACGTCGTGGCCGTGCTTGGCGAACCCCTTCCCAAGCGACTGCGCAACATCGCCGCTGCCGAGGATGCCGACCTTCATGCCCGCTTCAGGGCCCCAGGGGGTAGAAATGGATTCGGTTGACCCGTTGCCCTCCGCTTCGTCCCCCGGGGAGGGGGCGAACCGCACCCTCAAGAACTCGCTGCCATCATTGCGGCCCGTGGCCCTCTCGGTCGACTCCTCGCTGCCGCTCAACGGCGGCACGGCCATCCCCGTCCTCGGATTCGGCGTCTTCCAGATCCCCGCAGGCGGCGCGACACGCCGCGCCGTCGAGGGCGCCCTCCAGGCCGGCTACCGCCACATCGACACCGCGAAGATCTACGGCAACGAGTCCGACGTCGGCGAGGCGGTCCGCGCAAGCGGCCTCAAGCGCGACGAGGTGTTCCTCACCACCAAGGTCTGGAACAGCGACCAGGGCTTCGAATCGACGCTGAAGGCCTGCGACGAGAGCCTCGCCAAGCTGAAGTCCCCCCACATCGACCTCTACCTCATCCACTGGCCCGTCGGCCCCGTGCGCAAGGCCACCTGGCGCGCCCTCGAGGTGCTCAAGGCCGAAGGAAAGTGCCGGGCGATCGGCGTGTCGAATTTCATCGCCCTCCACCTCGACGACCTCGGGTCCTCGAGCTCGACCCTGCCCGCCGTGAACCAGGTCGAATTCAGCCCCTTCCTTTACCAGCGCGGACTCCTCGAGCTTTGCCGCTCACGCGGCATCGCGGTCGAAGCCTACAGCCCCCTTGCCAAGGCCAAACGGCTCGCCGACCCCCGGCTTGCCGCGGTCGCGCGCAAGCACGGCCGGACGCCGCCTCAGGTCATGCTGCGGTGGGCCCTCCAGCACGGCCTCGTGGTCCTACCGCGCTCCTCGCGCCGCGAGCACATCGAGGAGAACGCGCGCCTCTTCGACTTCGAACTCGACGGCGCCGACATGGGGGCCCTTGACGCCCTCGACGAGGGCTACCGCACGGCGTGGGACCCCTCGTCGATGCCGTGACCTTTCTTAGAGCGCGAGGCGCCCCGCATCGACCACAGGCCGGCCGTCAACCTCGACCGTCGCCGAGGCGAGCGGCGCCAAGAACTGGAACTGCGTCTTGTTCTTGCCCCCGAGCTCGTCGTTGTACCCCAAGGTTAGCGTCACGACGCCGGCCGCCATCGCGTCCTGCGGGAACCCCGCGCGCACCTTGGGGTTCAGCCCGAAGATCAGCATCCCCACGCGGTCCTTGTCGCCCTTCGCCTTTGCGAAGGCCTGCGCGAACCTGTCGCCGCCCTCCGCGAAGGCGGACGCCACGAGCTTGCCCGCCCGAAACTCGAACTCGGCTCCCCTTACCGGCCGACCGAGCGACAGGGAGGGGCGGTCGGCCACAAGGCGGCCCTCGGCGGTCTTCTCGTCGGGCGCCACCCACAGCTGCCCGGCCGGCGCCTGCGACATGTTCTCGCCGTCCTCGAGGTCCTGCTCCGAAACGCTGCCGTCGTCGACCTGCGCCGCGCGGCCGCAGAGGGTGAGCGCCAGGTCCGTCCCATTCGGCGCCTTGATCCTCACGGCCTTGCCCCTCGCCATGATCTTCGAAAGCGCCCTCCCCTTTGGCCGAACTTCCGCCGGCCTCACGCAGGCGGCCTCGAGCACCATCTGCCGCCACGCATCCAAGTCGAGCCCGTACGCGGCCGCCCGCTCAGGGCTCGTCCACCCATAGAGGAGCCGCACCCCCCGGATCCTCGCGCGCTTCGCCCGCTTGTACCACTCGCTGTTCGACGGGTACGCCGCGGCCCACTTCGACCCCATGGCCCACGCCCTCGGCAGGTCCGCCGGCCCGGGGATGAAAAGGTACGCGTTGGCCTTCGAGAGCGCCGCCCACTCGTGCGACCCCGCCCCCGTGGCGCCCGGCCGCAGCGCCTCGAGGCTCCTGAAGAGCGCCTGCTCATCTTCCAGGATTACCATCGGGCGCGCCCCCATCGCGCGCGCCTGGAGGACGGCTTCGCGCGCAATCTCCAAGCCGTGCGGCCAGCTTTCGATTAGCAGGTTCTCCCCGCGCCGCAGGCGCACGCGCTCCCTCAGCGCGACCCGGACCACCTCTTCGATCAGTGCCGCGGCGCGCCCCATCCAAGAATCCCTCACCCTTACGGCCCTTGCCCGCTATAGAGCCATGGCCCAACCGACCTGTCGCGCGAACCGCGACAGGCCACCACACCCTCCATCCAGAACCCTCGCCGGCGGCTTCGCGCCTTGCCCCACGTCGCGCCTTCCAACACGTTTATTTGACCTAAAGGCACCTTCCCCCCAAATCGGCAAACCCGGGCCCCCAAGAAAACGCCCTTTCCCTGCCGATGATGAAAACCCTGACTCGGACGGAGTGGAGCCGATGGCCTTCGTGATCGCGGAACCCTGCATCAGTGTCAAGTCCGGCGAATGTGTCGATGTCTGCCCGGTGGACTGCATCCACCCGACGCAGTCCGCCCCCGAGTTCGAGGGCATCGACCAGCTCTACATCAACCCCGCCGAGTGCATCGACTGCGGCGCTTGCGAGTCCGTGTGCCCCGTCACGGCGATTTTCCCCGCCGACTCGGTCCCCGAGCAGTGGAAGAGCTTCATCGAGAAGAACGCCGCCTACTTCAACAAGTAGGCGTCCCGGGGGGGCGCGCGTGAGCTCCCTGGCGCGGGGCGCCGAGACGCACGGGCCCGTTGTGCGGCTCCTTTCGTTCAAGGTGCCCGTCCGCACCCAGGGGGACTTCCTGGCGGAATTCGATTCGCTCGTCTCCGCGATGCGCCTTGCCCGAGGGTTCCTCGGGGAGGAGACCTTCATCGGCGGCCGAAACCCCCGGCATGTCGTCCTTCTGTCCGCGTGGTCATCGAAACGCCTCTGCGAAGGGTTCTTCGCCGCCGCCGAGGCGCCATCCACCCGAAAGCGGCTCGTGTTCCGGTACCTCGAAGAGGCCGAGTTCTTCCGTTCCCGCAAGGCCGCGGCCCTTGTGTTCCGCGCGGCAGGCGCCCGCGCCACCTAGCGCGGCCTGCGGCCGCGCCCCGCCGGCTATTTGGGCGCGAGCCTCACGAGCGCGTTGAGGAGCGACGGGTACTCCGGCATCCCCTCACTTGCAAGCGCCGCCTTCACGGTGGCAAGCGCCTCGCCCTCCCTAAACTTGTGGTAGAGGTACGTGGCTGTGAGCGAGGCCGGGTAGAGCGTGAGAGAGAGCTGCATAAGCGCAATCACCGTGTCGTAGAGCGTGAACCCCGCGACCCAGTAGATCAGGAGGAAGGTCGAGATCGCGCCGACCCCGATGACCGGCCCGAGCTGCACCAGGTACCACCGCGCAACGCTCTCGACCGACTGCTGCTTGCGGCTGAAGTAGCGGACGCCCGCGTCCTCGATGAGCCAGATCGGGGGCACGATCCAGGCGAGGGCGAAAGCGGACATGAGGGTGAGGAACGCGATCACTGTCGAGCGCAGCGCGAACACGCCGAGCGAGACTTGGGAGCCCATTTCGATCGGCAGCAGGAGCGTCGAGAAAATGACGCCGAGCGTGAGCGCGATCGAATAGACGTAAAACGCGCGCGAGGCGGCGCGGCCAAGGGTGAGCGGGAGCCGGACGTCGACGCGCAGGTGGTCGCCTCGCACGAGGTCGGGCTTCTCGAGCTTTTCGAGGGCGTCGAGGTCCTTGAACGCCCGCCTGTGGATCCGGATGAAGGCGAGCGCGGTATGGCTGTCGAGCGCGCGCCACCGCCAGAACCGCCACTGCCCGATCGAGAGCGGGAAGTAGAGCAGGACCGCCGGCAAAGGCTCGAGCGCGCGGGGGATCTCGAGGACGAACTGCACGAGCGTGAAGACCGCGAGGAAGGCCACGTTCACGTAGACGACCCGGCGGTACACGGGGTCCGTCGCGAACGCGAGGCCCGCGGCTCGCACGACTTCCTTGGGCTGCGCGAGCGGCGGCCCGCTCACGGTCTCTGCGCCCGCGCTCCCCAAGGCCTCCCCCTCGGGGGCCGTGGTCGTGGCACCCTATCTACTCTGCGCGTCCCCTCTCGGGGACAACGTTCTTGGCGGGCTCCGGCGCTCGGGCGCCCTCCTTCCCATGCCCGAAGAGGCCCCCGCGCTTTCCCCTACCCTTGGCGCGCCGCAGAAAGCCCGCGTGCTCGTCGTGGTTGCCGCAGGCGTCTTCATGGCGACCCTCGACGCCTCGATCGTGAACCTCGCGCTTCCGGGGATGGCCAAGGGGTTCTCCGTCGACCCCTCGGCCGTTTCGCCCGTCGTGAGCGCGTACCTCGTGGCCGTCGCCTCGTCCCTGATCCTCTTCGGCGCGCTCGGGGACCGCACCGGCAGGCGCCGGCTCTACCTTTCCGGGCTCCTCGTTTTCACCACGGGCTCCCTGCTCTGCGCGGGTGCATGGTCGCTCGAGGCGCTCGTCGCCTTCCGCGTCGTCCAGGGGCTTGGCGGCGCGATGATGTTCTCGCTCGGGCCCGCGATCCTCACGGAGGCCTTTCCGCCCGAAGAGCGCGGCAAGGCCCTCGGCTGGATCGCCTCGGCGGTCGCAGGCGGCCAGACTGCGGGCCCGGTCGTCGGCGGCCTCCTGCTCGGGGCCTTCGGGTGGCCTTCGATCTTCCTCATCAACCTGCCGATCGGGGCCGCCGCCTTCCTTGCGTCGAGCCGCTGGGTCCCTCGGGCCGAAGGCCCCTCGCGTTTCCGGCGCGCCGACGGCGCGCTCCACCCGTTCGACGCCCGAGGCGCCATCCTGCTCCCGGCCTCGCTCCTCGCGCTCCTTGCGCTCCTTGAGGTCGGCCCGGCCGGGGGCGGCCCCTTCCCCCTCACCCTCGGACTTGCCGCCGCCTTCGGCCTCGCCCTGTTCGCGCTCGTCCGCGTCGAGCGGCGCTCTGCGGCCCCGCTCCTCGACCTCGCGATCTTCCGCAACCGCGAGTTTGTCGCCGCAAATGCCTCCGCGGTTTTTTCGTTCGTCTCCATCGGCGCGGTCTCCTTCCTGCTCCCGTTCTACCTTACAGGGGTCCTTCGATTCGAAGCGTACAGGATGGGCCTTGCGCTCCTGCCCATCCCCCTTGCGATTGCCGTCATCGGGCCCCTTGCAGGCCGCCTTTCGGACCGGATCGGGGCCGGCCTCCCTTGCGCCGTCGGGCTCGCCCTCGCCACGCTCGCGGTGGCCACCCTCACGAATCTTGGCGCCGCCGCCAGCGACTTCGACCTCATCTGGCGGCTCGCGCTCTTCGGCGCCGGGATGGCGCTCTTCCAGTCGCCCAACAACTCGTCGGTCATGGGGGCCGTCGACCGCCCGCTCCTCGGCCTTGCCTCCGGGTTCCTCTCCACGATGCGCTCACTCGGCCTCGCGCTCGGCGTGGTCGCAGGGGCGGCCATGCTCTCGGCCTTCTACGCGGTGCAGACCGGCGGCATCCCGCTGCCGCCCGGTAACGTCGCGCCCGCCGCGCTGCCCTTCGTCGAAGCCCAGCGGCTGACCCTTTGGATCATCGCCGGGGTGACGGCCGCAGGCGTCGCCACGAGCCTCGTCCGCGGCCGCCCGAAGGCGCCGCGCGCGTCCCTCCGCGGGAAGTAGAGGCCCCTACTGCATCTTGCCGCGGTAGATGAGCCCGAGGATGTGCGCACTCTGGAAGTAGCGCTTGTCCGTCTCGCGCTGCGCGTGGCGCTTCCGGAATTCGTCGCTCTCGCCGCGCAGCCGGTCGAGCTCCGCGCGGATGTCCTCGCGCAGGTTCGCCTTGAGCGCCTCGATCGTCTGCTCCTCGATCTCATGCTCGAACTGGATCGCGTCGATCGAGTCGTCGACGAACTGCAGGAAGCCCTTGAGCGGCGGCATGTACTTGCTCCGGTACTCGTAGACGAGGTCGATCGTGAGGTCGTACCACTTCTCGGGCCGCTGTTTCCCGCGGCTTGCCCTCAGCCAATCGAGGAAAGCCTTGAGGTCATCGTCCACGTGCGCGCCCTCCTTCACCCCGGTTCCCCGAAGTGCCCGCCCAACCGCCGGTTCACCGGACAGGTCGCTAAATAAAGGTTGGCGGGCTCCGCGTGAAGACCTGGCAGGCCGCTCGCACATTCTGCTCGGAATTGCCGCGGGCCTTGACCGACTCCCTACGATCCGCTCGCGCGCGCGTACGCGCGCGCGTGCGCATGCGCGCGCGCATGTGCGCGCGCCTTTCGCACCCCCAGACAGCCGTCCCGGCCGCAGCGCCCTCGCGGCAAATCTCCAAATAGGGCTTACCGTTTGGGCGGCCCGGGGCCCGCCCTCTGCACACGCTCATCGTCGCGGAGAAGGACATCGCGGCCAAGCGCATCGCCCAGATCCTCTCCGGGGGGCGGTCGAAGCGGCAGATCGTCTCCTCGACCTCCACGTACGACTGGACCCACGCGGCCGAGCGCTTCACCGTCATCGGGCTCTCGGGCCACGTCGTCGAGCTCGACTACCCGAAGAAATTCAAGCGCTGGTTCTCGATTGCGCCCTCCAAGCTCGTCGACGTCGAGCCCGAGAAGCGGCCGGAGTCGAGGGGCAAGGCGCAGGCCATCGTCGCCGCGCTTCGCAAGCTCGCCAAGACCGCGAACCGCGTCCTCATCGCCACGGACTACGACCGGGAGGGCGAGCTCATCGGCGTCGAGGCCCTCGACATCCTCAAGGCGACCAACAAGAAGCTGAACTTCAAGCGCGCGCAGTTCTCGGCCCTGACGCCCAAGGAAGTCAAGACGGCCTTCGAGACGCCGACCGCCATCGACTACAAACTCGCGAAGTCCGGCGAGTCGCGCCAGGCGGTCGACCTCGCCTGGGGTGTGGTCCTCACCCGCTACCTCTCCATGACCTCGGGCCAAGTCGGCCAGGACTTCCTCTCGGTGGGGCGCGTCCAGTCGCCCACCCTCGCGATCATCGTCGACCGCGAGCGGCAGATCGACGCGTTCCGCCCGAAGCCCTACTGGGTCGTCACGGCCAAGCTCGAGGGCGAGGGCCGGTTCGACGCCGAGCACGCGCACGGCCGCTTCTTCGTCGAGGCCGAGGCTGAGAAGGCGCACAGGGCCGCATCGGCGGCGCAGTCGGGGACGGTCACGAGCGTCGTTGCCAAGACCCGGACGGACAAGCCCGTCCCGCCCTTCAACACGACTTCGTTCCTCCAAGCCGCCGGGCGCATCGGCATCTCGGCAAACGCCGCGATGAACCTCGCCGAGTCCCTCTACATGCGCGGGTTCATCTCGTACCCGCGGACGGACAACACGGTCTACCCGCCCTCGCTTGGGATCGGCGAGATCCTCGACAACCTCAAGAGGAGCGAGTTCAAGCCGCTCATCCTCGAGATCGAGGAGCAGGAGCAAATTGTCCCCGTGAAGGGCCCCAAGACCGCGACGGACCACCCGCCGGTCCACCCGGTCGAGGCGGCCGACCGCGCGGCCCTCAAGCCCGACGAGTGGAAGGTCTACGAACTCGTTGTGCGCCGGTTCCTCGCGACCCTGGCCCCGGAAGCGAAGACCGAAACGCTCACGGTGAAGGTCGACGTCGGGGCCGAGCCCTTCCAGGCCAAGGGCACGCGCGTGGTCGAGGCTGGGTGGCGCCACTTCTACCCGTACCTCGAGATCAAGGAGACGATCCTGCCCAAGATGCAGGTCGGCGAGGAGCTCAAGGTCAACAAGGTCGAGAAGGCGAAGAAGGAGACGCTCCCGCCCCCGCGGTGGTCGCAAGGGTCGCTCATCACGGAGATGGAGCGGCTCGGCCTCGGCACGAAGGCCACGCGCCACACGATCGTCCAGAAGCTCTACGACCGCTCGTACATCATCTCGAACCCCGCGGTCCCCACGGAGGTCGGCAAGATCGTCATCGACGCGCTCGAGCGCCACGCCGCGATCATCACGCGCCCCGAGATGACTGCGCAGCTCGAGAAGGACATGGAGCTCATCGCGACCGGCGAGAAGTCTTTCGAGGAGGTGACCGAGGAGTCCAAGCAGATGCTCCGCCAAGTCATGGAGATCCTCGACTCGAAGAAGAAGGAGATCGGCGACGAGATCAAGGTCGCGATCCGCAAGCACAACACGATCGGCAAGTGCCCGCGCGACCAAGGCGACATCATCGTGAAGAGCTCGCGGGCCGGCAAGCGGTTCGCGGGGTGCATCAACTACCCGGAGTGCGAGCAGTCCTATCCCCTCCCGCAGTACGGGCGCCTCGAGGCGATGGGCGTCGTGTGCCCGCGCTGCCCCTCGCCGATGGTCCGCGTCTACTCGAAGGGCCGAAGGCCCTGGGAGGTGTGCGTGAACCTCCAGTGCCCGACGAGGCTCGAGAGGCTCGCGGCGCAGGAGAAGGAGAAGGCGGAGGCCACAGAACGGGGCAAGCAGCTCGCGGCCGTCGCGGTCGCGCGGGGCGACCTCCCGGCCGAGGCCCTTTCGGGCCCGAAAGTCCCCTCGACCGAGGGCGGCGAGGAGGCCGGTGCCGGGGCGCCCCCTTCGAAGAGGGCGCCGGGGAAGCGCTCGCGCGCGCCCGTCAAGGCGCCGCGCAAAGTGAAGGCGGTCGCCGAAGCCATGGCAAACCCGCCGCCGAGGCGCCGCGCCGGCCGCCAAGCGGCGCCGGAAGCGGCGACCGAGAAATAGGCGCAGGGGCTCAGGCCGGCAGCGCCTCGATGTCCCGCTCTGCGGCGAGCAGGCCCTCGAAGGCGGCCTCGAGCGCCGCACCCGCCGCCTGGACCTTGTCGGCCCACCTCTCGTACTCGCCGAGGGGAATTCCGTTCGTCTCCGTGAGGTCGTAGGTGAACGCGTACCTCGGCAGGTCGGCCGGCTCGGCCGCCTCGAGGAGCGCCCTCCACTCGGCGCGAGTGAGGTTTGCCCTGAGGCCCCCCTCGAAAAGCAGGGCGACCTGCGCGTCGCCGCGGTAGTGGACCTCCTTCCCCGGCTCGAAGTGGTAGGCGTACCCTTCCGAGCGGCGCCCCTCGTCGGCGAGAAAGGCCGACGAGGCAAGGTCGTCGAGCTGCTCAGCAAGGGCGGCGGCGGCAAAGTGCAGCCTTGATGCAGCCCCTGCAAGGCGCGCGGCCGCTTCCGCGCGCGCGGTCCAAGCCCTGCTGCCTTGGAACGCGTCTTGCGCGTCCTCAGAATCGGCGGCCATCAGCGAATCAAGCCAGTCCTTCGAACCCGACGCGGAGGAACTTCGAGCCGCCGCATCGAGGCGCGCACGGTCCATGGAATTTGACGAGGCGGCCGCGCCAAAAGATGCATTCAAGGTCTCTGCGACCGTCGAGCGGATGCCCGGGAGCGCGCCGTAGGGTATCGTCCCCCAGATTGCCGAGGCCACCTGCTCCTTGTTGGCGACGAGCAAGGCCGCCAGGACGAAGAGGCTCGCGGCAATTCCGACGGGTCCGCCCGCCACGGCGGTCGCGCCGGCAAGCTGGAGGATGTCTACCGCGACGACCACGGCGGCGCCGACGAGGTTCGGCAGGTGCATCAGGTCGCCCACACTCGCCGGGTGGACAAGCTCTTCCCAGACGGCGCCAAGGTCGCCGCCGTGCTTGTGGTAGAGCATCGCGAGGTCGATGATGAGCGCCGCGGCGCCGACGGCGATCGTCAACCGGCCAAGCGTCGACTTCACGGCGGCAAGCGCCTCCTTGCCCGCCAGCGTGTAGACGCCTCGCGCGACGGCGACCGAGATCCCCACGAAGTCCGTCGCCGTCGAGGCGATGAGGAGCCCGAGGGTTTTCCCATCGGCCGGCGCGCTTCCATTGAGCGCCCGGGTGATCTTGACGGCGTCGTTTGCAAGCGTGAGGGCTCCGGCGAGGGCCGTCGAGACGAGCAGAAGGCGGTCGAAACCGAACTGGAGTTTTCCGATGGCACGCGTGGGCGTGAGGAACGTGACCTCGACGAGGCCCTTGTCGACGGCGACCTTCGCCAGCGTGAACGAGGCCGCTGTGACCGCGACGGCCGCCTTCACGTCGGGCTTGAACGTGAGTTCCGCGGCCGAGGCGGCGAGGGCGCCGATCGGCAGGCTCGCGTTGTGCAGCTCCTTGTAGGAGGCGTCGGCGGCCTTGAGAGTCAAAGCCGTGACCTTGAGGAAGAGCTGGGCGTCGCGCGCGCGGGCCTGCCTCGGCCCCGAGCTTTCGCGCGCCCAGTCGAGCGCCTCGAGCCGCAGCAAGACGGCCTCGGCAAACGCGGCCGCCTCGAGCGCCGTGCGGGTGTCCGTCGGCCGCTTGAGCCCCACGATGTCGCCGGCCTCGTCGAGGACGGCGAACCCCGCGCGCTCGTGAACGGCCTCGCCACGCGCAAGCGCGTCGAGGAGGAACGCGCTGGAGATGGTTGGGGCCATCGCCACGTGGATGGGGGCCGAAGCTCCGGCATCGGTCGCCTCGGCCTGGCCCATGTATTCGATTGCGTTCGCCTCGAGGGAAACTTTGACCGTGTGGCGCCCGGCGGGAAAGGCGGGCAATTCGACACGGCCGCCCGCGACCCTGCCGCTCGAGGCATCGGCCCCGTCGACTGTCACGAGCGCGCGCGAGCCGTCGAGGTCCGAAGGCGACTCGAGGAGGATCGTGGCCGGGCGGAGGCGCACCACCGGCGGCGCCCAGGCCTTCATGAATTCCGTGATGTTCTCCAAGGGCGGCAGGCGGACGGCCGATTCTCTCACCAGGACGTCGAGCACGACGGCCCGGCTGCTCGCGTTGAGGGCAAACTTCCCCGTCTCGTTCGGCTCGAAGCCCGCAAGAATGAGGGAGGGCGCAAACCGGCTCGCGCGCCCGAGGGTCGAAAGGTCCAGGAGGGCGGCCTCAAACGCGGCCTTCCCCACGAGCGATTCGCGGTTTGCCCATGGCGTGTAGGCCTGCGCGGTGAAGCGGACAGGCACCTCGAGGGGCCCCACAACCGCACGGCCACGCGGCGATTCGACCTGTAGGTCAACCGCGAAGGAGCCGGCCACCCCGAGCGTTAGGCCGCCCCAAGGGTCGTCGGAAAGCTCTTGGCCGTCGAAGTACGTCCAATCGGTCCTCACGGAGA
>DATEUP010000077.1:0-3060 GCA_035283065.1 Thermoplasmatota archaeon | reverse complement strand
GGGCTGCGCGGCGGGGGACGAGGGCGCAAGGAGGGGGGCTGGGACCCGCGGGGCCTGCGTGGCGGGGTCAAAGGTCTCGGCCTTCATCCGCAGCAGGAGGGACGGCGCCCGGCCGGGAGCCGGGGAAGCCGAGAGGGAAGGCGGCCCCTCGGACTCGAGGGCGGTTGCCGCCACCGTCCAGAGGCCGGGGGTGATTGTCAGAAGCGCAAGGACAAAAACGCCTGGGCGCGCCAAGCGGCTCATTCGTATTTCGCCTAAACGATTTCTCTTCAAATAGTTTGGCAGACGTTCGATGACTGGATGGACTTCAGGGAGTTCCCCCTGCTCGACTGGATCGGCGCGCATGCCGCGCGCGCGAAGAACGCGGCGATCGCGACCTCGGGCGTCGTTGAGTTCCCGCTCGAGGCCCTGCCGTTCGACCTCAAGAAGGTCGACCTCCACGTCCCGAACCTCGACGGCGACCTGCGGCTCGTCGAGCAACTTTGCCGGATCTACGGCGCGGAGCCCGACCGCATGCTCGAGACGATCGGGGCCTCGGAAGCGAATTTCCTCGCGATGGCGGCGCTTGCCGACCGCGGCGACCGCGTGGTCCTCGAGACGCCGACGTACGGCTCGTTGCCCTCGATCGCCGCGTCGCTGGGGCTCAAGGTCGTCCCCCTCGAGCGCGACTTCCACATGGGCTTCGCGGTCGACCTTGAGGCCCTGAAAAGGGCGGCCAGGAAGGGGACGAAGCTCGTCGTCCTCACGAACCTCCACAACCCGTCCGGCGTCGCGGTCCCGAAAGCCACGCTGAGGGGCGCCCTGGAGATCGCGAACGACGCGGGCGCGATCCTTTACGTCGACGAGATCTTCCGCGACTTCGGCGAGGGCGTCCCGTCGGTCGCCGAGCTTGGCGGCCGGGCGATTGCCACGGCGTCGATGTCGAAGCTCTACGGGCTCGGCTGGACGAGGATCGGCTGGATGGTTACGCCCGACCGGAAGACCGCGGGGCGGCTGCGGCGCGCGCGGCGGCTCGTCGCGGGTGCGGGCTCGACCTTCGGGGGCGCGGTCGCGGCCTGGGCGCTCCACGAGCAGGCGAAGTTCGTTGCAAGGGCCAAGACGATCGTGGCCGAGAACTACACGGCGCTCGAGCAGTGGGCTGAGGCGACGCCCGGCGTGAACCTTGTGCGGCCTGACGGGGGCCCGATTTGCTTCCCCCAGGTCAGGCTGCCGAAGGGCAAGACGGCCAAGGACCTCGCGCTTGCGCTGCTCAAAGAGAAGGCGGTGCTTACGACGCCCGGCGAGCTCTTCGGGCGCCCGGGGCACTTCCGCATCGGGTGCGGGGGCGACCCCGCGCGCACGGGGGAGGCCCTGGCCGCGCTCCAAGCGGCCCTTTCACCGTCCGGCTCGGGCAAAGCCCGGCCTCGGCGGCGGCGATGATTCCCGTCCCTTCCCCTGTCGCGCCCCCGCGTCAAGAACCTTAATCCCGTGGCCCGATCCCGCGCCCGTGCCCCTGCGAAAAGCCACGGCCGTCGCCCACCCGATCCAGGGGCTCATCAAGTACCACGGGCTCGTCGACACGGAGCTGCGGATCCCCTATCATGACTCGATCTCGGTCTGCACGGCCCCCACCGAAACGCGCACGACGGTCGAATTCGGAAGGGGCCTCAAAGGCTCCATCCATATCAACGGCAAGGCGGCCGACGCGCGCACCCGCGCGAGGGTCGAGAAGGTGGTCGGCAGGGCGCGCGAGCTCTCGGGCGTGAAGCTCCCCTTCAAGATGGTCTCCCGGAACACCTTCCCCTCGAACATCGGGCTTGGCGCCTCGGCCTCCGGGTTTGCGGCGCTTGCCGCCGCGCTGAACGGCGCGCTCGACCTTGGCCTCCACACGAAGGCGCTCTCGCGGCTCGCGCGCCGCGGCGCGGGGTCGGCGGCTAGGTCCGTGGCGGGGGGTTTTTCCTACTGGGTCGCCGGCTCCTCGGACGAGACCTCCTACGCCTACCCCCTTGCCGACGAGTCGTTCAAGATGGGCATCGTGGCCGCGATCGTCCGGGCCTTCAAGGTCACCGACGACATGCACGCGGACGTCGTGACCTCACCGTTTTTCCACTCACGGATGGCTTACCTCCACCGCGCGCTCGCCGAGATGCAGGCGGCGATCGCGGAGCGCGATATCCCGCGGATCGGGGCGCTTGCCGAGCGCGACACGCTCGTCCTCCACGGGATCACGATGACGGGAGACGCTGAGCGGATCCTCTGGCGGCCGGAGACGCTCAAGGTGATCCTCGAGGTGCAGAAGATGCGAAGCGAGGGGCTCGAGGCGTGGTTCTCGATCGACACGGGGGCAACACCCTATGTGAACTGCAGGCCCGGCAAGGTGAAACAGGTCGAGCGGCGCCTGCGAGCCCTGGGGCTCGAGACGCTCACGATGGGCGTCGGCGGCCCGGCGCGCGAGGTCGGCGAGCACCTGTTCTAGCGCGGCCGAGGCGCCCCTAACGGGCGGGGCGAGACGTGCACTTCAGAGCATTGCGGAGCCGACCGCGAGGCCGACGAGGTAGGTCGCGGCGGCCGAGCCGAGGCCCACGAAGAGCATCTCGGCGGCGCTGCGAACGGGGCTTGCGAACGTCGAGATTGCGCGAAGAACGCCCGTGAAGGCAAGCGCGG
Source organism: Thermoplasmatota archaeon (assembly GCA_035283065.1). Classification (GTDB taxonomy): domain Archaea; phylum Thermoplasmatota; class DTKX01; order DTKX01; family DATEUP01; genus DATEUP01. The sequence continues at coordinate 417 of DATEUP010000077.1, read as the reverse complement.
TCCCGGTGACGACCACGGCCGTAATCACGCCCGCCTCCGGGCCGAGGGCGAGGAAGGGCAGGAGGGGGACGGTGCCCGCTGCGAGGAACGCAACGCCCGTGTAGGCCGCGAGGCGGCCGGGGCTCGCCTCCTTGGCGTCGGAACCCGGGCCCGAGCTTGCAAGGAGCGCCTTCTCGAGGGCCGCGGGGTCGTGGGAGAGGCGTGCGGCGACCGAATCCGACTCCCTCTCCGTGAGCCCGAGCGCGCGCAGCGAGAGGGCGAACCGCCCGAGCCGAGTCTCCGGCGCCGTGCGCACCGCCAGGCGCTCGAGCGCGGCGCGCGACGCCGCGGCCTCCCGCTCGGCCTTGATGGATACGAAATTCGAGGCGCCCATGGAGACCGACCCGGCCACGAGGCCCGCGAGCCCGGCGACGAGGA
>DATEUP010000076.1:0-4967 GCA_035283065.1 Thermoplasmatota archaeon | reverse complement strand
CGGGTCCGGCGGGCGCCGGTCGGCGCGGGGGGTGCCCTGGATTTGGGCGCCGGCGTGACTGGGGGCGCCTCGTCGGGCGCGGCCTCGCGGGAGGGCGCCTGCGCAGGCGGTGCGGCCGGCGCCGGCGGCTGGAGGCGCGAGAGGATCTGCTCCTGCTGCGCGCTGATCTTCACCGAGGGCATGAGCTCGGCTTTCGAGATCGGCTGGACGGGCGGCCTCGTGGGGCGCAGGGCCACGCCGCCGTCTTCGTCCACCTCCATGGCGTGCGTGCGGGTCGCCCGCCTTTGGGCCGGGGCCTTGGATGCCTTCACGGCGGCGGAGACGGGCTCGCCCGAGACAATCGCGGAGGCCGCGCGCGCGCGGTTCTCGACGGCCGCAGAGAGGAAGTCGGTCGCGCGTGGCTGAACGGTCGATGGCGCCTCAGTCTCCTCGTCTTCCAAGAGCAACGTCCCCTCTGGACGAAAGGCGCTGATTCCCGCGCACCCCGTCCCCTTGGACTCACGGAGCGGCGAGGTAGATAAAAAGCGCGATCGCAAGGCCCCGCTCAGCCCGTGTCCGCAAGGCCGAGGAGAAGGTAGACGAACCCCACAACCAGCGCGGGCGTCGCCATCAGGATTTGGTAGAACCCGATGCGGCCCCCGCCGAGGAGAAGGAGGATCAGGAGACCCAAGACGAGGCAGGCGCCGCCGAGCTGGAGCCGCTGGCTCCGCCGCTTCGCTTTTTCGGGCGAAAGGGGGACGGCAGCGGCCGGGGGCGGACCCGCGGGCGGCGACCCGGGCGAGCTCGCGGGAAGGCTTCCGCTTGCCTGGCCCGCCCGCGAGCGCGGCGCGTATTCGCCGGCGGCCGAGATGTGCATGAGGATCGCGCCGCAATTCGGGCAAGTCCCGGCGGCCTCCGGAACGGCCGCGCCGCAGCGCGCGCAGTTGACCGTCGGACCCGTCGGCGGCGCGGGCGACCGCCTCTTCCACCCCGCCACTTGGACCGCCCCTTCCGGAATTGCATTCTCGACGTATTTTACCATTCGGGCCGCCTTTGAGATCGAGAGCCGAACCCCCTTCGGGGCCCGGCCCATTGCGGCGAGCGCCGCGGCGTGCTCGGCGCCTACCAGCGGTCCGACGCCCTGCGCCTGCGCTCGCTCGGGTCTGAGGGCGCAAACGCGGCCGCCGTTGAGATGCGCCGCGCCAAGTGCTGGGCCACGGCCTGCGCCACGTCCTCGACACGCCCCAACCGGCTGATCCGGTCGGCAAACTGCCCGGCCCGGTAGTCGAGGATGACAGCCGCCCCGATGTCCGTCGGCCCGCGGATCGCGCGCCCGACGGCCTGGAGGAGCCGCCGAGTCGTGGGCACCTCGACGGCGTATTCCCACCCCCGGCCGAACTTCGTCTCGAAGAAGTCGACGAGCGACTTCGTGCGGGCCGTCGGCTTCGGGTAGGGGATCCCCGCAATGAGGACGACCTCGAGCACGTCGTCAGGGAAGTCGATCCCTTCGGAGAGGCGGCCGCCGATGACGGCGAGCAGAACGCGACCGCGGCGCGGCTCCAAGGAGGGCTCGGCCTTGGCCTTGAAGCGAGCGAGCATTGACATGAGCTCCTCTTGGTCCATCCCGGGCTCCTCGATGAAAGTCATCCTGTGGCGCTCGAAGAGGGGCCCGGACCACGCGGCGAACGCCGCGAGCGCGCGAAAGGAGGGGAAGAAGACGACGGTGTTCCGGTCGACGGCGCGAAGGACCGAGGCGGCCTCCTCGTAGAGGCGCCGCTCCATCGTGGGGTCCACCCGGAGCGTCTCGTGGCGCGAGGTGACATTCGGCGAGTACACGACAAGCCGGTTCTCCGGCGGGTAGGGGCAGGGCACGGAGAGGAGCTCCGTTTCGGCGGGCAGCCCCAGCTGGTCGCGGTAGGCCTCGAGGGGCGTGAGCGTCCCCGACATGTGGACCGTGGCCGCGCAGTCGAAAAGCGCCGCGCTTGCAAGGGAGGGGTCGAGGCAGTAGAGCTCGAGGGACGGGCGGCGCGTGCGCTCCTGCCACCGGTCGGGCGTCGAGATGAGCTTGGCGTGGCTCTCGGCGTCGGAAGCGAACCACGCGCCGACGAACATCCCGGCGCTGCGCAGGTAGGAACGCGGGACCTTCCGCTCCTTCTGCCGGATCGTCCGCACCTGCTCGCCGAACACCTCGAGGGTCTTGGCCATCAGCGCGAGCTTCGTCGAGGTCGTCTGGAACATCGCCATGAGTTCGGCTTCGAAGGCGCCGGGCGGGACGATCCCGTCCTCCTCGATGATGTAGGCGCTCGCCATTTCTTGAAACGCCTGCTCGACCTTGTCGACCGCCTCGCCGGCGGTCACGTCGGGCAGGACTTCGGGGTCCCCGAGGAGTGCGGCCTCGCCTTTGGCGACCTCGAGGGAGTCGAGGGAGAGGCGTAGCGATGCGACCTCGCGCGCGTAGTCGGGCAGGTTGTGCGCCTCGTCGAGGACGACGACGAGGTCGCCTAAGGAGGCGCCCATCCATTCGAGGAGGCGCCTCCGGATGAAAGGGTTGAAGAAGTAGACGTAAGGGGCGCATACGACCTCGGCGGAGCGCAGCAGGAGTTTGTTAGCCTCGTAGGCGCAGAGGCCGCGCTCCCTTGAGAACTCGGAGAACTCTTCGAAGGTAGGCAGGTCGGCCCTCGAGCGGGCCTCGAGCGCCTGTTTGTCGAAGTTGATGAGGCCGCGGTAGAAGCGACAGCCGCCGTCCGTGTGGGACTCCGCCGTCGTCTGGCGCTTGCGGTCGGAGCAGAGGCGCCCGTGCTCCTCCGTGTCGCAGGCGGCAAGCTCGGCGTCCTCCTCGCTGAGGAAGCACGAGCGGACCCGGCCCTGGAGGGCGACGCCGAAGGCGGGGCGCAGCTTCGCGATCGCGCGGAGCTCGACCATCACCTGGCGCTGCTGGGAGTGCGTGCGCGTAAGGTAGAGGACCCGGCGGTTGCGCCCGTCCCTCGTTCGGTCGATCCCGTCGAGGACGCCGGCAAGGACGGAGACCGTTTTGCCCGTGCCGGTGGCCGACTCGAGCACGAGGTGGGAGCCCGAGGCCACGGCGAGGGCAGCGGCCTCGGCGATGCGCTCCTGGCCGGGGCGCGGAGGGTAGGGGAACGGCGGCACGCAAGCTCGGAGGGGGTGGGCCCCCTTATGAACGGGCAGGGGGGGTGAGCGAAGGCGGGGGGGCGGGCTTTGCGGACATCGGCAATCGATGTCCGCATTCCTGAGGGGCCAGACGGTTCAAGGGCCTCATCGCCGTGTCTACCGCCTTGATACGCTACTTGTCGATGTCCGTAATTCCCGGGGGGGCGCCTACTTGGGCGGTTTCTTGGGAGGTGGCCTTTCGGCGGTGCCCTCTTCGTTGACCGCAATCCCGCCCGACCCTGCGCCGCTTCCGGGGTCGCCGGGCGCTACGGTTTTCCCCGTTGCCTGGCCCGAGGCCGCGTCCCGCGGCGCGGTCGCTTCACGCAACACGCCGTCCTGACCTTGCGAGCCGATCCCTTCGTCCGCGCGGAGCGGCCCGTGCTGACGCTTGCCGCTCGATTGCCCCGTGGCGACGTCGCGCTTGCCCGTCGCCTGCCCGGAGGCCGCATCGCGGTCGACACTCGACTCAATCGACCCGTCAACGCTGGTCGACTGGCGCGGCCCGCGCCGCGCCTCGTCTTCGCCCTGCGACCCGATTCCCTCGTCGGGGCTAAGGGCGCCGTGCTGCCGCTTGCCTGTCGCCTGTCCTGAGGCCGCGTCGCGCGGCGCTCGCCGGACTTCGTCTTCGCCTTGCGACCCGATCCCCTCGTCGGGGCTCATCGGGCTGTGCTGCCGCTTGCCCGTCGCCTGACCCGACGCCGCATCGCGCGGCGAAGCGGCCTCTCGCGACACGCCGTCCTGGCCCTGCGACCCGATCCCTTCGTCGGAGCTGACAGCGCCGTGCTGGCGCTTCCCCGTCGCTTGCCCCGAGGCCGCGTCTCGTGGCGCTCTTACCTCCGCTTCGTCGACCCCGGCCGCGGGGTTCCACCCGTGCTGGCGCTTGCCCGTGGCCTGGCCCGATGCCGCGTCCCGCGGCGCCGCCGCTTCTCGCGACAGGTCGTCTTCACCTTGCGATCCGATGCCGTCGTCCGCGCGGAGCGCGCCGTGCTGCCGCTTGCCGGTCGCCTGGCCAGACGAAGCGTCCCGTTGAACCCCCTGGTCGTCGCCCATCTCTTTCACGACGGGGCCCGGGCCGTGCTGCCGCTTGCCCGTCGGCATCCCCGAGGCCGCGTCGCGGCCAACGAGCTCCGCTTCGTCCACGTTGGTTTTGCTCGGCTGCCATCCGTGCTGCCTCTTCCCGGTCGGCATCCCTGACGCCGCGTCGCGGCCCACGCCCGGCTCGTTGATCGCGAAGCCCTCGTCGGCCATGCCCGCTTTCATGCGGTCGCCGAAGTCGCGCTTGGGCGTCTGCCGGTCAACCGTGAATCCGCCGCCGCCACCGCCTCCGCCGCCCCCCGCACGCTTCATGTTCCGGATCGCGTTCATCGCGACCCCGGCACCGCCGAGGCCCGCCAGAACCCCCATGATTCCGAGCAAAGTGCCGGCGGACGCGGAGGACTGGGCGCTCGTTATCTGCGCCCTCGTCGCGTTGAGTTCCGCCTGCGTCCGCCCCAGGTCCTGCTGCGTGTTCCAGGCGAATGTGTAGGCCGACGAGGCGTTCGACTGCGCCTGCAGCGCCAGGCTCTGGGCACTCGTGGCGTTGGCTTGGGCCCCGGCCACCGCCGCCTCGGCGGCGCTTTGGTTGGCTTCGAGTGCGGCGACCTCGCCCTCGACCGACCCGAGCTGCAGGTAGATGGTCGTCAGGTTTTCCTGGAGTTGCACGATGGCAAGGTTGGCCGAGGCAAGCTGGCCGGCAAGCGCGGACGAGGGGTCGGTGACCGTCACGTTCACAGTCGCGGAGGCGCTGTTGCCCGACTCGTCGATCGCGACCGCGCGGATCG
>DATEUP010000075.1:0-5171 GCA_035283065.1 Thermoplasmatota archaeon | reverse complement strand
CAAACCCTTTTATCGAGGCGGCCTGGATGGGCCGCAAGGCCTTGCGATGCACACGCGCAGCGACCTCCCCATTCTCGAGCGGCACACGAAGTCGCTCTCCCCCTCCTGCACCGCCTGCGCCGACGGGCGCAAGCTCGTCCTCTTCGTCACCGGGGTCTGCGACACCGGCTGCTTCTACTGTCCCCTTTCCGACAAGCGGAATCAGAACCCCGCGATGTACGCGAACGAGCGCCTGTGTCTCGGCGCGAACGCGGCGGAGCTTGCCGAGCAGGTCCTCGAAGAGGCCCACGCGCAAGGGGCGACCGGCATGGGGGTGACCGGCGGCGACCCGATGCTCGTCCCCGAGCTCACGGTCGAGATGATCCGCCGTGTGAAGGGCGCGATGGGGCCCGAGTTTGACGTCCACCTCTACACTTCGAAGCACCCCTCGGATGAGGTGCTCGCGGCCCTCAAGGGCGCGGGGCTGAACGAAATCCGGTTCCACCCCCACGAGAGCCACTGGATGCGCCTCAAGGGGTCGCCGTTCGAGCGCGCGATCCTCCACGCCCGGGCCGTCGGCCTGCGGGTGGGTTTCGAGGTGCCGGCAATCCCTGGCGTCGAGCCGGGCCTGCGCGCGCTCCTCGAATTCGCGCGCAAGCTTGCCGTCGACTACGTGAACCTCAACGAACTCGAGTACACCCACACGAACGGCGAGGAGCTCGAGAGGCGCTCGCTGCGCGTCGCCGCCGACAGCGGCGCAGCCATCCAGGGCTCGCGCGAGCTTGCCCTCAAGCTCGTGGCGGAACTTGGCGGGAGCCTGCCCCTCCACTACTGCTCCTCGCGCTTCAAGGACGCCGTCCAGCTTGCCAACCGCGTCAAGCGCCGCGCGGAACGCACGGCGCGCCCCCTCGACCTCATCTCGCGGGAGGGCCTCATCGTCCTCGGCATCATCGAGGCGCGCGACCCCGCCGCCACGGCAAACATGCTTGTGGAAGAGTTCGAGGTCCCTTCGGAACTCGTAGCCATCGACCCCGTGCGCTCGCGCGTCGAGGTCGCCGCGTGGGTGCTCGAGGAACTTGCCGCCGAGCTTACCGAGAAGTGCTTCATCATCGAACGGTACCCCACGGCCGAGGCCCTCGAAGTCGAGCGCTCGCCCCTCAACTAGACTTCATCTGCCCTGGACGCCCTTGCGCCCGCGGCGAAGCATAGTGGCTCCGGGCAAAGCCGTACCCCTTGTCGAATTCCGCGTCGCGGACGCGAACGCCGTCTACCGCGGCGTGCCCCTCGAAAAGCTCATGGACAACGCTGGCAAGGCCATTGCGCGCGAAGTGGAGAAGCGCCTCAAGGGCGCGCAGCCCCGAGTCCTTGTCCTTTGCGGCAAGGGCAACAACGGCGGCGACGGGTACGTCGCGGCGCTCCATCTAGCCAAGCGCTCGCGCATCACGGTCGTGTTCGCGGAAGGCCGCAACGCGCCCGACAAGGGGGGCGTGTCTGCAAGCGCGCTTTCGGCCCTCCTGAAGGACCGGTCGATCGCGAAAATCGACTGGAGCCCGGGCGCCCGCCGGGACGTGGAGGCGCTGGGGCGGCAGGCCGATGTCATCCTCGACTGCCTGGTCGGCTCGGGCATTTCCGGCCCCGCGCGCGCGCCGTACAGCGACCTCATCGCCCTTGCCAACAGCCTTGGCGGCCTCGTGGTGGCAGTCGATGTGCCAAGCGGGTTCCCCTTCAAGCCCCAGGTCCGGCCTGACATTACCGTCACCATCGAGGCCAAGAAAGCCGGGATGACACGCGCGAATTCCGGGACCATCGTGCCGGTCAAGATCGGGTTCCCCAAAGAGGCGTGGACGCACACGGGACCCGGCGAACTCCAGCTCATCCCCAAAGTGGCCGACGATGCGCGCAAGGCTGACCGCGGCGTGCTCGCGGTCGTTGCGGGCGGCCCGTACTCCGGCGCCCCCGCCCTGGCCGCGCTTGCCGCGCACGCCTGCGGCGTGGGTCTTGTCCACGTGTTCACGCCGGAGAGCGTCGCCGATGTAGTCCGCCGCTTTGACCCGACCCTGATCGTCCACGCGCTGGAAGGGAAGGCGCTTGGCCCTGCCCACGTCGATGGCCTCCTCCGTTCGATCGCCAAGCGCCGCTGCGGCGCGCTCGCGCTTGGCCCCGGCCTTGGCCGCGCGGGCCCGACGCAGGCGGCCGTCCGCCTGTTGGCCGACAAGAGCCGCCTGCCCCAGGTGATCGACGCGGACGCCATCGCCGCCTGCCGCACCCTCGGTGGGGGGCCCCTGCGCGGAAGCGTGCTTACGCCCCACGCGGGCGAATTCAAGGCCCTCACGGGGCGCACCGCCGCCGGCGAGGACGACCTTGAAAGCCGCGCGACGGCTGCAGCCGCCGCCGCGCGGGCCTTCCACACCACGGTCCTCCTTAAGGGACACCGCACGCTGATCTCCGACGGCGCCCGGCTCAAGATCAACGACGCGGGGGTCTCGGCCATGGCCGTCGGCGGCACGGGCGACGTGCTCACGGGCGCCGTCGGCGCCATGCTCGCCAAGGGGCTCTCGCCCTTCGACGCCGCGCGCGTGGGGGCGTTCCTGTGCGGCAAGGCCGGGGAGCTTGCCTTCGAGGACCTCGGGCATTCCTTGAAGCCCCCCGACATTATTTCTGCGATCCCGCGCGTCCTTGCACGGCACGTGCCGTGGTGGGGCGGGCGCCCCTAGACGAACCGAAGGGAGAAACGCCAATGACCGTCACGCGCGCGCTTACGGCCGCGGTCCTCACGGACCTCGAGCTTGCCGGCCGCCTCGGCAAGAAGGGCACGGAGACCGACCTCTCGATTTACGACCACAAGAAGAACGAATTCGTCCTCTCGCTCGTCGTGCCCCACCGCTTCCCCGAGAAGCTCTCGCCCCTGCTCCTCGCGCTTGGCATGGCCGATGCCGCCGTGCTTTCCGTCCGCGAGCTTTCCCGCACCCTTGGCGAAGCCGTCGTTGCCTGCGACCTCTTCGCGCCGCCCTCGGGGATGATCTTCGCACCGGGCCCCATCGTCGCCGACCAGCTCGCGCCCCTCCTCAAGGGGACCGCGCTCGAGCGCTACCCGATCGTCACGAGCCACTTCGAGGTCGCCGACTTCCTAACCGACGTCCACCGCCACCCCCGCAAGGTCGAAGGCGCGATGGTTCTCGTTGACCAGTCGTTCGACGTGAAGGGCGTCGGCGCCGTGGTCCTTGGCAAAGTCCACGGCGGCCCCGTGAAGGTCCACCAGAAGCTGCGCGTGCTCCCCCACGGCGGCGAGGCCCAGGTGCGCTCGATCCAGATCCACGACGACGACCACGCGGAGGGGCCCGCCGGGGTCCGCGTCGGGCTCGCGCTGCGCGGCATCGAGGTCAAGGACTTGCCCCGCGGAACCGTCCTTGCCGAGAGCCCCAAGCTCGAAACGACGGAGACCGTCGACGGCCCTTTTGCGCGCAACAAGTTCTTCAAGCCCGCCCCGGCCCCCGGCCAAGTCGTCCACGCCTTCCTCGGCCTCGACGATGTGCCGGGGCGCATCGAGGCCGTCGACGAGGCGACCGCGCGCGTGAAGCTCGACCGCCCCGCCGTGCGGGTTCCGGGCCTGCCCGCCGTCCTCGCGGCGCTCGACGCGCCAGGTTCGAAGATTATTGGCGCGTTCCGCTAGCGCGCGATCGCGCCCCGTACTTGCCAAAACAATAAAAGGCGCCCCCGCCTTTTCGCGCCGATTTCGATGCCCGCCGCAACCTCCCGTGGCCCCGCGCGAGACCTCCGACTGCTTGGCGCCACGTGGCTTCTCCTTGCGGCGGCCGGCGCGGCGCTTGCCCTCTCGGGCGGCGCCTCGGCCTTCGACCCCATCCCGGCCTGGTCGGCCGCCGAGCAAATCGATGGCGGCGGCGGCACCGTGGGCCCTTGGGTCGAGAGCGAAGGCAACGGCACCTTCTGGGCCGCGTGGAACGCGTACGACACGGGCAGCTACTACCGCCCCTTCACGTCGAAGCTCGGCCCCGCGGCGGGCTGGAGTTCCCCCGATCTCGTCAGCGACACGGCACCCAACGGCACCGCAGGCCAGTACTCCTTCTTCCTTCGCCCCGGGGGCCGCGCCACGATGCTCTGGATCGAGCTCGGAACCCCCCAGACGCTCTGGTACGCAGACTACACGGCCCCCTCCGGCTGGGCCCCCGCCATCCAGCTTGGCGGTTTCGGCGCCTCCGTCCCGAGCTTCATCACCCACCGGGCGGAGGGCGGCGAGTTCGCGATCGCCTGGTACGAGGGTTCACCGATCCGGTCCGTGTGGGCCTCCGTGTACGGCCCCGCGGGCTTCACGTCGCCCACCCTCGTGGAGACCAACGACAACGCCACGACAACCTCGCGCGCGATCCTCGCCTTGCCCGGCGGCGGAGCCACCGTGACGTGGCAGCAGCGCGCCCTTGACAATTTCACGTACGCGTGGTACAACGACTACTCCCCGATCTCCGGATGGAGCGGCCCCCGCCGCCTGGACCGCAACGACACAGAGAATGTGACGAGCGGGCCCATCCGGGGCCTTTCAAATGACGGCTCCCAGCTGCTCTACTGGCGGCAGAACTCGAACGGCACGGCCATCTACAGGTACGCGACGCGCGCGCCAGGGGGCGCCTGGAGCGCCGCCACGGACTTCCCGGCCGCCCTTGCGGTCTTGGGTCCGATGCGCGGAGCGTATTTTGCGCCCGCCGGCTTCGCGCTCGGGTGGTGGGAGTACCTAAACTCCTCGGACAACCTCTACTACGTCATGGCCTCCCGCTTCGATTGGGTCGGCGGCTGGAGCCCTCCACAGCAAGTCAGCCGGTCCGGGATCGCCCTCTTGGACACCATCTACTCCTCCATCGTTTTCGACAGCGCGTCGAACGGCTACCTCGCCTGGAGCGAGAAGAGCGCGGCGAATTTCACCCTGTGGATCGCCAGGTACTCCCCCGCCTCGGGGTGGTCGCCCGCCGCGCTCGTGGCCGGAAGCCCCGGCGCGGACGCCCTCTACCCGCTCGTCCTCCCCTACGCCCCCGACCTAGCCATCCTCTACTGGGTCGAGTATGAAGCCGGTTCGACGAGCATCCGGACTCGCTGGCACCTCGGCTCGCTGGGGTGGTCGAACGAGACCGTGCTCTACACGGGTGCGCCCTCGGACTTCCAGGACTACAGCCACTCGATGGCGG
>DATEUP010000074.1:0-2780 GCA_035283065.1 Thermoplasmatota archaeon | reverse complement strand
TCTCCACTGCCCTCTCGAAACGCCCCCTTGGATTTTCCAAAAGGCCATGGAAGGTTCGTACGCCCCCTTATCAGGGCGGCACAGCATCAACCGCTCATGTCACAAATAACCAACACAACGAGCATTGTTGAACCAGCAGTTGAGATTGAGATCAGCGAGAAGTCGCGGAGCGCCGTCGTCGGATACCTGAACGGCATCCTCGCGGACGAATTCGTGCTCTACACGAAGACCCGCAACTACCACTGGAACGTGGTCGGCGCGAACTTCTACGCCCTCCACCAGTTCTTTGAGGCGCAGTCGGTCGAGCTCAACGAGAACGTGGACGAGATCGCCGAACGCGTGCGCGCGATCGGCGGCAGGCCCTCCTCGAGCCTCGCGGAGTACCTCTCGGGCGCCCGCATCACGGAAGAGCCCGGCAGGTCGGTCCCGGCGAAGGAAATGGTCGCCAAGCTCCTTGCCGACCACGAAAGCGTGATCCGGCTCGTGCGCGCGGACCTCGTCCGCGTGACGAAGCTCGACGACGCGGGCAGCGCGGAGTTCCTTGCGGCGCTCCTCGAGAGCCACGAGAAGATGGCGTGGATGCTGCGCGCCACCGCCCCCTCGCAGACGGCCGCTGTCAAGGCGTAAAGCCTGCGCCCGGACCAAGCCACTCTTTTTCCCCTCCCTTGGAGGGTGCCTTCCCCCCCTCTGTGGGGGAGGGCGATTTCCCGTCATCCCATCGGTAGCGCTTGAGTCGACGCCCCCATCCCACAGGGGCCTGCGGGGACGGCCTGGCCCTACGCCAGCCGGATCGTCTCGAGGTTCTGCGGAACGAGCGCCGTGAGGCCGTACTTCTTGCGCAGCGTGTTTGCAAACTCGATGCACTTGGCCTCGTCGCCGTGGCCGACAAAAACGGTCTTGGGCTTCGGGTGGATGTTGCGGAAGTATTCGAGGAGCTGCTTGCGGTCGCTGTGCCCCGAGAACCCCTCGCAGGTCTCGACCTGCATCTTGATCGGGTAGCTGATCTGCTTGCCCTTGTCCGAGAGCGTGAGCTCGTTCCAGCCGCGCTGGATCTTGCGCCCGATCGTGTTCTCGGCCTGGTAGCCCACGAAGACGATCGTGTTCTGCGGGTCCGAGCACCAGTGCTTGAAGTACTCCATGACGGGGCCGCCGTTCAGCATGCCCGAGGTGGCAAGCACGATGATCGGCCCGGGCATTGTGAGGACCTCGCGGCGCATCTCGGAGTTCTCGACCTGGTTGAAGATCGGGTTGAGGAAGGGGTTCTCGCCCTTCTGGAAGATCTTGTTCCTGAGCGTCGTGTTCAGGAACTCCGGGTAGGCCGTGTGGATCGCCGTGGCTTCCATGATCATGCCGTCGAGGAAGACATCGGTCTTGGGGATGTCGCCCTTCTCAACGAGGTTCTCAATCACGATCATGACCTCCTGCGAGCGGCCGACCGCGAACACCGGGACGATGATCCGCCCGCCGCGCTCGATCGCCCGCACGATGATCTCCTTCAGGTTGTCGCGGGCCTCCCGGCGCGTCGGCTGGAAGTCATGGTAGCCGCCGTAGGTCGACTCGATGAGGATCGACTCGAGGCGGGGGAAGCGGTCGTGCGTGCGGTTGAAGAGCCAGGTGTCCTCGTACTTCATGTCGCCCGAGAAGACGATGTTGTGGAGCCCGTCGCCCACGTGGAAGTGGCAGGACGAGGACCCCAGGATGTGGCCGGCGTCTTGGAGGGTGAGGCGCACGTCGGGCGCGATGTCCGTGGTCTCGCCCCACCGCAGCGGGATCGTGTGGAGGACCATCTTGCGGATGTGGCTCGTCTCGTACGGGGCTTTGCGCGCCTCGCCGAAGGCGACCTTGAGGTAATCGATCATGAGCATGGACATCGTGTCGCGCGTCGGGGCCGTCGTGTAGACGGCGCCCTCGAACCCGTACTTGAAGAGCAGGGGGGCGATGCCCGTGTGGTCGAGGTGCGCGTGCGTGAGGACGACAGCGTCGATCTGCTCGAGGGGCAGCGCCTCGGGCGCGTTGAGGTAGGGCGTGGCGTCGTCCTGGCCGCCGAACTTCACGCCGCAGTCGATGAGGATCTTCGTGTCCTTCGTCGACAGGAGCGCGCAGGAGCGGCCGACCTCGCGGAAGCCGCCGAGCGTCGTCATGCGCGCCCAGTTTTCCCCGTTGCCGACCTCGCGGTTGATGCGCCGCCCGATCTTGCGCAGGATGTCCTTGCGCTCCTCGGCAGACATCCGCAAGTACGCGCGGATCTCGCCCACGGTCTTGGAGGGGATCGACGGCGTGCGCTGGACGTCCGGGGCCCACCGCGTCTCCTTCTTGATCCGGTTCAGCGTCTCGCCCTGCTTGCCGATCGCGGCGCCCGGGGCCTTGGCCTCGATCGTGACCTCGCCGGTGGCCGGGTCGAACCAGATGTTCGTGATCTCCGCTTCGGCGGGGACGATCTTGCGGATCGCCGCTTCGGCCTCCGAAGGCTCGATGAGTTCGGCAGGGTCGGGGCGCACAATGACGCGGCGGCGCAGCGCTTGGGCAAGCCGCCTCGTGATCTCGCCGTCGTCGGCGAACTTCTCGAGGGTCTTCGTGTAGATGACGATGAAGGGCCCTTCGAACTCGACGTTCGTGACGTCGACGCCCTCAGGGACGGTGGCCTTCACGAGGGCCGTCGTGTCCTTGCGGTACTTGTCGTAGGCCATGGCTTGGAGGCTCCTGTCGTTGCCGAAGCTTCTCGGACTCCCTCGAGGCGGCCCGGCCGTTGAAGCGCCGGAAAACCCGCGCGACCCGCACGA
>DATEUP010000073.1:0-12172 GCA_035283065.1 Thermoplasmatota archaeon | reverse complement strand
CGACGCGCGCGGCAATCTGATGCAAGGCACCCTGCCCTTCCGGGCCGAGCCGCTGGGCTCGGGGAACGGCGGAGGGGGAGCGGCTTCGCCGCCGCCCCCGCCCCGGCGCGTTGCGGGGACGGACCTCTTGGAGATCTACTTGGACACGGACCTTGACAGCGGGACGGGCGCCCGCGCCGGCGCGCTGGGCGCGGAGCGGATGCTGCGGGTCGAGGGTGTGGCGGGGGCCGTAGTCCTTAGCGAGTTCTTCGAGTTCAAGGACGGGGCGTGGGCTCCTTCAGCCGCGGTCTCCGAAGCGGCGGCCGCAGGTCGCGCGCTCGAAGCGGCCGTGGAGTCCGAGGGCCTTGCAGGCGCGCGCGCGGGGTTCAGGCTCATGGGCTTTGAAGGCACGTCCGACACGGTCGAGCAGCCGGTGACCGTCGGGCGCCTTGCCGGCGCGCTTGCGCCCGACAGCGGTCCGGCAACCGCGCTGCCCGTGTCGCGCGGGGACGCCCTCGTGAGCCCGATCCCCGAGTTCGGGGAAGTCGGCGTGGCCGTCGCCGTGGTCGGGTCCCTCAGCCTCATTCTCCGCCGCAGGCGCGCCCGCGCGCCTGAAGAGGCACGAGCCGATGGCTGACACAGAAGGCGACGAGTACATCTGCCCGGCATGCAGCGCGCCGGTCGAACCCGACTGGCAGGCCTGTCCGAGCTGCGGCGCCGAGTTTGCGCCGCCGGAGGCGGACGCCGGGGCAACCGATGGTGATTCGGGCACGGGCCTTGAAGAGCTCGAGGCGGAAATCCTCGGCGCCACGAGCGCGCAGGCCGCCGGTCCCGACCCGATCAGCGACCTCGAAGCGGAGATCAACGAGGCGGTCGCCGCAGCGATCCCCGACGCCCCGCCCTCGGAGGAAGCCAAGGCGCCGCCCGCGCGCCGGAAGCCGGGACTCCTTGGCAGGCTCGGCGGGCTCCTCGGCACCGTCGGGCTTGCGCTCCTGCTTGCCGGAGCCGTCGGGGTCCTCGTGGCTGCCAACTACGACACGTGGATCCGCGGCCAGAGCGCCTCGTCGGTCGGGTCGCTCCAGCAGATCGGCATCCTTGGCGCAGCAGGGCTCCTGGCGGTCGGCGTCGTGCTCATGCTGGTGGGCGGCGGCAAGCTGAAGCGAAAGGGCGCGCGGGCCGGGTAGAGGGTGCAGCGGGGCCTGGCGCATCAAACCGTCCGGTAGATCCCCATGAGCCCGTTCTCTTGGACGAGCACCTCGTAGAGGAAATCCTTCTTCCCTTCGCCGCGCACGGCTCGCACGCGGAGGCGCTGGCGCCCCTTCTCGTCGGCCTCCATGTCCTCGACGACCGTGCGCGCGCCCTGCAGCCCCGCGAACCTCAGCACTTCTTCGACCTGCGCGAGGACCTCGGCGTCACGCGCGATGCGGCCCGTGTGCCTGCGCCCCACGGTCCTCGCTTGGGCCCCTCACCCGAAAAGGGTTGTGCCCGCACCCGGGCGGCTTCAGCGGTCGCGCGCGGGGGCCAGGCCCCGACGCGGGGGGTGCTGGGGGCGGACCCCGCTCTCCTCGTCCTCTGCCTCGCGCAGGAGCCTGAGGAGCTGGTGCATTCGGTTTGCTCGCTTGGCGACTTCGGCGCCGTCCGGTTCCATGGGGACGCCTTCGCGCGTCCAGGCACTATAAGCGCGCCCGCCATCGTACACGTTTCACGCGAGGTGAACGACCTCCAGGGATCCTTCCACGTTTGACATTCGTGGAACACGGCCTGCGCTTTCAAGAGGGGACGCGAACGCGTGATGGTGCGATCGGCGTTTTTCCGCCGCGGGCCGCGAGGCCTCACTCGGCCGGGGGCCGGCCGCGGCTCGGGTCAAAGGAGGACTCGCCGTAGAGGCTGTCGTACTCCGAGGGTGGCGCGGGGGGCGCGTACCCGGGCGCATCCGGCTCGACGATCGCCTCGCGGGGCGTGGGCGCCTTCAGCTTGCGCCGGAAAACGAGGAACATCGCAACCACGCCGCCGCCGACCGCCGCGGCCGCCACGATGAGCAGCGTCGTCGCCGAAATGCCGGCGCCGCCGGCCCCGCCTCCGCCTCCACCGCCGCCCCCGCCGCCTCCACCGCCGCCCCCTGCGCCGCGGTCCAGGACGATGATCCGGAACGTGATGGTGAGCTCGTTGCCGGCGCCGTCGGAGACCGTGAGCGTGGCGGAGTACGTGCCCGGCGCGACATACTCGTAGGAGACGGAGGGGCCTTCGTCGCCCGAGCCGTCGCCGAACCGCCACCTGAAGAAGACGCCGCTCGGGTCCGTCGCGCTCGCGTTGAACTGGACGACCGTGCCCAGCGTGACATTCACGTCCGGGTGCACGGACCACACGATGCCAGACGGGGGAAAGCCGTCCGTGACGGTCACCGTGAACGACACGGCGACGCGGTTGCCTGCGGCGTCCGTCACGTTCAGGCGGACGATGAAGGTCCCCGTGCGGTTGAAGGAGACGAGCAGGAGGCTGATGTCCGTCGCGGAACCCCAGGTGACGTCCGGCGCATCCGTCGACCAGAGGTACAAGGCCGTCGTGGAAAACGCGGGGTCGTTGTCGGCAAACGCGCCTGCCGCGTCGAGCTCGAAGGCGGCCCCCTGCTTGACCGAAGCGGCGCGCGTGAAGTTCAGGTCGGAAAGGCGCGGGGCCGTCCGGTCGACGACGGTGACGGTGAAGATGTAGAGGGCCTCGTTGCCAATCAGGTCGAGGAGCGTGGCGCTCACGGTGTGGTTGCCAAGGCCCGTCCACGTGCGTTCGAAGGAGAGGTTTGTCGAGATCCCGAGCGCGCCGTCCTGCCAAACGACACCGGCAACGCCCGAGTAGTCCGTCGCGTCCTCGGCCGAGAGCGTGAGGTTCGCGCCGTCCGAGACCGTGAGGCCGACGGGGGGCGCCCAAAGTGGCCCGGACGTGTCGGCGGCAAAGAACGTCCAGTTGCCGCTGCGCACGTTGTTCGACGGGTCGCGGCACTCATAGCGGACCTCGAAGGTGCCGGGCTCGCCGGGCGTGAAGTCGAAGGACTGGTTGAAGTCCTCTACGAAGCCGCCGCGGGGGAGAAGGACCATCCAGTAGAAGGCGTCGGGGCGCGGGAAATCGGGGTCGAGGTCCTGCGCGCTGCGCATCTCGAGGTGGACGGTCTCGCCCTCCGCGGGCGGGACGGCGCCCGAGGCCACGAATGTGAAGGTCGGGGGCGTCCTGTCCCGGACGGTTACGCTGAAGTCCGCAGAGATGCTGTTCCCGCCGGCGTCGACCACGACGATGCTCGCGTTGTAGAACCCGGGCGTCGTGAAATTCATGGGGACCGTGGGCCCGCTTGTGACGGCGGAGAGGTTCTCGGGCCCGAAGAAGAACCAATAGAAGCTCGCGCCGAAGGGGAAGGCGGGGTCGTTGTCGGCCGCGACGACTCCGAGGGTCGCGACGCTGTCCTCGTTGACGAGGGCGGCGCCCGGCGTGCTCGAGATTGTGGGCACGGTCGTGTCGCGCACGCGGATGAGGGCGCCGGCGCTGCCCGTGTTGTTCCAGGCGTCGCGCACAAAGAGGTCGACGCGGAACTGCCCGGGGGTGAGGAAGGTGTAGTTCACGACGAGCCCCGCGACCCTGACGGGCCCCGCCGTGTCCTGGACGACCCACCAGCCGTCCGTGACGCCCACGTTGTCGAACGAGCGCGAGCCGTTGAGCAGCGCGGGCGTGTCCTCGTCGACCGCGGGCGGCGTGACCGCGATGGCAATCGGCGGCTCCTTCTCGAAGGGGACCACGAGGGGGAAAAGGTCGCGCCTGGCGCCGCCGGGGACGTTGTAGGGCGTTTCACCGATGAAGTCGCCGTCCGAGTCGGACCCGGTGTAGTCGTCCCAGAAGTTGCCGCGTGAGCGCGACACGTTGTACCAGACGTTCACGGGGCCCGTGGGGTCGCGCGCGGAAAGGGCGCCGCAGTAGAAGTTGTTCTCGTAGACGACGTTCCCCGTCGAAGTGCCCGCAAGGGTCCGCACCCCCACAGTCGAGCAGTTCACGAACGCGTTCCACCGGACGACGGAGCCCGAGCTGTTGTCGATCTGGACGGCCTCCGTGAGGTTCACGAAGGTCGTGTTGGCAACGACGGTGCGCACCGCGAGGCGCAGAGAGACCCCCCCGCCGCCCGCGCAGTGGCTGTTCCCCTGGATGAACGAGTCGACGGCGACGTCGACAAGGAGCGAGAACCCCCCTGAGTCCGAGCAGAGGTCGGAGGCCTCGAGGCGCGCGATCGCACTCCCGCCGAGGAGCGCTCCCACGGAGCCATTGAAGTGGGACGCCGTGTAGAGGTTCGCCACACCGAGCTCGTCGAAGAGGCCGGCAAGGGGGCCCGACCCCGTGACGTTGACGACGGTCGCCGTGCCGGTGGCGAGCAGGTGGACCCCGTAGGTCGTCCCGCTGCGGAAGATCGAGTCCTGCAGCGTGGGGGCCTGGCTGCCGGTCACGAGGAGCCCGTAGTCGGCGGCGGTTGCCGAGGTGCCGCTGATCGAGATCCCGTCGGAGCGCGAGACGAGGACCCCGCGGCCCTTGCCCGAGACGACCCCGGCGTCGACCTGGCCGGCGGCGGAGTCGGCCCACACGACCGCAGGGTCGCCGCTTGCGCTCGGCACGAGGAAGGTCGCGACGCGCGTGTTTGGCGAGCCCCAGACGTAGACCCACGAGTAGCCGGAAGCCGGCGCGATGTTCGTGTTCGGTGCGTTGTAGACCCCGAGGACGGGGACCCCGTCGATCTTGTTGCCCAGCGCGAAGTCCACATCGTAGTCGTCGCCGCCGCCGAGGACTTGGAAGGCGAGCGTGGCGGCGAAGACCTCGAGGTTGTGCACGAGGGAGCCGCTGCCCGAGAGGCTGAGGCGGAGCGCCACGTTGCTCGCGTTGCCGATCGTGCCCGTGTCCAGGCCCATCTGGCCGCTAAGGTGGGCAGCCACGCCGATCGGCGCGCCGTCCACGTTGATGTGGTCGAGCGCGGCGCCCGGCGAGGCGGCAAGGCTAAGGCCGACGGAGGTGGCACGCAGCGAGGCGTAGGAGAGGGAGAACGACTGCGTGGCGACCGCGTACGCCGCGGTGTCGGGCAAGGTCCCGCCGTGGGCGGAGACCGTGAGGCTTGAAACGGCGACCGCAAACGAGAGCTCCGAGTAGAACGCGTAGTTTACGTACCCGTCGAGGCGGGCGCTCGTGAGGTTCACCGTGTCGGACCCCTCAAGGTAGAACCCGTGGCTGAAGGCCGAGGCGTTCGCGCTCACATTGGAGAAGTTGAGCCACTGGCAGGAGACGACGCGGACGCGCGACTCGGGGAAATCGAGTGTGAGGAAGTCCGACGAGTCCACCGTCACAAGCTCGAGGGAATACTGGTCGGGGGCCGTGAGGTTGGAGGTCCGGTAGGCGCTCATGCGGACGAAGCTCGAGTTGTTGATGAGCGCGCCGTTTGCCGAGTCCTCGACGGAGAAGTTGTACACGCTGATGTTCGCGCGCGAGTAGGCCGCGCGCAGGCCGTAGGTGTCCGCGCGCGTGACCGCCACGTCGGAGACCGTGATGTCGGCCGAAGGCTGCTGGAACTCGAAGGCGACGGTCGCGCGGTCGATCGTGGCGTTGAGGACCTCCGAGCTGTTGACCGTGCCCTGGAAGGTGAGGCCGCCCCACTGGGGGACCACCGTCGTGTTGTTCGAGGCGAAGTGGACGGGGGCGCTCGAGTTGCCAAGGACGTGGAGGCCGCCGAAGACGAGGATCGTGTGGGGGCCGTCGAAGAAGACGTCGACGCCGGGCTCGATCGTGAGTTCGGCAAAGACGAGAATCGCGCCGCGGACGTAGTACGGCGAGCCCGCCTGGGTCCAGGTTTGGTCCGTGTTGTAGAAGGCGGGCCCGACGGGCGTGGCGGCGGAGGCGGAGGGCGGAAGGAGCGCGAGGGCGGCGGCACCCAGAAGGAGGAGGAGCGCGAGCCGGAGGACAGGGCCTTGAAGACGCATGGGGCTGGCCCTCCTGGCCAGGCGACGGACGGGAGCGGCCGGTAAGAACCTTTGCGATTGGGTTCCGAGCCCGGCGGATCGTCCTTAGCCGCGGCCTTCGCCCGCGCGCTGCTGGAGCTTCGCGGCGCGCGCGCGCGAACGTGAGAGGACTTGCTGCCAGCGGTCGTGGAACTCCGAGAGCTCGAGGCGGGCCGGGTGCGTCGCGGCAAGGCCGGCGAGTCCCTTGAACGGCCCCTGAAGGGTCGAGGCGAATTCCGGGTGCTCGAGAAGCGCGCGCTTGAGCGCTTTTTGGCCGTCGAGGTACCTCCAGGAATCCTCCCAGGAGAGGACTGCTTCAGCGGCCGTATGCTCATCGGAAAGCGCGGTGAGGAGCGTGAGGGAGTTCGCCTCCACGCCGGCGGCTTCGCGCCCGAGGGTCCGGATGAGGGCCTCGTCCTTGAGCGCGCGGGCCTCGCGCAGCGCGGCCTCGATGGCCTCGAAGGGGAGCTCGTCCTTGCCGCGCGCGAAATACTCCGCGGTGAGGGCCTCGCGGGCGGACTCGCGCGCGACCTCGATGAAAGCCCGCCGCACGTCGTCGAGGCGGCCATCGCCTCCGAGGCGCCGGGCGATCCGGAGCTGGGTCTGCGCGGCCGAAAGGGCCTCGCCCCAAGCTTGTTCGGCCCGCCGCCTTTCGACCTCGGCCTCCACGGCCGCAAGGGCCTCTTCCGTGCGCTGGCGCGCTTCGCGCTCGCGGCCGGCAAGCCGCAGGGCCTCGGCGTGCATCTCAATGAACATGGAGGGAAGCTCGCTGCGGCCAGGCGCGATTTCGCCGGTTGCGGGGCGTTCGGGCGGGGCGCCTTGCGGCAGGGCCCCCGGTAGGCGGCGCAGGCGGCGCGGGGCGGAGGGCGCCGGCTTTGGGGAGGCGGCAGCCCGCATCACGAGGTTCTTCGATTCCTCAACCTCGGGCCAGAGGGAGAGAGCGCGCTTCGCATTCTCGCGCGCCTCGTCCTCCGCGCCGGCCTCCTCGAAGGCCTGCGCGGCGTCAAGGTAGGCGGCGAACGCGCCGCCGAAGTCGCCCACGGCCTCCGCGCGGGCGGCGTCGGCGTGGAAGTGAGCCGCCCGTTCTGCGTTCCCTTTACGATCGCTCAAGGCCCCCGACCCGGGGCGCCCACGTCGCCCTCGGACTAAATAGGGTTGGCGCAGGCGCCCCGTCACTTCCCGCCCGCGAACGCCGCGAGCGACGCCTCGAAGAGCGCGGGCGAGCGCCCGGTCGTCTCCTGGAGCTTCGTGCTCGAGAGGACGACGTTCTCGGGCCGGGGCGCGGGCAGCCCGGCGGCGGAGAGCTTCACAGGGCGCACGAGGCTGCTGTCGAGGCCGTAGGCCTCCGCGACGATGACCCCCATCTCAAAGCGCGAGAGCGCGGAGCCGCCCGCCGCGTGGAACACGCCGCGCGCCTCCGCCTCGATGAGTGCGAGCAGGTTCTGCGCAAGCTCGGGTGCAAACGTCGGCGACTGCTTCTGGTCGGAGAACATCTCGATCTCGCGCCCGGCCCGCAGCGCCCCCACGACTTTCTGGACGAGCGTGGGCTTCGCCACGAACTTGTTCTCGCCCCAGATCTGCGCGGGCCGCACGATGAGGAAGTCGCGGGCCGCGGCGCGCACCTCGTCCTCGCCGGCGAGCTTCGTCTGGCCGTAGACGTTCACGGGGCCGGTCGGGTCCGTCTCCACGTACCGCCCGGCCTTCTTCCCGTCAAAGACGTAGTCCGTCGAGATGTACACGATGAGCCCCGTGTCCTTGACGGCGCGCGCAACATGCTTGGGGCCCATCGCGTTGATCTCCTTGGCCTTCGCGGGGTCTTTCTCGCAGCCGTCGACGTCCATGAACGCGGACGTGAGGACTGTGACCTCGGGGCGCACGGCGCGCACGACCCCCTGGACCTGCTGGAAGTCGCGCACGTCCACGCGGATTTCCTCGACGCCCTCGAAGTCGACGCGGTGGTCGCAGAAGGTCGCCCACGTCTCCCACTTGTCGCGGGCGGCAAGCACGAAGTTCGTGCCGACAAGGCCGCTGCCGCCGATGACGAGGAGCCGGGGCACGCGGCCTGGGATGCAGGAGCGGGGGATTTGAGGGTTGGGGGGGCGGAGGCAACCCCCCGCAGGAGCTGCCCCTCTGCCTGCGGGGACATCCCTAAGGGGAGCCCCGAGAACCTTCGCGCGCCTCCCCTTCGCGCTCAAATACTCGCCGCACCCCTGTTTGGCTGATGGCTCGTCCCACCGACTCCGACCGGGTACGAGAGATACGAGTTGGCGACCGTCAGATTCGCGTCCGACTGAAAGAGGCCCACATCGACCGCCTCGCGCTCGACTTTTGTGGCACGCTCGAGGCCGCGGGGATGGACTATGCGATCGTGGGGGGGTATGTCGCAATCCTCCTTGGCCGCCCAAGGGAGTCTGACGATGTCGACATCCTCGCGGCGGCGGTGCCGCGGGCGCGGTTCGCGGGCCTGCACGGCCGCCTTCTCGAAAGGTTCGAGTGCCATGCGGCCGGATCGGCCAAGAGCCTCTACGAGGAGTACCTGGCGCGAGGGCCGGAATCGACGGCGCTGAGGTACTCGGCCCCGGCGTCCTTCGTGCCAAACATCGAGTTCAAGTTTGCCCGAACGCCCCTCGACCAGCGCGCCGTCGACCGCCGTGTCGCCGTGGACCTGAACGGCCATACGCTTTACATTGGGCCGCTTGAGATGCAGATCGGGTACAAGCTTTACATGGCCGGCCCAAAGGACTTTGAGGACGCCCGGTGGATATGCCGAGTGGCAGAGGGGACCCTTGACGAAGGCGAAGTCTGGCGTACGGCCCGATCGCTCGGCGTCGACGAGGCGCGGGGGCGAGAAATCCTTGGCCTCTGACCCTGTCCCCGACGTCGACCTCCGCGAAATCGAGGAGTGGAAGGAGCGGAACCAGCAGGACCGCTTCCGGATGATTGACGAATACGCTGCATGGCTTCGAGCCCGCGGCATCCTGGTTGTGGAGCCCGTGGTCCGGGGAAAGAGGGCGGGGCCCCGCCGCAAGGGAGCTCGCGAAGGGCACGCCGGCTCGCCGGTCACTGAAGGCGTACGGTAGACGACGGTGGGATTTCCTGGCTTTCGAGCCGCTTGAAACGCTCGGTCGTTCCCCAAGGCACGGCCGCGGTGCCCTCCGCCGCGATGCGAGAGGCCATCTCCTCGGCGCGGCGCTTCACCTCGAACAACCCCGCAAGGTCGAGGGGCCGCCCGGGCTTCAGGTACACGAAAAGCCGCCAGGCCGGGTCGACGCCGCGGCGGGGACGGTGGAGGCAGTACTCGATCGTCTTGCCTTCGAGCGAGCCGCCGGTGCCCATCTCGCTGAAGGGCTGGCGCGCGAGGTAGCGCTCAAGCAGGTGCTTGCCCGGGGGCAGGGGAATCATGAATAGGTAGAGGCTGCGCTTTTCGCGGTAAACGAGGGAGTTTGCGAAGGAGATCCCGTAGCGCCTCGGCGCGCCGGGGGCCGGGACCTCAAGCCACAGCTCGAAGTGCCCCCGCGACCAGAAGGGCACGCGGGCGATGCGCGCGCCGGGCCCCTCGCGCTCAAGGAGCCCCGCGATGAGGTCGAGGTCCTTTAGGGCCTCGCGCGCGCCGTCGTAGCCCGCGCCCGTAAGGCCCGACGCCGCGATGAGCGCGTAGACAAAGGGCTCCATGCCGGGCGTCCCGGTGAGGTCGAGGTAGAGGAAGACCGCGAAGGTCGCGACGGAGCCTGCGAAGAGCGCGCGCTCTTGGAGGAGGCGCCCTTCGAGCGCGCGGCGGGCTTCGCGGCGGGCTGCATCCGAGGCCATGGGAGCGCCCCGGCCAGGCGGAGCCCGCGCAATAAACTCCAGCCCGCAAGGCCGCTTCCCCAAGGTCCCCCGCCCCGGAGCGCGCCCCTTCCGTCAGCGGAACCAGCTCGCCGCCTGGCCGAGCGCTTGGACGTCGAGTCGGCGGTGAAGGGGCGGCGCGGGCCTCGGCGGGCCCTTGAGGCCCGCCCTCCGGCGTTCGACCGCGGCCGCGGCGAACTCGTACACGACGAGCGCGCCGACCGCCCCGAGCGACAAGGCGGCGAGCGCAAGGCTCTGCGACGCGTCGACGAGCCCCGCGGACTGCAGGATCGTGCGCGCGTTGAGCGCCACGAGGAGCACGCCCACCACGACCCCGAGGCGCGGGGCCGGCAGGCGGGCCGTGATCCAGGCTCCGGCAGGCGCGCACAGAACGCCGCCGACGGCCACGGCCGCGACGAAGCTCCACTGGTAGCCGGAGGGCCCCAGAGTTGCCAGGAACGTGACCGTGATCGCAAGGGTGACGAAGAACTCGGCGAGGTTGACCGTCCCGACGGCGCGGCGCGGCTCCACGCTCGACCCCAGGATCAGGGTCGGCGTGGCGATCGGGCCCCAGCCGCCGCCGCCAAAGGCGTCGACTGAAGCCGCGGTGAACCCGAGCGCCGCGATCCGCCCTCGAGAAGCCGGGACCTTGGGGCGTTCCCCCGTCCCCTGCTTCACGAACCGCAGGACGATGAGGACCCCCAGGCAAAAGAGGATCGCCGCGACCAAGGGCCGCGCGAGCGCCGAGTCGAACCCGGACAGCAGGAAAGCGCCCAGCACGCCGCCCACGACGCCCGGCAGCGCGAGCGCCCAGAGGAGCTTCCGGTCGACGTTCCCGAGCTTCAGGTGGGACGTCCCGCTTGCAAGGGAGGTAAAGACTTCGGCCCCGTGGACGGACGCCGAGGACACGGCGGGCCCGAACCCCGAGGCGACGAGGATTGTCGATCCCGTGACGCCGAAGCCCATCCCGAGCGAACCGTCGATGAGTTCGGCGGCGGCCCCCGCGAGCGCAAAGGCAAGCAGGCCCCACACGGGCTAGTGCCTCCGCTTGGGCCTGCCGGACTTCGATGCCGTGGCCCCCGCAAGCGCGACGAGGACCTTGCCGTCGCTAAAGAGGATCCACCGGATCCGGTCGCCGTCGCCAAGGTGGAGGTGCTCGACGATCTCCTTGGGGACGGTGGTCCGGCGCCGCGGGCCGCGGATCGTGAGGCTCGTTTCCGAAACAAAGGCGATGTCGTCCAGGTCGACCTGCAAGGGGTTCCCCTACGGGCTCGCGCCCGCGTTGATTATTGGTGTCATACCAACATATATTGGTATCGCACCAATATGCAGAAAGGTGGCCCCGCGGGAACCCTTATGGGGCCCCGCGCGGTGGCCCCCGCGTGGAGCGAATCCCGATCTTCCGCCCCTGGTTGGGGCCCGAGGAGAAGGCCGCGGTCGCCCAGGTCCTCGATTCCGGCCGCCTCCAGCAGGGGGAGCGCGTCGCGGCCTTCGAGGAGGCGTTCCGGAAGGTCTCGGGGACCGACCACGCGGCCGCCGTCGCAAGCGGGAGCTCGGCGCTCCATCTCGCCCTCCACGCGCTGAGGCTCAAGCGCTCCGCGTACGTGCACAGCTCGCCGCTCACCTACGTATCGACGGGGTCGGCGGTCGCCCAAGCGGGGCTGCGGCTCTCGCTCTCCGACATCTCGCTTGCCTCGTACAACCTCGACGACGACCACGTCGAGCGGGCCCTTGAGGGCGACGACGCGGCGCTCCTGCCCGTGCACCTCTACGGCCTGCCCGCGCCAATGGACGGGCTCCTCGAGATCGCTGCGCGCCGCAGCCTCAAGGTCGTCGAGGACTGCGCGCAGGCGGTCGGTGCGCGGTACAAGGGGCGGCCCGTGGGGTCGATGGGCGACCTCGGCTGCTTTTCGTTCAACACGATGAAGATCGTCACGACTGGCGAGGGCGGGATGGTCGCGACGAACGACGAGAAGCTCGCGGCGGCCGTGCGTGTCGCGCGCGACCTCGGGCGGCGCGGGAAAGGCTACGAGTTCCAAGAAGTCGGCGGGAACTTGCGGATGAGCGAGGTCGAGGCCGCAATCGGCATCGAACAGCTCAAGAAGCTTCCGGCGTCGCTCGAGCGGCGGCGCGCGAACGCGGCCTTCTATGCGGAGCGCCTGAAAGACCTGCGCGGGCTCGCCCTGCCGATGGAGCCGCCGGGCCTCGAGCACGCCTGGTACCAGTACACGGTGCGTGTCCTCGGGGGGAAGCGCGAGGCCCTGCGCGCGCACCTCGACGGCGAGGGGATCGACACGGGCGTGTACTACGCGATGGGGCTCCACGAGCTCGGCATCTTCGAAGGCGTCCGCCACGGGCAG
>DATEUP010000072.1:0-2332 GCA_035283065.1 Thermoplasmatota archaeon | reverse complement strand
CAGGCGCCGGGCTACCCGCCCTATTACCCTTCGTACCCGTCGTACCCCTACTACACTCCGTACTACCCGTACCCCTGGCCCACCGCGCCCCCGAAGCCGCCCGAGCCGAGGCAGCTGCGCACGGTGCAGGCCTTCGATTCCGCGGTCCTCACGCTCTTCGTGCTCGGAGCGGCATTCGCGTGGAGCGCGCTTGTCGGCGCCGTCGCGGCGGCGGCGATGGCGCCAGCGCTTTCGGGCCAGGCGCAGCTTGCCAACACGCAGGCCGGCTGGCTGAACGGCGTCATGGTCGCCCGCGTGATCGTGTGGGTCATGTTCGGCCTTGCCGGGGCGCTTGCCCTTGCGACGCTCTCCCGGTTCAACGAGGGCAGGCTCGAGTTTGGGGCGACACACGAGAGGCGCTACCGCGAGCTCCAGACCTCGGGGGTCCTCTTCGCGCTGCTTGCCGGCGGCGCCGGGCTCGTGGGCTACATCCTCACGGCGAGTGCGCCGACCTCGCAGAACCCCTTCGCGCCGTCGGACACGGTCGAGCAGCTGCGGGGGCTCCAGGATTCGCTGCGCCTCGGCGCGCTCGTGTGGGCCGCGGGCGCCGCCGTCACGGGGATGCTCTTCTCGACCGCCTTCACGAGGATGCTAAGGGAATTCCTGCCGCCGGGGGAGCGGCGCCCCCTTGCTATCGTGCCGATTGTCTTCCTCTTCGTGCCGTTGCTCCACGCGGCCCTCTCGATCTCGTTCCTCCAGCTGCCGGCCGTCGACACGAACACGTGGACGGCGAGCTCGCTTTCGGGCGCGGCGGAGGCCGGCGGGATCGCGGGGATTGCAGCCGCCGTCCCCATCATTGTCCTCACCCGCGCGCTTCGTGCCGCGCAGGACCGCGTGCTTTCGGGCGACGTGAAATCCGACGCGTTGAAGCGGCCGGCCTGAGGCGCGGCCGCGCTCGGTCTAAGCTTTTATATCGGCGCTCGGGTTGGCCCACTTCCCGGGCCTTTATGAAAGGGCCCGGCCATCTGCGGGAGTACCCGAGCGGTCAAAGGGGCTAGCTTGAGGGGTTAGTGACGTAGGTCTTCGCAGGTTCAAATCCTGCCTCCCGCACTCCTTTTCACGAAATCCGGGCCCAGGCGCTCGGCGCGCGCGCCGACCATGGCGCGCCCGCGGGCGAGGCCCCGCGGCGGCGCAGGTTTTTTCTACGACCCGCGCCTGACGGACCTCGTGAACGAGGCTTTCCCAGCTTACCATTCGCCCCGCGGGCGTTGCACGTGGAGCCGAGCCAGCCGCCTCGTTGACCTAGCTTTGTGACGTGGCGTCGCGTCACCAGCAGAGTTACGCAGTGCGCCCAGCCTGGGGCGTCCCCGATTTCCACCGGAGCCGCCCGCGGGTCCGGCGCCATGCGGATGTGCCCGGAGTAGCCAACGGACCGGCTTGAGAGGCCGGCGGGTTCAGGCCCCTCGCAGGTGCAAGTCCTGCCGTCCGCATCCCTCTGCTGGGGCCGCGCACCCCTTGCGCGGGAGTGTCCGAGCGGCAAAGGAACTGGTCTCAGAAGCCAGGGCTCAGTGCTTCACGCAGGTTCGAGTCCTGCCTCCCGCACTCAAGAGGGCGAGGGCGAGGGCCACGGCGAGGCAAATGCGGGAGTGTCCGAGCGGCCGAAGGAGCCGGTCTCAAAAACCGGTGGCAAAGCGCCACACCGCAGGTTCGAATCCTGCCTCCCGCACCCCCTTCCCCGAGGCCTTTCCGAGACGCGTGGCCCGCTTGTCGGGGGATGACCTTCAAGACCTGCGCATCGCCTTGCTTTCGTCATGCGCACGCTGGAACCATCGGCCTTTGAGGGCGCCAAGCTCCTTCACAGCCCCGGGTTCCTCGCCGTCTGCTTCGAGGCCGACTGGTGCGGGTTCTGCACCCGGTTCCTGCCCCACTTCGAATCCCGCTCGGCGCAGGCGGGGATCCCCTTTGCCCTCGCCGACCTCTCCTCCGAGGACGACCTGCGATGGGACACCCTTGGGATTCGCGCGGTGCCCACTCTGATCCTCTTCAAGGACGGAGAGGCGGTCTGGCGCGCAGACGCGCGCCTCGGGGTCGGGCTGTTTGAAAAGCACATCGACCGCATGCTTGCCGCTGTCAAGCGCGCCTGACGGCCGCCCTAGAGCGGTTCGGCCCCGGCCTCGAGCCCCGCGAAGCGGCCGCGCAGGATCTTGAGCGCTTCCTTGAGCGCGCGCAGCGCCGTGAGCGAACCGTCCGTCTCGAAGAAGAAAACGTACGCGCCCGGCTCGAAGTCCACTTCGACGGACCCCTCGCCCGCCTCGACGCACGCCATGCACGCGGGGCAGTCCTCGGGGTGGGG
>DATEUP010000071.1:0-7279 GCA_035283065.1 Thermoplasmatota archaeon | reverse complement strand
GCACTGCGGGCGCCCGCGCGCGGGCCTACGGCGGCCGCTGCGGCCTCCACCTCGGCGTCGGCCGCGGCCGTTGCAAATGCCGCGGAGCGCGCGATGCCCTTTCCGCGGACCTCAACGACCTCGCCCCCGGCAAGGGCCCTTGGCCGCGCCTCGAAGGACATGGCCGACGAGGACGAGGCCGAGATTGGCGCCCAAGACGAGGAGGAGGAAACCCTGGGGCGCCAGCCCCCGCCGGACCGCTCCGCCGAAGGGAGAGCCCACCGCACGCTCCAGCACGATGCGTCCGGCGCGGCGCTTTGCCCGACCTGCGGGCGGCGCATCACGCCCTCGAACCAGGTCATGGTTTGCACGTCGTGCTCGCGCGTGGCCTGCGCATCCTGCGGCAAGTTCTCCGGGGGCGAGCCTACCGGCAACATCTACCAGTACGAATACAAATTCAACTTCCCGCTGTGCCAGCCCTGCTTCGAGCGCCACTTCAACATCCAGAAGAACCTCGCGCGCTCGAAGGCCTACCTCGCCTCGGGAAACCTGACCTACGCGTTCTACCACGCGCAGACCGCGATGCAGCTCCAGCCCGACTCGCCCTATGCAGGCGACGCGCAAGCCCTAGTCAACCAGGTCGAATCTCGCAAGGTGCAGATGCAGCGCGCCGACAAGGAGTGGGAGGAGGCGCGGCGCAAGCTCATGAAGGAGAGGACGACGGTTCTGAAGTAGCGCCGGCCCCCGAAGGCCAAGCGGCCGCTTGCGTCACGCGAAAACGCGCGCGACGAGCGGCCGCAGCCTCTCGACGAGCTCCGGCGGGCAGTCGTACCGCACGCGCACGACGGGCATCTTCACCTTGATCACGCGCTTGAGGTCGATCGGCGTCCCGGCGACCACGATGTCGGCGCCCGACTGGTTGATCGTGTCCTCAAGCTCCTTGACCTGCTCCTTCGTGTACCCCATCGCCGGGACGACGTTCTTGAGGTGCGGGTAGCGCTCGAAGAGCGCTCGGATCGACCCCACCGCGTGCGGGCGCGGGTCCACGATTTCGACGCCGTGGATCTCCTCGACGGCGACATACCCGGCGCCGAACCCCATCCCCCCGTGCGTCGTCGTCGGGCCGTCCTCCACGACGATCACGCGCTTTCCCTCGAGCTGCTTGGCGCCCCCCTGCACCTTGGCCGGCGAGGTCGAGGTGAGGAGCAGGGCGTCGCTATTCACGGAGAGCACGTTGCGCCGGATCTCGTCGACGGCCCCAGGGCTTGCCTGGTCGATCTTGTTGATGATCACGACGTCCGCGTCGCGGACATTCGCCTCGCCCGGGTGGTACGCGAGCTCGTGGCCGGGCCTAAGCGCGTCGGCGATCACGATGTGGAGCGCCGACTCGTAGAACGGGAGGTCGTTGTTCCCCCCGTCCCAGACGATCACGTCGGCTTCCCTCTCGGCTCTGCGGAGGATCGCCTCGTAGTCGACGCCCGCATAGACGACCGCGCCCATCTCGATGTGGGGTTCGTACTCCTCGCGCTCCTCGATCGTGCAGTCGCCCTTGTCGAGGTCCTCGAAATTCGCAAAGCGCTGGACGGCCTGCGCCGCGAGGTCCCCGTAGGGCATCGGGTGGCGGATCGCGACGACCTTTTTCCCCCCGTCCCTGAGGATCTTCACGACTGCGCGCGTCGTCTGGCTCTTGCCGCACCCCGTGCGCACGGCGCACACCGAGATCACGGGCTTCTTCGAGGCCAAGGCCGTCGAGCGGGGCCCGAGGAGCGCGAAGTCCGCACCCGCGGCAAGGACCTGCGAGGCCTTGTGCATCACATGCTCGTGCGAAGTGTCGCTGTAGGCGAACACGACAAGGTCGGCCTTGTGCTTTGCGATCAGGCCGTCGAGCTCCTTCTCGTCGTGGATCGCGATCCCCTTCGGGTAGAGCGCGCCTGCAAGGCTCGGCGGGTAGAGGCGCCCTCCGATCGAGGGAATCTGCGTCGCGGTGAAAGCCACGACCTCGTACTCGGCCTTGCCGCGGAACGCCACGTTGAAGTTGTGGAAGTCACGCCCGGCGGCTCCCATGATTATGACTTTCCGCCGCTTTCCACTGCTCTCGGCCATGGCGGGGTTTTCTCCGTCCTTTTTTCCAAGCGCCGCGGGCCCACAAAAAGGCTCGCTCAAGGCGCACGCCCCCTGACGGGCCCGGCCTCGACGCTCCGAGGTCGGCGGCGTGGCCCTCGCCCAAACATTCATCGAGGCACCCCCCCTCGGATCGGCGAGGGGCCCCCACGATCGCTGGCGCACCCGCGGCGCAAGGCCAGGCGGGGACGCCTGGGGCCTCCCGAGCGCCCGAGCCCCCCCCCGCCTACGCGTCCGTGTACCCGCCCTACGGCCCCCCGCCGGCCCTTGGGTTCCCGCCCTGGTGGGGCTTCCCGCCCTTCGCATTGCCCCCTGCGGGGCCGCCGAAGACCGCGAAGCCGATCGTGGCCGGCCTCGTGTGGTGCCTGCTCATGGTGCGCCACCTCGGCTTCCTCGCCATCGTGGCAATCCTGCTCATGGAGTCGGGCGGGCGCCCCTTCCCGCCCGGGACGTTGATCTCGCCCATAGCGGAGCCGCTCACGCTCATGCTGATCGTCACCGCAGGCCTTGCGGCATCCGTCGTCGCGCTCGTGTGCGACTTCTCGAGGAGCAACTACGCCGTCGGCACCTGGGCAGGCGCGGTCGCGCTCGCGGCGAGCCTCACGCCCGGCGTCCTCTTCGGGTTTGGACTCGTGGGGACCGCCCTTGGCTGCATGGGCCTCGCCCTCCACTATGCTTCGCGGCGGGAATTCGCCAAGCGCCCGGCCATGGCACCCGCGGGACCGGGCGCCTTCCCCTGACGGGCCTACCGGATCGGCGAGCCGCACTTGAAGCAGCGGACCGCCACCCGCGGCACAAGCTCGCCGCAGTTCCCGCACCGCTTGCCTTCGGGTGAAGGCGCGGGGCCGGCAACGCCTGGCGCCGGTGGTGCCGGGGCCCCCGGCGCCTTCCGCGCCTCCTCGACCACCGCCTGCTCGTCGAGAGCGAACTCCCGCGCGAACGCGCGCGCGCCGGACTCGTCCCCCCTCGCCAGGTACACGGCCGCGGCCTTGCCCGCGACCTGCGCCCGCGGCAGGAGCGCGAAGGCGTCGCGCGCGAGGATGTCCCGGTAGAAGGGCAGGGCCTTCTCGTACTCCTTGGCCTCGAAGAACTTGTCGCCCTGCGCGCGCATCCGCGTAAGGACGTCATGGTTCAGGGTCGCCCGGTACGCTTCGAGGAGCTGGCCGTTCACGTTGAACGGGAAGAGCTCGTCGAGAGCGTCGGCAGCGTTCGACGGTGGGAGGAGCGCCTTGAGTGCCGACCCCATGTGCACGGACCTCTGCACGAAGTCCCGGTCAAAGAGCGCGAGCATCTTGCGGAAGCCCTTGAGGTTGCCCCGCTCGACCATGACCTCGGCGTCGCGCACCCACTCGTAGAACGGGCCCTGCCGGTGCGCGGCAAGCTCGCGGACGCGCGCGCGGTCGCCGCGCGCCAGGTACGCGAAAAGGGCCGCCCCGTCGAGGTCGCGCTCCGCGGGCTGCCCCTGGCGGCGCTCGAAGGCTTCGAGGAAGAACGACCACTCCTGGCCGACGCGGTCGGTCTCGCTTGCCGCGCCAAGCACCTGCGCGGTGAACGCGTGGCCCACGAGGAGCCGACCGTAGAACGGCAGGAGCTCCGAGGCCCCCTTGCGCACCTCCTCCCGGATCGCCCCCTCGCCTGCCCGGCAGGCCGCAAGCACGCGCTCCTGCTGGTTGAGGTGGAAGTGGATCCGGATCAGGAAGGCCGCGCTTACGGGGTCGCGCTGCCCCTCAAGCAGCGAGATCGCCTCGGCGTACCTTTCGAACTTCATGAGCTCGGCCGCGGCCTCCGCGAACCGGCGCGAGGCCACGAGCGAGCCGATGTAGTCGTCCATCTTTCGCCCATCGCTCGCAAGGTCCTGGCGCTTCTGGCGGCCCTCGGCTTGCATCCTCTCGACAAGGCGGCCCGCCGCGTCCTTCTCCTTGGCCCTCTCGCGCAGCTTTAGGGCGAACTTGTAGTCGAGCGCCCGCTCGGCGATTTCGCAAGCCCGCCCCGCGTCCCCCGCGTCGAGGTACGCGAAGGCCGCCGCTTCGAGCGCGTGCTTCGGGGAGGGCCCCGGCGCGCTGGCCTTGGCCTTCGCGGAGTGGCTCCAGAGGGTGTCGAGGAGCTCGTAGGTCTCGCCGAGTTGTTTGAACGCCCGGCGCCCCTGGTAGTGGGCAATCGCCCCCGCGAGCGAGCCCTCGAGGGCGGCGACCTCGCCCGCCTCGACGGGGCCCCCCTGGACCTTCGCCCGCACCTCGGCAATTTCGGCGTCGACCGCCACCGGCGACGCCCGCCGGGCCTGGAGCACGATCTCCTGCGCGAGCGCGCCGTATTCGCCAGCCATCGTAAAGTCCCGCTCCGCAAGCGAGGTCCTTGCAAGCTCGAGCTGGGACCTTGCGTCCCTCACGTTTACGCCCTCGTAGCGCGACGCGGATTCGACCGCCCGTTCCGCGCCCTCGATCGCGCGCTTGGCCCTCTCGAGGCCTTCCCGCTTCTTGTCGAGGTCCGCAAGGCGGCCCCGCGCGTCCGTGATCACGGCGACGACCTTGCCATAGTCCTTTGCGCCGTTGGCGGCCCTCGCCGCCTCGAGGACTTGGCGGACGGCCGAGGTGTCAAACCCGAGGCCGCGGGCCTCCTCCTCGCTCTTCCTGAGGTGCTCGAGCGCCTCCGTCGCGCGCTTCTGGACCTCGGAGTCCTCGCTGAGCTTGGCGAGGGACTCGCGGAGCGACCCCTCGGCCGAGAGGACGGCCGTGTGGACGCCCTTGTAGTCGAAGTTCTTGAGCGCCGAGACCGCCTGCTTCTCGAAGGCCAGCGCCGCCTCGATCTCCGCGCCCCGCGTGCGGCACTTGAGGATGTACTCGCGAAGCGACAGGATGAGCGACTTGAAGATCGCCTTCGTCTCGAAGGCCCGCAGGTGCTCGGTCTCCAGCAGCAACAGGGTCTCGCTGTCGGCCGAAACGTCGAGCGTGACGGCCTTGCCGCCAGCGTGCGCGTCGAAGATGAGCCCCTCGTCCGCGGAGAGGCAAAGGACCCGGTCGTCGGCCGTTACGACGAAAACGAGGTCCCCGTTCTTCGTGAGTTTCACGCGCCCGCCGTCCGAGCCCGTCGCGTGCGACCAGAGCAGCGCCCCGCCCTTCGCGTCAAAGCAGTAGAGCGTCCCGTCCTTCGAGAGGGCGGCGACAAAGGCGCCGCGGTTGTCCAGGCTCACGTCGAGGATCGCGCCGGCCGTCTGCCTCTCCCATAGGAGCTTGCCCCCGAAGTCGAAGCAGTGTAGGGAGCCGTCGTCGGCGCCCGCGGCCATCACGTCCGCGAACTTCGAGGCGGCCACGCAGAGGACCGGCGCGTGGGCAAACGCCTTCCAGATCACGGCGCCTTCGCGCGAGTCCATGAAGTAGATCCCGCCGTCCTGCGCGCCGGCCAGGATGTTCTCGCCCGAGGGCACGATCGCCACGGAATTCACCAGGCCCTCCATCCGGAGCTTCCAGACAAAGCGGCGCGGCGTGTTCCGGTTGTCGAAGTAGTAGACGCCTTGGTCCTCGGAGCCCGCCGCAAGGACATTGCCGTCGCGCGAGACGCCGACGCCGGTCACGCGCTGGTCGCACTTGTACCGCCAGAGGAGGAGCCCCCGGCGGTCGAAGAAGTAGACCTGCGCGTCGTCGCAGCCTGCCGCCACGAAGCCGCCCACATCCGAGACGGAAACGCAGCGGATCGGCTCGCGTGTGATGTACTTCCAAAGCTGCTTGCCTCCGCGGTCGAGCAGCGAGACGACCCCCGCGCCCTCCCGGCTGCCCCCTATAGCGATGAGGCTCCCGTCGCCCGCGACCCGCAGATCGTGCGCCTGCCCATCGACCGCGGCTTCCCACCGCTGCTCGACCTGGGCCCGGCTCTCGAGCGGGATGTCCGGGCGGCGAAGGGCGGCTGCCAGGCTCATGTCCCCCTACCCTCCCACGGAGCCCCTTGGAGGGAGGCCCTTAGACCCGAAGTTCGGGTGATATAATTTGCGCACTTTCGGGGCCTTGAGACACGATGGCTGGGCCCCGGTGAAACGTATATCAGAGGCGTGGGTCGTCCCTCCCCAGTGGACTACGCCGTCGCCGATGACGGGCAGATTCTCCAGGCTGCCCTTGAGGCGCTCAAGGTCCGCCGCACCGTGCGTTCGGAGAGCGCGCTCTTAAGGAGCGTCCGCGGGACGCTCCGGAAGGCCGACCCGAAGCTCACCGTGGGCCGCCGGCGGCTGCGCCTCGTGTGCCTGCGCTCGGGGAAGGTCGAAGTCACGGCTTTCACGCGTTTCTCCGACGAGCGCCGGGCGATCACGCGCTGCCCCGTGTGCCGGGGGGCGATCGAGCCCATCAAGAACAAGACCGTCTACGACGGCTCCGTGACGCTCGGCTACCGCTGCCAGGTCTGCGGCTACTGGACGGGGATCAAGCGGCGGATCCCGACGCTCTATGTCTACGCCAAGCGCGGGGCAAGCGGGGGCGACCCCGGCGAGCCGCGGGGGCTCAAGATGGTGGAATCGCTCGAAAAGGCCTGAGGCCTTGCTTCTGCGGGAAAAGTGGGCCCCGGCCCCTTGAACGGGGCCGGGGAAGGAGGACGGCGCAAGCCGCCCTGCAAAACCCCGTGCTCACGGCGCCACGCACTGCGCAAGCTCGGGGACTTCGAACGCCGGGCTGTTCGGCTCTGTCCAGGCCGTGCGCGAGTAGTACACGGCCGTCGGGTCGCGGTTGTGGATGTCCGTCTGCATGAACACGTACGCGAGCCCCGCGTGGATGTCGTCCGAGGTGATCCGCACCGACGAGGAGAACGAGCCTGCGCCCGTCTCGAAGGCCGGGCCCACCTGGTGGGCGACCCACGCCGTGCCGTTCCACTGCACGAGGTAGAGGTAGACGTCCATCGGGCTTGCCGCGTCCGTCGCGCGCCACACGCCGAAGCCGTCCTGCCACTCGAAGATCCCCGAGACCGTGAACGTCATCTGCTTGACCACATTCACGACCCGGACCCCGTCGAGGAGGTAGGTGTTGAGCCGCACGTCGCGGATGCGCGTCGCCGGCAGCACGGTCGTCGTGCTCGGGTCCGGGTCCACATCGTCCGTGAGGCCGTCGTTGTCCGTGTCCGTGTCGTTGGGGCTTGAGTAGCGCCCGGTGGGCGAGAGGCCCGCGTCGACCTCGACGCCGTCGATGAGGTTGTCGCAGTCCGTGTC
>DATEUP010000070.1:0-3704 GCA_035283065.1 Thermoplasmatota archaeon | reverse complement strand
AAACGCCTTCAACGGGTACCTCGCCGACGAGACGCGGACCTTTGCGCTGGGGAGCCTGCCGCGCGAGCTCAAGGACCGCTACGAGCTCACCGTGCAGGTTCTCGAGTTCCTCCGGAAGCAGCTCGTGCCCGGGGCCGACGGGGGGGCGCTCTTTGCCGCGGCCGAGGGGGAGTTTGGGAAGCGCGGCCTCGCGGAAAACCTCGGCGGGCTGGGGGCCGACCGGATCTCGTTTATCGGCCACGGGATCGGCATCGAGCTCGACGAGCTGCCCGTGCTGGCGCGGGGGGTCAAATCGGTCATCGAGCACGGGAACGTAGTGGCCGTCGAGCCCAAGCTCGCCTTCGAAAAGGTCGGGATGGTCGGCGTCGAGGACTCGCACTTCATCACGGACGCGGGGGCGGAAGTCTTCACAAAGGCGAGGTACGATACCCTAGGGTGAGGGGGAGAGGCGGTGGCTGCTCAAAGAAAGACAAGGAAGGGAAAGCCCGCAGGCCCCTCGCCGCCGCCTGGCTGGAGCCTCGACCGCGGCGGAAAGTCCTGGAGCCTGAGGCTCACGACGCGGGACTTCCTGGAGGCTGTAGCGATTATCAACGCACTTGCCCCTGTTGCAGAAGCCCTCGAGCACCACCCGGACTTCCACCTCGAGCGGTGGAACCGCCTGCGGGTCACGACGTACAGTCATGACGTGGGGCGGCTCACGGCACGCGACCTTCGCCTCGCGCGCGCGATCAACCAGGCGCTTGCCGCCCGGAAGTGAGGGCCGGGGGCTCGGGCGACGAGGCGGCGGGAGGGGCGAAGCCGGTGGGGCTTTTCGGGGCGAGGCGCGCCAGCCGCGCGGGCGCGGACGCCGAGGTGCGAGGGCGGAAAGCCAAGGAGAAGTGGCTCGCGCAGCACGAGGCGAACTGGCACATGCGCGCCGCGGCCGCAACGCACCCTGAGGCTGCGGAGGCCGTCCACGAATTCTGCAGGAACGTGGGCTTTGTGCGCCGCGCGACCCTGGCGGAGGTGCGCCTGTCGGAGAAGGACCCTGTGCGCCTGCTCGTCGGGCTCCGGGTGGGCAAGGAGGTGCAGCCGCGCTTTTCCGAGGTTGCGGGGGCGCTGCTGCGCTCGCTTGCGGCCAAGGTCCCCGACGAGCGCGCGGTCGAGGTCGAGGCCATCGAGGTCGACACAGAGGCGCGAAGCCCCTACGATGTCTTCCCGTGAATGGAAAGACATTGGAAGCCCACGGGGAGATTCGAACTCCCGACCCGCAGTTTACAAAACTGCTGCTCTAACCGGGCTGAGCTACGTGGGCATTGTGGGCACCCCCGCGCGAAGATGGCGTGCGCCCAAAAAGGTTCTGATGGGCGGCCTTAGGCGATCTGTGTCGGCGCGGCCTCGTAGACGGTGAGGGATGTTGTGAGCGTCCAGAAGAAGAAAGGCTCGGGCACGAACCCTTGGCCTTCGACGAGGCCGCCGCCAAGCTCGAGGGGCGTGATCTCGACGACCCAGACGCCGATCCCCTTGAGGCCGATGTAGGCGTCGCCAAGGACGCCGGGGACGTCCCCGGGCGTTGCGGCGCGGACCTGGACGGGGCTCGGGATCCCGTTGAGGTTGAACTCGATCGTGATGTTGTCGAAGGACCCGACGGCGACCTGTGAGGGGCCGTCGGGCGAGATGATGCGCATCTGGATCACGTCATTCGGGGGCCCCATGACGGGCAGGGGGTCGCGCCACGCGAGCGTCACGGAGAGGCGCGTGAGGTTCTCGGGGAAGACCTCGAGGGTGACCGTCTTCGTCGTGTTCGCGAGCGTGAAGTTGCGGACGGGCGGCTGCTCGGAGGTGTCCTCCGCGAAGGACACGTCGTACGTATGGAGGTCGACGAAGAGGGAGGCCGTGGCGTTCGAGCGGGCGCCGTGGTTGTCCGCGACGGTGAGGACGACTTCAAAGGAGCCCGTGTCGGCAAACGCATGGGCGACGGAGGCGCCCGACGCGGAGGCCCCGTCGCCGAACTGCCACGTGTAGGAGTCGATGCGGCCGTCGCTGTCACGTGAGAGGGCCGCGGAAAAGGCGACCTCCTCCTTCGCGAAGTAGGGGCCCGGCGCCACGTCGAGGAACGCCGTGGGGGGCGCGTTGACGGTGATGTTCTCGGCGTGGGCGTTCTGGGCGCCCTGGTCGTCCGAGACCGTGAGGGTGATCGTGTAGGTGCCGGAGGCCGAAAAGGCATGGGCCACGACGGCGCCTACCTCCGTCGAGCCGTCGCCAAAATTCCACTGGTAGAGGATGAGCTTGCCCTCCGCGTCGAAGGAGAGGCTGCCGTTGAGCGCGACGGGCTCGTTCACTTCCACGACGGGCTTTGGGACCTCGAAGGACGCGACGGGGGGCTGGTTCGAGCTCGAGGGCCCCGTGCAGCCCGCGGCGACAACGGAGCCGAGAATGGCAAGGGCCGCAAGGGTGAGGCGGCGCTGCGGGGCGTCCAACGAGCAGACCCGAGCGCGGCCGAGGAAAGGCCCGCATTAATAGTTTCGGAGGACGTCGGCAAAGGACGTGGAGGGAAGGCGCGAGGCGCCGCCGGGCGCCGAGGGCACGGAAGCCGTCTACGACCGGATCGCAACCGCCTGGGCCGCTACGCGGCGGGGGCCCTGGCCGGAGGTCCTCGAGTTCCTCAAGGGGCTCAAGAGGCCCGCAAGGGTAGCGGACGTCGGCGTCGGGGCCGGCCGGTACCTCGGGGTGAGGGAGGCCGAGGGCCTTTGGGTCGTGGGACTCGACCGCTCGAGGGGGCAGCTTGCCGAGGCGAAGAGGGTGGGGGGGGCGCGGGGCGGGCTCCTGCGCGCCGACGCCCGGGCGATTCCGCTGCGGGACGCGTCCGTGGAAGGCCTGCTCTGTATCGCCGTGGTCCACCACCTGAAGGCGCGTGAGGAGCGCGTGGCTATGATGCGGGAGGTCGGGCGGGTGCTTCGGCCGGGGGGAGGGGCGCTCCTTTCGGGTTGGGGGACCCACGCCAAGGCGTTCGAGGGCGCGCGGCGGGCGGAAGGCGGCGGCCCCCAGGACTTTCTCGTGCCTTTCAAGGAGGGGCTCGCGACACCCGCCTGGCGGTTCTTCCACGCGTACGGCGAGGGCGAACTTGCCGCAGAGGCAGGGGACGCGGGCCTCAAAGTCCGCCGCGAATGGGAAGGCGGAGAGAACAGGTTCCTCGAGGTTGAGCGCTAGGGAGGCGGCGGCGGCTCGGGGCCCTTTCCGCGGCGCAGGGCGCTAAGGCGGGGCGTGAGGAACCAGGCGGCGGCGGCGACCCCCGCGAGGCCGAGGGCGACAAGCACGGGCGTTGAGAGACCGAAGGGCGGTTGAGGCGAGGCCAGGGTAATCTCGGTCGTGCGCGTGGCGTTTGCCCCATTCGCGCCGTCGATCTCGACACGGAGGCTTACGGGCCCCGAGCGGGCAATGCGCGCCTGGAACGTGACTTGCGCCGCGCCGCCGGCCGCGAGGTCCGGCAGCGCCTCGCTGTCGAGGACGAGGGTCCCGTCCTTGAGGAGGAGGCTGCCGCCGGTCGACGGGGCCGTCCCCGTGTTTTGCACCTGGACGTCGACGGCGAAGGCCTCGCCGGGAGCGGGCGTTGCGGGCCGGACCGTGACAGCGCCGACCGTAAGCTCGGGGGCGGCGGCCTCGACAACGAGCTGGAGTGAGCGGGCCGCGCCGCCCGGGAAGGAGCGCGCGGTCACGTTGTGGAG
>DATEUP010000069.1:0-16830 GCA_035283065.1 Thermoplasmatota archaeon | reverse complement strand
CTTGGACGAGGGCCTGCACGGGCAGAGGCTCAAGCCGAGGCGGGGGGCCGCCACTGCGAAGCCTCGAAAGCTCCGTGATCGAGCCAAGCAGGTACGCGAGGTGCGCCGACGCCGTCCGGATCCGCTGCTTGGCCGTCCGCTCGGCATCGGGCTTCAGCTTCCCCTTCGCGTCCGTGAGGAGTTCCGTGTATCCTTGGATCACGGTGAGCGGCGTGCGGAACTCGTGGGAAATCACGTCGACGAGGTTGTCCCGGTACTGCTGGACGGCCACGACCTCGCTCACATCGATCATGAAGCCCGAGAGTCGGGCGGGCTTGCCCTCGGCGTCCCGCAGCACGCGCACGACGTCCCGCAACCAGACCCACCGCCCGTCGGCGGCCTTGAACCGGTACTCGAGGACGCGTTCCTGCAGGGCCACGGAGGCCCTGCCCCCGCGCTCGAGCATGCGTTCGAAGTCCGCCGGGTAGACGTGCGTTTCCCAGAAGTCCGGCTCCTCGGCGAAGGTCACGACTGGGTACCCGAGCATCGTCTCGACGCGGTGGTTCACAAAGGAGAACCGCCGGCGGCCGAGGTCAGACTCCCATACGATCGCGTCGAGCCCGTCCACGAGCGCCCGGTAGCGCACCTCGCTTTCCCGCAGCTCGCCGGTCCGCGCTTCGACCCGCTGCTCCAGCGTCGCGGTGAGCCGCGTCAGCGCCTCGTTGGCTTCCTGGTAGCCGCGGTGCACCGCCTCGAAGATCGCGAAGCTCTCGGTGGCAAACGCCGCGGCGCGCGCCACAAGTTCCGCGCTGCTCGGGTCGGGGTTGGCCTCCTTGAGCACCGCGGAAAGGACTCGTTGGTGGATCGCGGCCATGTCTATGACACCAAGGCCCGTCTCGACCGCCTGGCGGCCAATGTCGTAGGCCTCGTCGAGCGAATTTCCCGCCTCGCCTGAGAGGAAAGCCCGCAGCGCGATTTCGTAGCGCTCGGCGGCGGCCTGGATTGGGGGGGTGCTCATGGGCCTCTCCCGCGCCTTCCAGTTTCAAGGGTCGGCTGCAGGGGGGCGCTTTGAAAGGCCCATCGGCGGAAACGCGTGTCCACTTGAGGTGTCCCCGACCCCTCCGCCAAGGGGAGGGCGGGCCGAATATCTCGGATGCGTTGCACAAATAGTCTCCCCCATATTCCTGGCTCGTCGTTTTGGTCGTTTTCGAGCCATTGGATCGCACGATTCCCACGCTCGGTCGGGAAATGGCGCCGGGGGGCGGCCTGACTCCGGGGCCAAAAGCCAAGGCCCGCGCCGCGCCTTCAGGTTCCGGAACCTTGCCTTCGCCCGCCCCCGACCTCATCCTGCGATCCGGCGAGATCCACGCGATGGACGCGCGCGGCACCGTTGCCGAGGCCTTGGCCGCTACGGCCGGGCGCATCGTCGCGATGGGCAGCGACCGAGAGGTCTGGCGCCTTCGTGGCGCGCGCACGCTCGCCGTTGATCTGAAGGGCCGCTTCGCGCTCCCGGGCTTCATCGACTGCCACACGCACTTCACGAAGCGCGCGCTTGGCATCACTCGCGTCGACCTCCACGGGTCGCGCTCGCGCGAGGAGGTCGTCCGACGGCTTGCCAAGCGCGCGGCGAAGACGCCCTCGGGCGAGTGGGTTCTCGGGCGCGGGTGGGACGACTCCCTGTGGGCCGACCGCGCCTTCCCGGACCGGCAGGACCTCGACCGCGCGACGGCGCGGCACCCGGTGAAGGCCTCGCGCGTCGACGGCCACTCCTGCGTGGTCAATACGCTCGGGTGGAAGCGCCTTGGGCTCCCCGTCACCGCCTCCGGCGTGGAGCGGGACGCGCGGGGGCGCGCCACGGGCGTGCTCAAGGAGGCGGCCTACGAGGCGACGCTCGACCGGATCGGCGACCCGCCCGAGCTTTACCGAAAGGCCCTGCCGCGCATGGAGCGAGCCGCGCACAAGCTTGGCGTCACGACGGTCTGCGACTTCGTAGACCCCCAAGACCTCAAGGCGCTCACGGCACGCCGCCGCATGGGGCCCCTCGGCGTGCGCGTCGCCTGCGCCGTTTGGACGCGCCACCTCGAGGCCCTCGAGACGGCCGGCCTTGCCTCGGGGCTTGGCGACGAGTGGCTAAAGGTCCTCGGCGTCAAGATGTACGGCGACGGGTCGATCGGGTCGAGGAGCGCGGCCATGCGCGCGCCGTACCTCGACGACCCCGGCAACCGCGGCGCGATGAACCTCACACGGCGCGAGATGGCGCGCACGATCGGGCGCGCACGCGCGCTCGCGCTCCAGGTCTGCGTGCACGCGATCGGCGACCGCGGTGTGGCCGAAGTGATCGGGGCCTTCGAAGAAGCCGCCAAGGGCGTTTCACCTCTGACCTTCCGCCGCGAGCGGCACCGGATCGAGCACTGCGAGCTCGTCGACAAGCAGGGGATCCGCCGGATGCGGAAGCTCGGGCTTGTGGCCTCCGTGCAGCCCAACTTTGTCGGGAACTGGTCGGCGAAGGGGCGCCTCTACGACCAGCGGATCGGCAACCACTGGCAGGGCCGCGACAACCCCTTCAGTTGGATGGTCGACGCGGGGCTCAAGGTCGCCTTCGGCTCGGACAACATGCCGTTTGGCCCCCTCTACGGGATCCACAGCGCCGTCAACGCACCCTACCCGTGCCAGCGGCTGAAGGTGGGGCAAGCGCTTGCCGCGTACACGAGGGACGCGGCCTTCGCTCTGCGCGAGGAGCCGTCCCGGGGCACCCTCACGCCGGGAAAGCTCGCGGACGTCGCAGTGCTCTCCAAGAGCCCGTTCGAGGCGCCTGACACCATCGACCAGATCGAGGTCGAGGCGACGGTTGTGGGCGGGAAGGTCGTCTGGGGCGGGTAACTGCCCCCACACGCCCCCTACCTCGGCGGCCGTCCCGCCGCAAGCGCGCGCCCGCGGATTTCGTCCGGCCGCTTCGGGGGCGCCCTCGCCCGTCGGCGCACCTTCCCAAGAAGGGCCTGCGCGCCCCGCACAAGGTAGCTACGCCGGAGGCCGGTCGTGAGCGCGAGGAGGAAGCCCGGCCCGTAGGCCGGGTCGCCCTTCACGCTGCCGCGGACGTCGACCGGCGCGCCCGCCGAAGACCGCCCCCGGGGCGCGCGGCCCCTCCGTGCAGCCCGCACCCGGCCCGCGGCCCTCAGGACCTGGAAGGCAAACCAGATTCCAAGGAAGATCATGGCGTACCCGAAGAGCGTGTAGGGCCCCTGCATGTTCCAGTTCGGCAGGAAGCCCTGGTAGATCGGCAGGTTCGTGAACTCCATCTCGATCGAGAGGTTCACGACGGCTTGGACGAAACCCTGCCGGTCGCGAAGTTCGATCCGCACGGGCACCTGGAACTTGCCTCCGGGCGTCGTGGGC
Organism: Thermoplasmatota archaeon; assembly: GCA_035283065.1. Lineage (GTDB taxonomy): Archaea > Thermoplasmatota > DTKX01 > DTKX01 > DATEUP01 > DATEUP01. The sequence goes on along the minus strand of DATEUP010000069.1, from coordinate 13,458 downwards.
CCGGGGGTCACGAAGAACTGGATCGTCTCGTTGGCAAAGCCCGCAAGCGCCGCGCCCTGCGGGAGCAGCATCTCCGCCCGGACCTTGTCGTTGACCGCCTCGTCGGCCCAGGCGTAGGTGAACGAGGCGCGCGCATTGCCCGTGTTCTTGAGGTCGTACTCGATCACGTACCGCTTGCCGACCTCCATCACGATAGGCGCCGTGAGGCGCCGGGCCTCGGCCGCGTAGTAGGGGCCCGCGGTCACGAACACGCTTGCGGTCTCCGTCGCCGTCGTGATCCCGCCCGTGCGCGCCGTCGCCGTAATCGTGACCGTGTCGGTAAGCTCGGCCGACGCGTTTTCGGGGACCTCCACCGTGAACTCGAACTCGAACCGCTCGGGCGCCGAGGTCCGCCAGCTGAACGAGGGTGGGGTTACCGACCACCCAAGCGAGGAGTCCATCTCCACCGCGATGGTCACCGGCCCGATGGGGTTCGAGAAGAGCTCGACGAACCCGGAGAAGTTCGCGAGGCCGCTGGCCCCGAGGCTCGGTTTGCCGGTCACGTTTGGGGGCGTCACGGAAAGCTGGATCGTGGTGCCCACGGCAAGGGCCGGGGCGGGCAGGGCGGCGAGCGCGAGGAGCGCGAAGGTGAGGGCCGCCACCGCCTTGCTTGCGTGCGCCACGGTGGCCAGGCTCCGCTTTTCTGCACAGGGAGAGGCACCATAAAGCCTCCGTCCCGATCCCGGGACTGCTTTCGCTCACCTCCCCCAATCAGCCCTTTATCTGGAAACCGGGCTACCGAAGCCCGATGGCCGCCTCGCTCCACCCCCCCTCCCCGGTGACTGAGGGGGACCTTGTCGCCGGCGCTTGCGCGCAAGTGGCGCGCGAGCGCAACCTCCCGCAGGCGCTGCACCTCGCCCGCGCCCTCTCAGAGCTCGGGCGCGCCCTCGGCTACCAAACGCGCACGGAACCCGGCGCCACAGAAACCGAGGCGGAGGTCGTCTGGGAGCGGGCGGGAGCAAACGCGAGGCGCCTCTTCGTAAGGGGCGAGCTCGCCGCCTCGCAGGTCCTCCGCGCCGTTCCACCGGCAGGCGGGCCCCCTACGACGATTGTCATCACGGCGCCAGACGGCGTGCTCCAGTCGTCCCTCGACGCCGTGCGGAAGGTCATCGCCCTGTCGCGGCCCGACCTCAAGGGCGGCGACCTTTCCATCGTGCACGCGCCTCCCGGCGCCCTCGGCCGCGTGTGGCAGGGCGACCTCAAGGCCGACGTGCTCGAGCGGGGCCGGCTCAAGGACGCGCGCGAGGCCTCCCGCCTCGTGGGGCCGAACCCGGGGCGCGACCGCGCGGACTTCCCCCTCTTCCCTTACGAGCATATGCGCGACGGCCAGCGCGCGCTCCTGCGCGACGTGCGCGCCGCCGTTGAGTCGCGAAAGGTCCTCGTCGCTCACGCGCCCACGGGCATCGGCAAGACGGCCGCCGTGCTTGGGGCCGCCATCGAGTCGGCGCGCGCGGCGGGCAAGACCGTCTTCTTCCTCACGAGCCGACAGACGCAGCACCAGGTCGCCGTCCGCACGCTCCAGGACATCGCGCGCGCCTCAGGCGCGGGCGTCCGCGTCGTCGACCTCACGTCGAAGCAGTCCATGTGCCCCCGGCCCGAGCGCCCCGAGCACTCGGGCGCGTTCTACGAGTGGTGCGCGCACCTCACGGAGACGCGACGCTGCAAGTACTTCCTGAAGCCCACGGAGCGGGCCCTCGCCGAGCTTGGTGAGGCGATCCTCGGCGTCGACGCGTCCGTCAAGTCGTCTGCCAGGCTCGGGTGCTGCCCCTACAAGGTCGCGGTGGAAGCGTCACGGGAAGCGGAGGTCCTGGTCTGCGACTACAACACGCTCTTCGACGCGGGCAACGGCACGCTCGACCGGATCGGGCTTTCGCTTGGCGACCTCATCGTCATCGTCGACGAAGCGCACAACCTGCCGGAACGGATCCGCGACGCCTCCGGCGGGCGCGTCACGCACGCGCTGCTTGCCGAGGCGGCCGCCGAGCTCGACGGGAGGAGCGCCGAGCTCGCCTTCGGCGTCCGGCAGTTCTCGAAGATCTTCGAGGGGCTGCTCTCCCTCGTCGAGGACGGCAAGGAGGCGACGGTCGGGGGCGCGCAGGTCACGCAGCCGCTCCTCAAAGTCCTCTCGACCGCGCTTGTCCCGAAGACCTACGACCAGTTCGTGGCAGAGCTCCTTTCGGCCTCCCGCAAGATCGTGGCGGAAGTCGAGGGGCGCTCCGCCACCCTCGACGTCGCGCTCTTCTTGCGTGCTTGGACGCAACCCGAGAAGGACACCCTGCGCCTCATCGAGAAGCGCGACTTCCCGGCCCTCTCGATCGCGCTCCTCGACCCGGCCGTCGTCGCAGGGCCCCTCTTTGCCGAGATGCACGCGGCCGTCCTCATGTCCGGAACGCTCTTTCCGATGTCCCTTTCGGCCGACCTCCTCGGGATCCCGCCGGAGCGGCGGATGCTTGAGTCCTACCCGTCGCCCTTCCTCGCCTCGAGGCGCCCCGTCCTGCTCCTTCGCGGCGTGTCGACGCGTTACAAGGACCGCGGCGAGTCGATGTTCGGGAAGATTGCCGCGGGCATCGAGGCCACCGCGCGAGCGACCCCGGGAAACGTCGCGGTCTTCTTCCCCTCGTACAAGCTGCGCGACGACATCGGCGACCGCCTGCCCTCGCGCCTCAAGTCCCAGGTGGTCATCGAAAGGCGCGAGATGACCAAGGGCGAGAAGGACCGCATCGTCCAGGAGCTCAAGCGCGCGGGCGCCCGCGGCGGCGCGCTCCTCCTTGGCGTCATGGGCGGGTCCTTCTCCGAGGGCGTCGACTTCTACGACGGGATCCTCCAGGCCGTGGTCGTCGTCGGGCTCCCGCTTGCGCCTCCCTCCAAGGAGGTCGACGTGCTCATCGACTACTTCGAGCGGAAGGTGGGCGAGGGGAAGGGCGAGACCTACGCCTACCTAAACCCCGCGATCACGCGCGTCCTGCAGGCCGCAGGCCGGCTCATCCGGCGGGAGGAGGACCGCGGCGTCGTCGTCCTCATGGACGAGCGCCTCGAGCAGGGCCGGTACCAGCGGCTCCTGCCGCCCGACTTCGCGCCGCGCGCGCTCGAGGATGCACAGGACCTCGGGCGAACGGTCCAGGCCTTCTTCGAGAGGGAGGGGTAGGCGTGGCGCGAGCTGCCTCCGGGCCGACCCTCGGGACGAGCACCCGCGACGAGCCCGTCGCAAAGATGTTCGCGGATCTCGCCCCCGAATACGACCGCATGAACGCCGTGATCACCTTCGGGCTCGCGCAATCGTGGCGGCGCGAACTCGTGCGGCGCGCGCTGCCTGCGGGCCGCTGCCTCGACTTCGGCTGCGGGACCGGCGACCTTACCGAGGCGATACTTGGGGGCGACCCGCAGGCGCGCGTCACGGGCTTTGACCTCACGCGCACGATGTTGCAGGGCGCGCGGGCGCGCTTCGCGCTTGCGGCCCTCGGGCCCCGCGCCAGGCTCGCGCAAGGGGACGGGGAGCGCCTACCCTTCGCAAGCGGCACCTTCGACACGGTCGTGTCATCATTCGTGATGCGCAACGTGGGCGACCGCGCCGCGGCCTACCGCGAGGTCGCACGGGCCCTGCGGCCGGGCGGCCGGTTCCTGCAACTCGAACTTGCCAAACCGGAGAACCCGATCGTCCGCGAAGCCTACTTGCTCTACTTCCGCGAGGGGATGCCGCGCCTTGCGGGGCTCTTCTCGCGCCAGCACGAATCGTTCCAGTACCTTGTCGAGAGCCTCGACCGGTGGCCGCAGCCCGCTGAGGTCGCCGAGGAGATCCGCGCCGGCGGGTTTTCACGGGTCGAGCAGGCGCACATGCTCTTCGGCGGCGTCGCGATCCAAGTGGCCGTGAAATGAGTGATCCGGTTGCCTCCGACGGTGATTCACTTCCTCGGAAGCCCCCTGCGGCTACGACACTTCCTTTGGTTCCAACACGATGGAAGGAAAGAGGCCCGTTTCGTTCCAATATGATGGAGTGAAATCGCCCCTAGCGTTTCTTCCAGGCTTCGACGATCCCGATGAAATTCTGGAAGATGTCGTACCCGTGCTCCGTGTGCTCGACTTCCGGGTGGAACTGCGTCCCGAAGAGGGGGCGCGTCTTGTGCGCGATCGCCTGGTGCTCGCAGTGCTCGCTGTGCGCGAGCGAGTCGAAGACCGCCGGCAGGTCATGGATCTCGTCGTTGTGCGACTGCCAGACGACAAACTCCTTCGGCAGCCCCTTGAAGAGCCCGTTCGGGTTGTCGACGACAAGGTGCGCCTTGCCGAATTCGCCGCCCTTCGTCGCCGCATGGGCCTTGCCGCCGAAGTGGACCGCGAGGTACTGCGCGCCCACGCAAATCCCGTAGACCGGGATGTCGAGCTCGTCGAGGTAGCGCCCGCAGTTCCCGAGCTTCTCGACCTCCGTGCCGATCGAGGGGGCGCCCCCCGAGAGCACGAGCGCGTCCGCGTCGACCTTCTTTGGATCCGTGGTGTTCGGGATGATTTTCGTCGTCGCCCCGAGGTCGCGCAGCACGCGCCACTCGCGGTGCGTCCACTGGCCGCCGTTGTCGACCACGTCGACTTTCACGGGCATGGGAGCGGGCAGGGGGGGTCGGGTTTATGAAGCGAATCCCGGGGGCCGGGGCCGGTTCGATCCGCCGCGTCCTAACCCAGCCCCCGATCAGCAACCCTCTCGACCAACTTGAGGAGATCCTCTTCGCCCCACCACCATTCGATTTGAAGGGGCGGATCCGAAAGGTAGCCTGCGGATCCTGGGTCGAGGATTGTGGTGAGAGGATACCCTTCCTCCAGCGCGACCAACCGACGCGGCGCCCTCTCGGGGTGCTTCACCTGCATCGCGGTCAGTTCGCTTACCCACCCGTCGCCTCGCCCCTGCACCCAGCCCACATAGACCGCAAGGTCGGCCAGCCCTTCCAGAACCTCTGTCATTGCCCTTGGCGTGAGCTTGCCTCGCGCAAGTTGCACGCTTCGGGGGTCGCCACTCAGGAAGGCGTCCCACCCACGCTTAACGAGTTCCGCGACGAGCCGCTCAAGGAGCCGCTTGCTAGTCGAGGCCGCGCTCCCTATGTCCGTAAAGCCACCGAGAACGAAGATGCGAAATGGTGGGGTACTCATCGAGCCCATGACCACGCGGGCCTATTTAACCGACCGGGGGGGAGGTCGCCGAAGGACCCATTCTCCGGAATGCGGACCCTTTTCGCCTCGCCCGGCCCCAGGTTCAAATACCTGAATATTTCTTCAGTTCGATGATGGTTGCAAGCGCGAACCGGCCTCGCCGGATTGGCGGGAAGGCTCGGCGCCCCAGGTCGCCGCCCGGAGCCAAGCTGCGGGGGATCCAATACACCCTGGCCTCCTTGGACAATCCCTTCCGCCAGCGGATCCTGGCCGTCCTTTTCCAGGAACAACGCCCAATGACGTTCACGGAGGTCGCGAGGCGCCTCGGCGTCGCCGACGACAGCTCGGTGAGCTTCCACTTGAACCGACTGACAGGACCGCTTCTCGTGTCCAACTACCTGCAAAGAACCCCCGGCGGAATAAGGAGCATCTACGAAATCACGGACGAGGGCGTCCTTTGGATGAAGAAACTCGAGCTCACGGAGCCGGAGGTCCTGAAGGCCCTTCTCGATTCAGCCCCGGATGATGCGCACAGCCTGTCAGGTGGCGTCGATCGAGCCTGAGGTTACTGCGCACCTTGCCTGCTGTCGTGGTGCGCGTTGGACGCCTTCAGCGGCAACTCCACGGCGATACGGGGCAATTTGAACCGCACCGCCGCGAGCACCTCCTCTTTGATCGAGAGGCACTCGGCCTCCGAGTAGCCAAAGATTGTGGTAAGATCCGTTTCTCGGATTCGGTGAGGCCACCTCCTATCGTCCTCGATGCGCAAGACAAAGCGCTCAGGGCGTCCCAAGGGCGAAGGCACGGCAAGGGGGAAGTGGAGCACCTTGACCAACCGAACCTCATCCCATGGGACGAAAGGGTCCCACCCGCCCTTGTAGTGGATCGGGGGCACGATGCCCTTCTCGTAAATGCCGAACATCCGGTGGGCGGCGAAGCTCGTCCGGAACCAACCATAGGGCCCAAGAAGGGCCCCAAGGAAGCCGCCAAAGGCAACGTAGAACCCCACCTTCGGGGGCAACCACGGGCCAAGAACCACCCCTGCAAGAAGAGCCACAAAGCCCACGGCGGCAAGCGTGGCAACTTGGCGTTTGAACCGAGCCATTCTCGCGTCGAAAAACGCAAGGCGCGCGGCATCGGCTTGCATGATTGGCGGACCCCACGATGGGTCGGGCACTGCTGCCGAAGCGTTCTGGAATCCGACCATGGTTGTGCTGCTCCAAGAATCATGGGGCGGGAGGGCCTCCATTTGGCGCGCCTGTAGGGGCCTCTCCATCGCCCCCCTCGCCACCGCCCTCACGCTCCGCCGTCTGGCTCTCTTGGATCCCGATCGCCCGAAGCGCCGCCTTGAATCCATCGAGCAGGGGGTCAACCTCCCCAGCGGGGATGTCGACGTCCCCCACCCGCCCCGACACGATGCCCCCCGTGCCCGTCTTTGTCCAAAGCAGAATCGCCCTCCCCTCCGGCAGGCGCACGTCCTCGAACCGCTTCACCCTCGATCGGCGCACCGCGCGTGCCGGGCCGACCTTCTGCAACCCCGGCACATTCTCGAAGGTCGCGGGGACGAACACGCCCTCCTCGAAGACGGCGAAGGGGAACGGGGGGGCCCTCCGCGCGGCGCCCGTGAGCCACACCGAGGCGGCAAAGAGCAGCACGGCGAGGACCGTTGACACCGTAGCGATCCCGTAGAGGCCCGGCGCGACCGTGAGGACGGAAGCTGCCACCGCAACGAGGGCGCCGAGCCCGAGGCCAAGGCCGAGCCGCATTTTTCCGCGGCGCGCGGCCTCGACCCGCGCGATCACTGAAGGCGGGGGCGCCCACTGAAGGGGCCCAAGCTCCTGGCTCAGGAACTTCACGGCTGGCGGGACCTCGCCTTCCGTCTCTTGCGTCACGCCTCGCCCTCGTACTTGTCATCCGTGTAGCAGTAATAGCGGTTGTACTCCGGCACGAACTCCATCGGCCGCCCGCAGGTGCAGATCGGCGCGCCCGAAGGTTGCGCCGCGTACTGTGTGCCCGCGTCCGCAGGGGCCGCGGCCGCGACGGCTGCCGCCTGTCCGGCGGAGGGCGCGTACCCGTAGTCGACCGCCGCGGAGGGCGCCGCCGCCTGCGTGTAGTCCGGCGCGGGCTGGTACCCATAGTCCGGCGCGTACGATGGTGCCGCCTGCTGGGCCCCGAAGAGCGCCATGTACTCCGCCTTGCGCTTGGCATCGTCGACGGCTTTTGTCGCCGCGGGGTTGTAGACCGGCTCCGCTGCCGCCGCGGCGGGCTCCGGGGCCTTGCCAAGGAGCGAGAACATCGTGAAGCCCTCCGACGCGTGCGCGCGCCAGATGAAGAGCTCGAGGAGACCGCCGAAGACCACGCCAGGCAGGATCCCCGTAACGCCGGCGATCATCGACCAGCGCTTCACATCGTCGACCTTGTCCTCGTCGAGCGCCTTGCGGACGAAGAGGAAGCCGATGAGGAATGTGATGATCCCGAGCGCGCCGGTCACGAGCGCGAAGATTGCCGTCGTGAAGTAGCTCGAGATCCTGTCGGAGGTCCAGCGGGTCGACGACCCCGCCCCGGAGAAGTGCTCGTTCAGCCACTGCCAGTCTTGGTAGCGAATAAGGCCCCAGTAGAGCGCGAAGGCCCCAAGCCCGGCGCACACGGCGAGCGCGATCCAGTTGAAGCGCTTGGACCACTGATAGCGGCGTCTGGCGTACTCGTAGTCCACCGTTGAAGGGGCCCCCCCTGTAGGTCTCTCGCCAGGCTGGCGCTTAAGTTTAGGAGGCGTTTGACTGCCGCCAGCGTATTTAACCGTTTTTGAATGCGGGATCAAACACTCTGAGTCTCACACGCTTGGTCGGTGCCACGGGCCCGCGAAACTACATGGGGGCCGAAGGCCGCTTGGCGCCCCGTGGTTACCGAGGCCGCCGCGCGCGCGCCGGGCAAGGCGATCCTCTTCGGGGAGCACGCGGTGGTCTTCGGGGAGGGCGCGATCGCGGTCGCGCTCACCCTCTATTTCGAGACGCGCGTGCGCGTCTCCGGGGGCGACGAGACGCGGGTCGACGGCCGGCCGATGGACCGCAAGCACCACGCGTACTTCCAGGAGGCCGTGCGCCAGGCGTGGGGCGCTCGCGGGCCTCTCGAGATCACGACCTCCTCGTCAGTCCCTTCCTCGTCGGGCTTGGGCTCGAGCGCCGCGCTCACGGTGGCGACCGTCGCGGCCCTCAAAGCCATGCGCGGGCGGCTGTCCCAGGAGGACGTTGCGCGCACGGCCTTCGAAGTCGAGTTCGCGGTCCAGGGGCGTGCGTCCCCCACGGACACCTCAACGGCAAGCCACGGCCGCGCCGTCTACATCGCAAGGGAAGAGCACGAGCGCCACCTGTGGACGGTCGAGAAGGGCGGGAACCGCTGGTGCATCCACGACCTCGAGTTCCCCCCGATGGACTTCGTCATCGGCTACACGGGCAAGAAAGGGAACACGGCCGAACTCATCGAGAGGGTGCGCCGCGCCTGCGAGGCGGACGCCGGCGCGCGCGCCCGGATCGCGCGGATCGGCGCGATCGTCGAGGAGGGGCGCGGCGCGCTTGCGCGCCACGACCTCGTGCGCCTCGGCCAACTTATGGACGAGAACCAGGGGCACCTTTCGGCCCTTGGCGTGTCGTCCCCCGAACTCGACGCCCTCATCGCCGCGGCCCGCCCCCATGCGCTTGGCGCCAAGCTCACCGGCGCCGGGGGCGGGGGCTCGATGATCGCGCTTGCAAGGGACTCGAAGGCGTGCTCTTCCGCGATCGAAAGGGCCGGGGGGAAGGCGTTCCAGGCGAAGATCGACCGCGAGGGCGTTGTCGTCCTCTGACGCGCCGAGCCAGACCGCGCATTTTTCCCAGTCGACAGGTTAACTACGGGCATACCCTTATGAGTCAAACACCGGCCATATTCGGCAGAAGTCGGGAGGATTTGGCGTGTCAATGTTCGAACCCCGCGTGACGCTCGACCAGGCGAGCTTCCGCGCCCTTGCCTCCGAGACGCGCATCGCGATCCTGCGCGCGCTCTCCGAGCACCAGATGACGCTCACGGACCTCGCGGAGCGCCTCCAGATCTCGAAGCCCGGCGTCATGAAGCACCTTGAGCTCCTCCAGGAGGCGGGGCTCGTGCTGCGCGAAGACGCCGAGCGCAAGTGGATCTACTACCGCCTCACGACGAAGGGCGAGCGGATCCTCGACCCCGAGCGCACGCGGATTGCCCTTGCGCTCGGGCTGTCGGCGGTCGTGACCGCCGTGGGCGCTGCAGCCACGGCCGCCTTCGCGTCGCGGCCGGGCACCGCGGGCCCGCCCGGCCCCGCGACCCCCCTCGATGTCGTGAGCGTCCTGCCGCTCGTCGTCCTTGCAATCGGCGCGCTCGCGACGCTCGTTTCGATCGTCTCCTGGCGCCGCCGCCCGCTTGCAAGCGACGCCGAAATCCTCGCGCGGCTCGGGCACCTTCCCGAGGAGACCCCCGGCGCCGCGCCGCCCGCGGGGTCCCCACCCTCGTGAAGCGGCGACGTTTCCGAGCCCCCCGACGCGGGTGCCAACCCTTATCTTGAGGGCTCGGTCTGGCCCGAACGTGGGCCTTCCCGACCTTGCCGCCGCGGTGCCAGACCCCATCATCTCCGTGGAGGGCCTTTCGAAGGCCTTTACAGGGACCCAGGCGCTCGACCGCGTCTCGTTCAAGGTCCCGCGCGGAGCGTTCTTCGGCTGCTTCGGGCCGAACGGCGCCGGCAAGTCCACGCTCCTCCGGATCCTCACCGGCCAACTCGAGCCCACCGCGGGCGGCGCCAAGGTCCTCGGCTACGCTCCCGGCACGGACACGGTCCCCCTCAAGCGCAACGTCGGGATCGTCCCCGAGTCCGAGTCGCCGCCGTCCTTCCTCACGGGCCTCGAGTACCTCGAGTTCGTGTGCCGGCTTCGCGGGCTTTCCGACAGCGCAGCCCGGATCCGTAAGTGGCTCGAATACTTCGACATGGCCGACAAGCAGGACACCCTCTGCAAGGACATGTCGAAGGGCACGCGACAGAAAATCATGCTCGCCTCGGCCTTCATCCACCGGCCGCCCCTGCTTTTCCTCGATGAGCCGTTCATCAACCTCGACCCGATCTACCAGCGGCGCGTTCGCGACTTCCTCGTCGACTACGTGAAGTCCGGCGGCTCGATCTTCATGTGCTCCCACATCCTCGAGGTCGCCGACAAGGTCTGCACGGACGCGCTCATCATGGACCGCGGCGAGGTGCTCGCGCAGGGGCCGATCGCGTCCTTCCGCACAAACGGCCACGACCTTGCCGACACCTTCCTCGACATCATCGAGACGAGGGGGGCGCAAAGACGGGCAAAACCCGCGACTTCCTGAACCTCATCGGGCTCATGGTGCGCGAGGAGTCCCGCTTCCAGAGCAACTTCACGTCGAAGCTCTCGTTCTACGAGTTCCCGTTCATCCTCGCGCTCTTCGCCTTTGCGGCCGGCTATTTCTACGAGGAGCTCATCGCCACGACGCCGCTGCCGCAGCTCCTCGTGACCCTCCACTTCTCCATGCTGCTCTACGGGCTTTCGACCGGCGCCTTCGCGTTCCTTGGCAAGGAGCTTGTCGACCGGCGGTTTGGCAATGTGAACTTCCTCATCGCCGCCCCCTCGACGCTCCCGATCCGCTTCAAGACGACGACGTCGGCGTTCTACCTCAAGGACGCGGGCTATTACTTCCTCTTCACGCTCACGCCGATTGCGGCGGGGCTTGCGCTCGCCAAGCCCTTCTCGTCCTACACGTACGCCTCCGTCCTCTACCTTTGGCTCTCCGTGATCCTCACGTTCTCGCTCGGGCTCGCCCTCGCCTACGCTTTCTCCGCCGTCTACCTGCGCTCGCGCCGGCTCTTCATCGCGCTCGCGCTCGGGTTCATCGGGCTCCTCGCCCTCTCGAGCTTCACCGCCTTCCTCCCGGTCGGCTGGCTCGTCCCCTCGATCCAGTTCCAGCTTGCCAAGGACGCCCTGTCGCTCATCGTCACCGTCGCGCTCGTGGTGGTCCTCTCCTGGGGCGCGACGGTCCTCGTCGAGGAGACCTTCGAGTCCACCGAATCGGAATTCCAAGAGAACTTCCTTGACCGCCAGCGGCGGTTCGCCCGCTTCGGCGGCTACGCGCCGCTGCTTGCCAAGGAGTGGATCGACCTCGAGCGGTCCCACGCGCTCACGAAGATGGCCTTCTCCTTCGCCGTGCCCCTCGTGTTTTTGTCCCTCTCGATCTGGTTCCTCAACAACACGCTCGGTATCGCGCTCAGGTTCGACACGGTCTTCTACGCCGGCAACGTCGGCTTCTTCGGCGTCATGATCTACTCGTGGCTCAACCACATCGACATCACGGAGTACTACGACACGCTCCCGATCACGGTCCCGCGGCTCATCAAGGCGAAGCTCATCATCTTCTTCCTCGTGACCGCGGGGATCACGGCGTTCTTCGTCGTCCTCATGGCCTTCATCAACCAGGAGGTCTGGAAGCTCGCGCTCGCGCTGCCCGTCGCGTTCTCGACCTCGGCCTATACGGCGGTCGCAACGGCCTACCTCACGGGCCTTCGGACGAACACCTACCTCCTCAACGGCCCCGTCATCGCGCGTTTCGCGATCGTAACCGTGCCCCCGCTGCTTGCCGTCGCGTTCCTTTCCCTCGGGTACGACCTCTTTCCGGCCCTGGCAATGTCGTGGATCGCGCTCATGGTCGCGGGGATGGCGCTGCTCACCGTGCTCCTCTTTGCCCTCATCGACGGGAAGTGGGTCAAGGCGACTTTCCAGCGCGCTTGAGGCGGCGTTCGCGCAGCCACCACGCTGCGATGACGATGGCCGGGACGGCCAAGAAGACGATGAATAGGGCCGATGAGGCTCCGGCGGCGCTTCGAGAAGTGCCCGACGAGTAGGACTTACCCGGCGTGGCCGGAAAGGTCCCATTGGCATGGCCCCAGCTTCCGTCTTCGGCAATGGCCCGCACCTCCACGATCCCTTGTGCCGCGCCGAAAGGCGAATACCCGCTGTAATTTGTGGAGAGCTTCCAGAAAGTCCGCCCCGCACCGAGGTCTTGGGTTTCCCATAGGAGGTAGTCTCCTCGGACCATCCAACGATCAAATACGAACCCCCTTTCATTGGCGAATCCCAAGACGATGCGCAGCTCGGCAACCGGGCCCTCCGTTTCGACCTCGATGGTAAGGTCGTAGAGAGCGCCCTCCGGGTTCAGGAGCGTGCGTCCCTCAGAGCGATTGTGGAGCTCGAGCCACGTTATCGCCACGGTGGGCCGCGCAAACGGGGTGGCTTCGTTCGGAAGGCCGCTGGTCACGATGGCTCTTTGTTCCAGGGAATACTCATTGCTGAGCCTTCGTTGGGCGTAATCATGGTAACCGATGTCCTCGTCGATTTCGTCGGTCCCAACCACCCACGCATCGCCGGCGACCTCGGCGGTTGCCAGGGAGCCGCCGTAGGAGTCGGCGGGGACGCGCAATTCCAGCCAACTGCCTGACGCGTCCGCCTTCGCTTCCGGTGACGGCGCGCGCGCTACGTACGTGGTCCCGTTCGAGAACCCGACCACAAACGCGCCGGATACCCAATCGAACAAGTCCATGGTGTAAGAGTAGGACGCATTATCCGTCACGGCCGGCGCGCGTGTCCTCATCAGGAAAACGAGTTCGCCGCCCGCTTCGCACGCCCGCAGTTCGAGGATGTCGAGCGAGGGGAATTGCGACGTCACCTGGCCCGTCCAGCGGTTGCGAACGTCCTGCGCGAAATCGAACATTCGGTCGATCGGGGAAGCGAGGCAGTCATTGTCCCCAACGGCCCCCGTGGCCGGAAACGCCGGAACGCCCGAGGCACAAAAAGCGCAGGCGACCAACACTGCTCCAATCGAACGGTGCCAAGAAGAGAGAGATCCCCCCACAGGGTGTTGGCCGTGCAACGCCTCAGACTCGCAGGCCCCGGTTAAGAATTTGCCGGTGCCGCCACCCCGGGCCAAGGAGCGGTTCGGGGCCCCACTTCGGCTGGGCCGTGTGGCGGCGATTGGTGCCCCGGGCGAACCGCGAGTCCCCGGCGGCATCGTCCAGCTGGCGCCACTTGTGCGGCGCCTCCGTCGGCCCTCCAAAGGGTTTTCCCGTGCTGCGCCGTTCGCGACGTCCTGGAGGGGGCGTTAGGTGACCGTTCGAATCGCGGGCAGCGGCCTCTCATTGGAAGCGGTTGAACGCGTCGCCAGGGGCGCCGAGAAGGTCGAATTCGACCCGAAGGCGCGTAAGGCCGTCGATCGCTCACGGGCGCT